>CAZZUX010000024.1:0-40649 GCA_964657395.1 uncultured Ktedonobacteraceae bacterium
TAATCTTCCGTGCCTTCAGTTCAGAAGCCAGCATCTCCCCAAGCGCGCGCTCGGCCTTCGGCAGCATTCCGAGTTCAAGATCGCGAACATGACTGAGATCGTGCGTGATGCGCCCGTCGCGGAACCACTCGGCGAGCCTGGAAGTGAAATATTCATCATCCAGATGCTCACTCCATAAAGTGTTGAACGGCACGCCGGCCTTCACCAGCGAGCCATTCAGATTGAGCAGGCCCACCAGTCCGGGCCACTGTCCCGACCAGTTCGCAACAGTCAGAATGGGTCCGCGATGGCTGCGCATACCGGGCAGCACATGATGCGTGTATTGCCATGCTGCCGTTGCAAAGACAAGGTTGGCCTCGGGATCGATGGTATGGAAAATGTCCATGCCCATCCTCTGGCTGGAGACAAAGCCGTGACCTGTGATCGGATTGACTGGCACGGCCCGACGCAGATGAACGCCCTGTTGCTCGAAGCTCTGGACCAGCTTTTCTTCGAAGGCCTTTTGCGCAGGCCAGCAGGCGATGTTGGCTGATTCGCGAAGATCTCCGCTGGTGACTAGTACGGCTTCCTTCATCGGTGCAGCTAGAGTATTCGGCATAGAAGTCTCCTTAAAGTGGAAGGGTAGATCGCAACCTTCGAGTTTCGTTCCGTGGCGGACGTTGGGACTAGGGGTGCTGAGCCGGCTGACCTTCTGCGGTTGTACCTTTATCGCTTTCTGCAAACAATGCAGTAGACGTGTCTTGGGTGAGTGATGCTACCAGTGCGCGCGATTTAGCATCCTGCGACGTGCGCTGATAATCGGCGAGCGCCCTTGCCATCTCCTGCTTATTACCAAGGATGCGATACGCACGGGAGAGATCATAGTAGGCAGTCGAGTTGTCAGGCTGCAGAGACAGAAAATGTTGCAGCGATGTCACAGCATTCGCTGCCTTGCCTTGCGCCAGCTGCACCCTTGCCAGCAGGAGATAGGCTGTCGCTGGAGCATCGGGAGCTTTGACAGCAGCCTGCAGTGATTGTGCTGCTTCTTCGTCCTTGCCCAGCGCATGCTGAGCCTGTCCAATGCGCGTCAGTAGGCGAGAAGAGGGAACAGGAGACAGAGCCCGTTCTGCGTCCAGCGCGTCGAGTGCCTCGGCAAAGCGTCCAGAACTGATCAGGCATGCGCTCAAAGTTTCATGCACCCCGGGCAGCTTAGGGTTCATGCGCAGTACGGTCTCGTATTCGGCGATAGCCGCCTCGTCCTTGTTGGCAGCAAGCAGCGCATCTCCAAGCACCTGGTGCGCACGATAAGAATCGGGTGCATTCGCAAGAATCGCTTGAAACGCTGCTAGCGCCTGCTCCTGGGCTGCCCTGGCTTCATTGGCGAGTTGGTCAGCTTTTGCATTTTCTGGCGCTACCTGCGTAAACCCTGCCGACCGTCTGGCTGCTTCTGCTGCAGCCGCACTGGCTAGTGCTTCGTCTCCCCGCGCGCGATACTGCTGCGCGGCAAGCTGCAAAAGTCGAATGCCACTCGGATCCATAGAAGCAAGTTCCCGCGCCTTTTCATGTGCAATCTCAAGAGCGGAAAGTCCAAACGCATATCGAGCGTCCAAGCTTTCCGGATCATCATCAAGCACCTTGGCGAATTGCGCTAAGGCCTGCACGTGATCATCCTGAGCCGCGAGAGTGTATCCCAGCCACAGATGAGCGGTGCGGTCTTCGGGAACCCGTCGAAGGTACAGTGTCAGCTCCCGATTCGCAGACTTCAGATCGGACAGCCGGAAAGATGCCAGGCCAAGAAAAAGATGAGGAGTGACCAGTGACGGGTTGAGACGGAGTGCGGTATGCAGCGCCGCGACCGCTGGTTCGAGTTGTTCGTCGCAGTACAACGCGATTCCCTCATTGGTTCGCAACTCACCACTTGACTGCATCGACTGGACAGCCAGGTGATATTCCTGTGCAGCCAGGTGACAGTTGGCTGCAGCCTGGGCGCGACGGGCCGCGGCAAGATGCTCCTGAAGTGGCGTGTAGCTCTCCTGCGCTGTAGCAGCCATACCGGCAACGGCAACGCAGGAAAGCAAGAGGGGCAGGCGCAACATGGTTAGAATTCCAGCTTCAACGCAAACTGGATCATCCTTGGACTGTTCTGCTGGGCGGTAAGCAGGCCAAACACCGAGTTGGAGTTGGACAGCGCCGAGGGCGTAAGACTTGCCGGGGCATTGTTGAAGATAAACGTGTTCGCATTGCCGCCATTCGAGAAGACAACTCGATTGAACGCGTTGAAAAAATTGGCTTGGAACTGCAGATCTGCCTTCTCAATCAAATGGAAACGCTTTGAAGCAGACAGACTCTCGTTGTAGTAGGCAGGCAGGCGAAGGCCCGAAAGGAAAGTCGGAGCATTGCCAAACTCGCCCTGAGGCGGTGCGATAAACGCCGACGGATTGATGTAGACCGAGCAGGACTCGATGCCAGGAGTGCTCGGCGCTGGACCGGAACATCCCTTGCGGTAAGCCGGATTCTTCAGCGGTTGACCAGGTACGAGATTCGGACGGAAGCTGAAACCGTCGGTCGCATAGTAGGGATTCGCAGCGCCAAAAGCGTCGTACTCGATGTGAACCGGACGGCCACTCTGGTATTGGTGGATACCCGTCACCTCCCAGCCTCCAACCACCTGGTTAAGCGCGCCGCCTTTATTCAGGAGTGCCTTGCCTCGTCCAATCGGCAACTCGTAACTATAACTGAGTGCAACAACCTGTGGTATGTCCGAGCTGGTCACAGACCGCGCGCCTCTCGGGTTGTAATAATCCTGGTAGAACGATGCAGAGTATTGCGCGTTCTCGGCGCCCGAAGCCGCTCCATTATCAGAGTCCACGTTGCCCATGGTCTTCGACCACGTATACGCCGCCAGGAAGGTAAGACCGTTCGAGAAACGTCGCTGGAGACTTGTCTGCAATCCGTTGTAGGAGACACTTCCAATCGGATTGATCGGATTGTCGACACTGCCATACTGCGGGAACGGCCGCAATGCCTGTCCAATCGTGGCTCCTGCCGCTCCAATTGCCGAGACAAAGTTTGGGAACGGAGGCGTGATGCCCGCTTTGGCGGCAGCGTCACTGGCGATTGGTAACTGGAGGAACTGGTTCAGTGGCAGGCCAGCGCTCGCAGCGGCCCCGGCGTAGGTAGCAGCTTTCGCCGGATTGATCTCGTTCGGCTTCGACCAGACACCAATGTGGTAAGAGTGCGACCCCACATACCCGATCGAAGCGATCATCTTACCCGGGAGTTCCTGCTGTAGCTGCAAAGCCCAGTTCATCTGCGTCGGTGGCGAACCCGCTTTCGGATAGATAATCGCAGGATTGGTAAGCCCGACAAGAATACCCGGGCTCAGTGTCGCAGGCGTAACTCCGGACGCAGGGAAGCCCTGGTTCAGATAAAACGCCGGTGACCCAACCGTATCACCAGGCTTGCTGGCGATCGCCGCCCCGGAGAATCCAATACTGTACTCGCTGGAACCGATACCGTTCTCCAGGTTGTCATTACCCGCTGGACGGGTGATGCTATACCCGCCGCGCAAGGATGTCTTCTGATCAGCAAAGGGTGCGTAGGCGAAACCAATACGCGGCTGCACTGCTTTGTAATCGATCTCTCCAATGCGCGCTTGTCCATTGCGACCGGCACCCTTGCCGTAGAAGACATACGCGCCGGGCAAGCCGCCTGCAGCCGGATTCGGCAGATTCACATTGACGGTCGACGCATAGCCATTCACTTCCGTACGTGGAACCAGAATGTCGTACCGCACGCCCAGATTTAGCAGTAAGTGCGAGGTTGCTTTCCAGTCATCCTGGAGATACACGCCCGTCTGCCACCAGCGATATCCCTGCGAAATAGGGAAGCTCGCATTGGAAAAATCGACTGCACCGACGAGGAAGCTGGCGCCGGAATTACCAGTCCCGGTCGGTAGAGAGACAATCGGCCCGTTCGGCGAGCCTGCATGGCCTACTCCATTCAGACCAGTCTCTGTTTGGGTGAAATTGAACGCCGGCGTGCCCACACCAATCTCGTTGCGCTGCAGGCGGCGCAGTTCGCCACCCATGGTGAACGTATGGCTTCCGCGCACGATCGATAGATTGTCACTTGCAAAATAGCGATTCGAGGCCGCTGTGTTCGAGCCACCGGATCCGATCTCCGTCGAGAGTGAACCCTGCAGATTCACAATCGGGAATGGCGCCGCTCCAGGTGCAGTGGGAAGGCCGTTGATGCCGAGCGCAGTCAGCCCAGGGCCAAGCGCCGGTGGATTGGTGTTGTTCACGTCGCGCAGGAAGCCGAGATTGAGATTGTTGCTGATCCGCGACGAGGGTGTGAAGTTGTAAGTGAAACGACCCTGGTCTGTCGGGTTGGTGATGACCTGCCCATCCAATGTGCTCAGCGTGCCATTGTTTCCATTGTTGTAGCTTCCATAGAAGAAGCTGCCGGATATATTGTTCCGCTCATTGATCGTGTGATCGATCTTGGCGACTAGTCGACGCTCATCATTTTTTGTGGATTGCTGCCGGAAAAAGTTATTGTTGACCCCATTGTTTGTCGCTGTCGGGAAGTAGGGCAGGATGTTGTTAGCCACCGCGTCGAAATCCTGTGTGGGTATAGTGTTGCCCGCGAAGGGGTTGCGTACCTGGTAGGTGACACCACCGGACGCCACCGGCGTGGTCTGTAGAGGGTTGTAAATCTCTCCGCTGTATACCGGGCGTCCCAGCAGGTCGTAAATCAGTGCACCGCTGACCGGATCCGTAAGTTGGGCGCCAAGGGCCTGCTGAAAATTTCCCTGGCGATAGGCATTCGGAAGCGTGGTCAGACTCGCGTTGTTCGAACTCGGCCGCCACGAAAACTGCGTGTACTCGAAGAAAAAGAATGTCTTATCGTGCCCGTTGTACAGCTTGGGGATGACCACCGGCCCTGAGAATGTTCCACCGTATTCATTCTGCTTCAGGGGTGCCCGCTTCTGCCCCAGCGCGTTACTGATGTAGTCGTTCGCATCCAGCTTATCGTTCTGCAGATACTCGAACAGGCTGCCGTGGAGGGCGTTGGCACCGGACTTGAAGGTAAACGAAACGGCGCTGCTCGCCAACCCATACTGCGCAGATTGATTGTTGTTCACTACTTTGAACTCGCCTATGGCGTCGATCGGCGCATGATCTAAAGACACATCGCCCTGCAAATTCGTGCTGATGATCGGGACGCCATCGATATAGACCTCGGTCGAATCGCTCGGTGAACCGCTGACGTGCAGACGATAATCCGGCGACGCACCAGGAGTCGAGCCTGCGACGCCCGGCGTCAGGGTGACAAAGCTGAGCGGATTGCGCGAATCGTTTGACATGGGCACTGGCAGATCAACAATCTCGCGCGGTGTCACCACGGTACCAATCTCCGACGTTTCTGTATCCACCCTGGCGCCGTCTGAAGTCACGGTCACAGTCTGCTCCACCGTCGCAGAGCGCAGGGTGAGATCGAGAGGCGTAATCGTGCCGACGGTCACTTGAAGATGCTGCTGGATCAGCTTGCCGAAAGCGGAAGCCTCAACAGTCAGGGAGTAGAGGCCTGGACTCAGGTTGCTGAAATTGAAGTCGCCGTTCTGGGAGCTGCTCGAGCGGACAGACACTCCTGTCGCCTCGTTGACCAGAGTTAAGCCCGCATTCTGGATGATGCCATTCTGCGCATCGTGGATCTGTCCCTTGATGGCTCCGCGGTCTGCCTGGGCGGAAATCGCAATAGGTGCGAGCAGTGGAATCAGCGCTAGCAATCCCGGCGCTACCCGGCGGAAGAATGGCATATTGGCACCCCGATTTAAACGTGTAAATCAAACGAGGCTGAAGAGAACACAGCGTCATCATGCCTGTCAACAGGAATAAACGAAGCCTTTCAGCGCCTAGCGTCGAGCAGTGCTCTCACGACGCGAAGTCGACTGCCGCAGCTCAAGCCGAGGCTCGACCCGGATAATCAGACTGGACCGGCTCAGCCGTCCCTCGATCCGATCCATCAGCATGTTGCATGCGCGAAAGCCCATCTCGTAGCTCGGTTGCACTACTGTCGTCAGCTGAACCCGCGACGAGTGGTCGTGGTTTACCTCGTCAAACGTCGCCAGGGCATAGTCCTCCGGCGTGGAGAGACTATGCTCATTGAATGCCTGCAGAACACCCAGCGTCATCAGGCCGTTGCAAACAAACAGAGCCGTCGCGCTGGACGGTCGCTTCAGCAGCCGCTCACAACACAGTCGGCCCGACTCCGTGCGAAAATCGCCCTCCAGGATCAGCTTTTGGTCGATTGGAATGCCTGCTTCTCTCAACGCGATCTTGTACCCCTCCAGGCGCTCCTGCGCAGTCTGCAGATGCGGAGCACCCGTAATGATCGCAATGCGGCGATGCCCCTGCTGCACCAAGTGACGCACGCATGCGCGCGATCCGCCGACATTATCCAGCAGCACCGCATCCGTCGCCACGTCAGGTACAGCGCGATCCAGGCATACCACCGCGCAGCCGGCGCTGATCATGCTCGCAATGTGGGTCGCATCGTGATCGTATGCACCTTGAGCCGTTGCCAGCAGAATGCCGTCCACCCTGTAGGACCGGAGTGCGGAAATAATGCGCTGCTCTCGACCTAGCTGCTCATTGGTGTTGGCAGTCAGCAGAAAATAGCCACGGCCATAGGCCGCGTCTTCGGCGCCGCGGATGATCTCGGGGAAAAAGGGATTGGTGATGTCCGGCAGCACCATCGCAAGCATGCGCGTCTGCTTGACCTTCAGACTCCGCGCTATCTCGTTCGGCGTGTAATTCATCTCGGCGATGGCCGTCTGAACTCGCTTTGTCAGTTCTTCGCTGACCTTACGCGTTCCGCGGATGACATTCGAGACAGTCGCAGTGGATACCCTGGCCCTCTTCGCCACTTCCACAATGGTCAACATGCTGCTTAGTATAGGGCGCTCCCATAGGTCCATCCGGATTTTCGATCTCCCGCCGAGGACGAGAACAATGCGATCTTGCGCGTTCTTCGATGGTTCAGGTATGGTCTCTTCGCGCGACTATTTAAACGATTAAGTGCATTCGAAGTTTAACCTCCACCGGGGAAGCACGCACCCGGAAACACCGAGGGCTTGTCGAAAGGCAGATGACACACTGAACATCCAATTCATCTCGCGTTCCCTGTTGGGAGTCATAGCGTGCTCTCTGCTGCTTGCCGCTTGTACTTCTGCTCAGTCGAACACCGTCGCGGCACAAGCCTCGCAATGGATTCGACCTAGCGGACCAGATCAGCCCTTGATCTGGGGAAGACGCGATGGCATAGTGTTCGGCCTGGCATCCAGCGGAGGCATGAGAGGCCCGCGCGGGCTCATCAGGGTTGGTGTCTTCAAGCCAGGTCAGGCGCAGCCAGAGCTTCTCAACTTTGTCGCCGTTGAACCGGTCGTCTCAGGCCCCGGCGATCGCTTCAACCGCATGGCGTTCAGTGAACTGGAAATGAGCCAGCTTGATCCTGGGCAGCGGGGCAAGCGTATGTCCGTCGCTCCGCCCCAAGACGAGACGGCGTCCGTCGCCGGCCTCCTCGAGACTCTCCAGGCCGGTAAGTCCAAGGTTGAACGGCTCTCGGTAAAGATCGACATAGAACGCTTTCAGGCCAATGGAGCGCACGTCTACGTCATCGCATCCATCGACTCGGACCATCCTGATGAGCTGCGGCTCACCCCATACGCAGAGGCCGACAGCGCGCCGCTCGAAGAAAATGTCGTTACCGCCACCATGGGTAACTTCGAACGCCTGCGCCTCCTCTGGCTCAACGACCAGGTGATCGACAGCCGGTCGCTCTTCAGTGATTACACAGGTACGGCCTTCACGGAAAAATCCAGCTACCCGCTTCCAAGATTGCTGCGTACCGATGATGGAGGCGCCATCGTCTTCTGCACCTCCAACGAACCATCACCCGCAGACAGTCCCGGCAACACCGTCGCGCACTGGGTCTACACCTTGCCCCGGTACACCCAGTATTGGCGTGTCCGCGGTAGCGATGTCCAGCCGGACCTGCGCGCTCGAGTCAACGCTCGACGCGTGTACTGGAGTTCCACCACGCCGGTGCCTGGCGGCGTGGCCTTCGAAAACTTTGAGGTGCGACAGCGCTACGTTCCGGGAGCAACCTTTGTCTTTGGCATCACGCGCATGGAGCCTCGCGACCTTTACAAAGGCTCGAGCACCTTGAAAGTCTGGACAGACGAGCATCCACCAGCGGATGAACATCCCCAGGGCGCTGCGAAGGCGACAGATGGGAACGCCGTGCAGTGAAACACGCCCCCTTATCCTTGATAGGCCTCACGCTTCTAAGCGCCTCTTCAGCTCATACCGAGTCATTGGCACAGATAGGTACGTCAGCCTATCGCATCACCATCGACCAGGCAGAACAAGGTATAACCGAGAACCTCGCTGTTCATACGGACAAAGGCTGGGAGCCGGCGCTTGCGGCATCACCTGCTATCAGGGTCGTCACTGCCGCCGGCGTTGCCGTCTGCAGTATCCAGTCTGCGAACACTTCAGCCCACACACTTATCCTGAAAGGAAAATGTAACAACGGTCGCTTCGAACAGAGGCTTACGCCTGCTTCCGAGATCGATGTACTCGAGGTGTCCACACGTTTTAAAGCCGATCACGATGTGTCGCTGAACTCCCTCGAAGATCGCTATGACTTCATGCCCGCGCGGAATGTCCGCGTCGACACTTACACCGGTCCGCTTGATTTTGTCTGGTCGCAAAACATCAAGAGCGAGTCGGACGACCTGGTGGCAGCACCTGAGTTCAAGTCGCCGGTCGTGCTGATGCAGCAGCGAGAAGTCTTTGCAGGCATCCTGGCCGGCGTGGACAATCGTCATGTGGAGATGCGGGCCCTCGACTTGGATGTGACTTCTTCCTCCAGGCCCTGGATGTCCTACGGTGCCATTTCCTTTGAGCCGCACGGACATTCCTACTTCCACCGATCCACTACTGCCCATGTGCCGCAGTACGCTCATACGGTTGAATATCATTACCAGCTTCTCCTCTCCGCCCAGCCATCAAAGCAGGGATATCGGCGTGCTGTACGGCTCTTGTGGGAAAAGCTCGGGCATCCGGAGCTACTGCGATCCAGCGATGAACAGCGCAATGTCCTGCGGCCTGAGCTGCATTCATTTGATTCCTGGCGTGACGAAGCATGGATGAACTATGCCGATCGCATTTACTCAAGTTGGCCTTGCGGAACGACGACCTGCGGCACGCTGGCAAGCAATCGCAACATCACCGGCGACTGGAACCATCCAGAGAAAGATGCCTGGTTCAATCCATGGTTTCAGACTCTGCGCACAGCCTACGGATGGTACGTGCATGGCAAGAGCACCGGCGATGCAGCCATGATGAGCAAAGCAGAAAGTGTGCTGAACCTGGCGCTGACTGCACCGCGCACACAGGGAGCATTTGCCACCATCTACACGGTGCCTGGTAAGCAGTGGACCGCGAGCGACGGTTGGGCCGGCTACAAGGATAGCTATGATGCTTTTTCTATGTCATGGACCGCGTACTGGATGCTGCGATGGGCGCAGGATCTCGTTCCCGCTCGTAAGACAGAAATCCTGAACTTCGCAAAAAGCTTCGGCGACTTCCTTCTTCGTGAACAGAAATCAAGTGGAGTCATCCCATCCTGGTATCAGCAGGAAACTCTTGAACCGCAATCAGAGTTCGCAAACTTCAATGCTGAAACTGCGCCTTCAGCCTTGTTTCTGGTCACTTTGTCATCGCTCACCAAAGATGCTCGCTATCTGCAGGCGGCGGAGAAGGCGATGAACTTCATCACGGACGAAGTGGTACCGCGTCAGCGCTGGTTTGATTTCGAGACGTTTCTTTCCTGCGCCCGCAAGCCCTACGACTTTTTCGATCCATGGACCAGCCAGTTTCCACAAAATAATCTAGCGGAGATGCAGGCGCCCGAAGTGATGCTCTCGCTTTATCAGGCCACCGGCAAGCAGACGTATCTCGAACGCGGCCAGCAAATGCTTGATTACCTGCTTCTTACTCAGCAGGTCTGGAATAATCCAGCGCTCGCGCCGATGACGCTTGGCGGATTCACGACTCAGAACACAGACGCTGAGTGGAGCGACGCGCGTCAAGGCTACGCTGCCATCATCTTGATGGACTACTACCAGCAGACTGGCCGCCCCGAATATCTCGAACGGGCCATAGCAGCCTCTCGTTCGACCTTTGCCGTCGCCCCGTGGGAAAACTGGGCGCACACCGGCTACATCGATGAACCTGGCGCGCTTACCGGCTTCCACTGGGGTACCGGCAGCGCCATGACATCCATCGAACTCATGCAGCCCGTCCTTGGGGACGCCATGATTGATCTCGATTCCTCCAGCGGCGCGGGCTTTGACGAGTGCACGTTGACCGACGTGATAGCGAGAGGAAAGAGTGTCAGTTTCTCTCTGCTTGCCTCTGACAACCAGCGAACCTACCTTGTGAAATTTCGCGGCGTCAAGCCGGGCCGACTCTACAGCATCAGCTGGAACCACCATCCGGCTATCTCCATCCTGGGAAGCAGGCTCATGAAAGACGGTCTCCTCCTGCCTTTTCCTGCCGAATCAAAGCAGACGACTAACCTTTTGCAAGAAGGGAAGAGCAATCATGCTTAAGGGAATACCGTCTTCTATTAGTCCGGACTTACTAATGATCCTTCACCAGATGGACCACGGCGATCGTTTGCTCCTTGCGGACGCTCATTTTCCAGGCCACTCTTTAGGTCCGCGGGTGGTGCGTGCGGATGGCCTGCTGATCGCCACGCTGCTTGCCGACATCCTCCAGCTTGTTCAACTGGATGAACCGCAGAATCCGCTTTCTATAATGCAAGTTGATCCCGGCTCGACTACTGATCCTCAGATAGAGGCTGACTACAGTCACGCCGTTCAGTCGCGTCAGAACCTGCGCCATGCACCGCTCCGTCTCGACCGCGCAGAGTTTTACAAGGCAGTGCAAAGCTGCTTTGCCATCGTCATGACGGGCGATACGCGACCCTATGGCAATCTATTGATCACAAAAGGGGTCACCCCACCCAGTCCGCGCGGGTAAGTAACTGCCCGGCACTTTGAGTGCACCTCTTCAATTCTCTTGCACGGCCTACTATGAAAGGTTTTAATGCCAATGCATTCCATCCTGATCCCCGATCCTGTCAGTAAGTTCCGCACAAGGCAATCGAGGTTCCTCTCCATCGTCGTCGCGCTCTTCTTGTTAGGCTCTCTGTCGCTCCATGCTCAGGACTTCACCAGTCTTGCGGCTGAGAAGAGTTACTCAGAGCAGCGCATCACGTCCACGGATCCAACCGGCGGCAATGATGATGGCGACCGGGCACACCCAATTCGGCCCGGAGAAACACGCACCCTAGGCAATGTTCAAGGCCCAGGCATCATTACCCATATGTGGTTCACCATCGACTCTCCCGAAAACTACCACCTGAAGAAGATAGTCCTTCGCATCTACTGGGACGACGATCCTGCTCCCGCTGTGGAGGCACCAATCGGCGACTTCTTCGGCCTTGGACTGGGCGAGTATTTCCTGTACGAGTCAGGCCCGGTATCCGTTGGTTCCCAGAAGGCCCTCAACGCATACTTTCCCATGCCGTTCCGCAAATCGGCACGCATCACGATCACGAATGAAGGAACTCTACCCACCTCCGCGTTCTACTACAACATCGACTGGCAGAAATACACGAGCCTGCCAGCTGATCAGCTCTATTTCTTTGCGGAGTATCGGCAGGCACAACCGAATACCGGTAACAACAATACCTGGACGCTGAATAGCGATCCTGCGGTGAACAAGGCTCTGAATAAGGATGGCCTGGAGAACTACGTGGCCTTCGAAACAGAAGGCGAAGGACACTACGTAGGCATGTTCCTGAGCATTCTGCAAAATCAGGGAGACTGGTGGGGAGAGGGCGACGACATGATGTTTATCGACAATAAAGCCATACCCGCTATCGTTGGTACGGGTTCCGAAGACTACTTCCTAGGAGCCTGGTGCTACGGCAACTGTGCGATCAATCCTTTCGGATCAACACATCCCACCTTCGCCTACCAGCGTTACGGAAATCCCTTAAATGGCGGAGATGATCGTGGAGCCAAGTGGATGGTCTATCGCTTCCATACCGACTCTCCCGTTCCTTTTAAAAATTACTTCAAGATGACCCTGGAACACGGGCATGCGAATCATCGCTCCGACAATTTCTACTCGGTTGCTTTCTGGTATCAGAAGGCAACGCACAATACCCTGCGTAAACCGCTGCCCGGCGTTGAAGAACGCGTTCCACGAATGATTAACACCGATGGACCAACGATGGGAAAACACTGATCAGCTTCAAGCGCGCTGAATGAGGGCAGCGGATTGGCAAGTGTTGCCAGCATAACTCTGCAACGCTCAGCGTGCATGTCTATGTCAACAAGGTCAGCGGTGAAAGCTATGCCTCCAGCTCGTCACGAAGCAAGCTGACGCTTTAAAAATACAAGGCCTTCAAGCCTATGTAGCACTTACACGCTTTTGTCATGAGCATTCCTTGCTTATGACTGATGAGGCTCGACGTTGAAGCGTAGCGAGAGCAACTATATCCGCCAACCAGACTTAACGTCGTGAAGTGAGCGTGTAATGAAGACCGGTCGCGTTACACCAACGGCGTTTGTTGGGAGACTCCATATGCTCCGCAGCAGTCAGAAAGCACCTACATCGAACGTTCTTACTCCACGTGGTAGATCGTGCTGCCATGCGGGGGAAGCGTAACTTCCACACCCTCCGACAAAGCCATGGGCTTGTGCGTCCATATATCGCGAGCTTCGTGGCTACCTGTGAGGCCAAGTTGCTTCCATGTCCAGTGCAGGGTTACTTGCTTGTCGTTGAGATTAAAGAAAGCAATGAAGGGGTGCAAGACATCGGTCTTTTCGATCTGCGCCTCCCACACACGAGCACCTTTAGCGTCCGCGGACGGTATGTTGACTGCATGACTCTCCAAAGCCTTCTGATTGATGCTGATCACTGCTTCGTTTGCCATCAATGATCGTGTGAACTCATCCAACTTTGTCAGGTTCGCGCCCATAATGAGTGGCGCGCGAGCGAAGACCCACAGTGTGAATTCGCTTCGCTGCTCGTCTGCGTTTTCGCGCGATCGTCTCGCTATTCCCCAGCCTGGATGCGGGCCCAGCCACCCGCTGGGCAACGCGTCGCCGTCAGCCCAATTGCCTGGTTTCACGAACAACGACCACTTCTCAAAAAGATCGAAGTCGTCACGCAGGCCAGTGGGATAGCCGCTGCTCTTATCTGGCGGTGCACTCCAGAAATCCCAGTGTTCAGAGGAGAAGCGCCACAGCTGCGCATCCTGTGCCGCTACTTTCACATACTCCGGTGGCAGCGGTCCGGGCGATAAACTCAGCACGACTGGCCGGTGTGATCGTTTGATTGCTACGGCAACCTGCCTGATCTCACTGGAATGAAATGGATGATCACCCACGCAGCCCAGCTTGATGTAGTCCACTCCCCAGCCGGCATAGAGTCTCATGATGGAGTCGTAATAGGCCTGCCCTGCCGCATTGTTTCTTGCCACGTAGAATTCACTATCCCAGGAACACGTGTGAGCCGTGTCAGCTGCCTCTATGGCATGAAGGGCGGACCCGGCAATCGGCGTATTTTCACTTACCGCCTGCCGGGGAATGCCGAGCATGACGTGAATGCCGAATTTAAGTCCTCGCGCATGGAGCCAATCCGCGAGTGGCTTGAACCCTGCGTCCTCCATCGCCGAGGGAAAGCGATTCGCGACTGGAATGAGCCGACCATATTCATCGACCACATACCCCTTGTCGTCCTTGGTGACGCCCTCCGGATTCTTCATGTACCACCCGGCGTCGATGAGCGCGTACTGCCAGCCATACTGCCTCAATTCGGCCAGCACTTCTGCATTTGCCTTGAAGTCGGACTCGGTCACAGTCAGTCCGTAGGCATCCCACTCGCTCCAGCCCATGGGCGGGGTAAGAGCTAGCGTTTGTGCTGGCAGGCTGCTCGAGCTCTTAATACTTAAAGCAAAAAGGAAGGTAGCTGTCACGACGAACAGGCTGCGGCGATTCATGCGATGTTCATACTACAGTTCCGACTCCTGCTCCAAGTTGGAGGGCCGGCCGTACTGCTTACAGGCCGTGCCGGACAAAGCTGCTAACCCAGATCCACTCGATGACGGCATCACCGTCCTTCTCTTGTGACTGGGATTGACCGCGACGGGAGACTCAGAATATCGCGGACATGAAACAGAGGATCCGCAATCTTTGCCAGAGAGCCAAGGATCACATCTGTGATGTTCAGTTTTGAAGGCGACGTTTCGAAGTCGACGTCACTTCTTTTACATGAGTCTCGTCCTGAAGAGACAGCCAACGCCGTCCTACGGCTTTGCAGCGACGCAGCCAGCTACATCACGGGTCAATCCATTTCGGTGGATGGCGGGTAATGTCATGCGGCAATCAAGATCACCAACCTAGTTCCTGAGGAGACTACGGTCGCTCTCCTGCTCCTCAGCCTAATTGATGCACTCGGACGCTATGCTGTAAGTGCTGAGCATGAAACGCGAGAAGACAAACGGTGGAGAATACACATTTGCCGCCCATCTCACTTCCAGGCGGCAGCGTGAAGGAACGATCCATTCAACAACAGCAAAGAGCCTAAGCTCTTTCAGAGGACAGGATGAAAATCACACGCGTAGGTACTACCCCGTCCATGGCCGGACCTGCTGACTGGTTTACCGGACAAGTCCGCGTCGACTCGCTTTTTGCATCAGAGGGGGGCCGCCACTCCAATGGAGGCGTTGTCACTTTTGAGCCCGGCGCCCGCACACGTTGGCACACACATCCGTCTGGTCAAACCATCATCATCACTCATGGACTTGGCCTTGTTCAACGCGATGGCGGCCCCATTGAAGAAGTGAAGCCGGGTGACGTCGTGTTCTTTGAAGTCGGAGAAAAGCACTGGCATGGCGCCTCTGCGAAAGTAGGAATGGTCCATATCGCCATCACAGAGGTACTGGACGGTAAAGCTGTGGATTGGTTGGAACCAGTCACTGACGAGCAGTACGCAAGATAGCAATACACAAAATAAACTGTGTCAGAAAACGCCTGCCGGCGGACCGGGATGATCTGTTCGTCGGAGCGTTCTGAGTCTCCACTTCTTAACTACTGAGCTAGAACCAAAGCTATTCTATAAATAAGTAGCGCCAGATCAGAACGCGATTGCGTGGGATTAACTTCCCGGGTATCCGTCGAAGGTAGTAGTTGACACTCCACCCTAAATGAATTCCTATGAACCCCGGAGAACCAGGGTCAGCTTAACCGTTCGCCTAAAGGCCTTCCTCCTTATAAGAGTCCCCCCTGTTTGTTCGAAGGAACAGCCAGCTTCTGGAGAGGCCCATGCGTCGTCGCTTTTGCTCACTCGCGGCATTTTTTGCTTTCTTCCTGGTCCTGCTAACGGGAAACGCGCAAACCTCCGGCGGTACGATCGCTGGAACTGTGATTGATCCAGCTGGTGCACTTGTCCCGAATGCAAAAGTTCAGGCCACTGGCGCTGACACCGGTTCGGTCTACAACACGGTATCTACATCTGCTGGCACCTTCCAATTCCCACAAATGCAGCTGGGTAGATATAACCTCACCATCTCGGCGGCGGGCTTCAGCTCACAGCAGCTCACCGGGATCCTGGTGACGACCGGGAGCGTTTCGCCTGCAGAGGTGCATCTCACCGCCGGTTCCGCCAGCCAGACAGTGACAGTGAATGATGATGCTCCAGTAGTCGAGACCGAAAACTCCGAAGTATCGAGCACTATCTCCAGTCGCCAGGTTGTAGACCTTCCCCTCAGCCTGGGTGGTCAAAGCGCGATGCGTTCAGTGGAGAGTTTCATTTTTCTGGCGCCCGGAACCGTCGGACCCGGCACAGCATCCACGACGTCAACCTCTGGCGCATTCCAGGCAAAGACCGCAGGCGGACAGAATTTCGCAACAGAGGAATTGCTGGACGGCATCAATGTCAGGCGCGAAGACAGCGACTCGGCATTTGACGAGCACGCCCCGGGTGTCGAAGCCCTGACAGAGCTGAAGGTAACTACGTCCGTCCTCCCCGCGACTGAAGGCCGAACTACAGGCGGCGTGAATAACTTCAGTACAAAAAGCGGAACAAACCAGTATCATGGCGGCCTCTTCGAGATCTTTCAGAACGAAGACCTGAACGCGAATGACTACTTCAACAAGCTGCGTATCGCAGAAAATCCAGGCAACGAAGCAGTGAAGCTGGCGAACCAACGCACCCTGGATAAGAAGAATGACTACGGCGGATCAGCGGGTGGTCCGATCATCATTCCTCACCTCTACAATGGCCGCAATCGCACCTTCGGCTTTTTCAATTTTGAGCAGTTTCGGCAGAGTGAGAGTGGTGTCTCGGTCAGCACGATTCCTACCGTGGCGGTGCACGGAGGAGATTTCTCCGGCGGTCTGACGAAAACGCCGGATGGCTCGAACGTCGACTGCAATGGAAACACAGCTTACGTCGGGGAGATCTTTGATCCGGCGACGACTTCGACAGTATTCAACCCGGCCTTGAACGCGACTGTAGCCTGCCGGAAGCCCTTCCAGGGCAACAAGATTCCTGCTGGCCGCTTCAGCGCGGTCGCACAAAAAGCCCTGTCCTACTACCCGCTTCCGAATACCGGCACCCCAGGTCAGACAACGAACAACTATTCTTACTCGACGACTTATCCGCTCCTTAATACTGTTTACAGTGCTCGTATCGATCACAACCTTTCAGACAGATCCAAGATCTTCGCGACCTACACGGACCGCGACAATGACATCACGAACGGCCATCCCCCTTACCCCGGCCCGGGCGGCGGTGTGCAGATCCAGCACGCATTCGTAAAGTATCTGCGAATCGGAAATGACTATAGTGTTTCCGCCACGCAAAACAATCACTTCGTCACAGGATTCACCCGGCTCTACCAGTTAAATACCAGCAATTCCATCGGGGTGGTTCCCGACTGGGATGCAACGCTGGGGGTGAAAGGTCTCAGTGGCCCGAATATTCCTCCATTTTCCTTCTCTCAAAATGCAGCCGGCCTGACCTATAACGGCATAGGCTATGCCAATGATGCAATTCAGCCGGTAAATGACTTTGAAGTTGCGGACACCTATACCTTTATCAAGGGACGCCACACCGTAAATATCGGTGCGGACTTTCGGAAAGACCAGTTCACCAACGAGAGTTTCGGTTCAGAGTCCGGAGCATTCAATTTCTCCCAGTTCGAAACGGCTGTAACGGCCAACGACACGAAGAGCGGCGACGCATTTGCAAGCTTTCTTCTGGGCAATGTAGATAATGCTTCCGCGGCAGTGCAGAGCAGGGCTCCTCGCATAGGCCAGAACTATTACGCGGTCTTCGCGGAAGACAATTTCAAGATCACCCATAGCCTGCTGATCAATATTGGCTTGCGCTATGACATCGACAAGCCGCGCAACGAGGCTCATGGAGACTTCTCCAACTTCAGTCCTACCCTACCCAATGCGGGCGCCGGTGGCCTGCCGGGAGCACTGTATTTCGCGGGCAACGGTCCGGGTCGCATCGGCGGCTCCGGCGAATTTGCATCCACGTATAAGAAAGATTTCGCGCCCCGGATCGGCTTTGCCTACGCGCCAGGTAACTCAGGAGGCAAAACTTCCATTCGTGGTGGCTTCGGTATCTACTACGGACCGCTGGACTACGCCGATTTCGGTGCAGCGAACCAGATCGGCTTCACGGCCAGTCCGAACTATAGCTCTCCGGACAAATTCAACCAGGCTTACTGCAACGGAGCTTTGACTTCGACAACAAATTCCTGTGCTGGCGTAGCCGGTCTGGATCAGGCATTCCCTGCATTTGCCCCTCCTCCAAATCTTGACCCCACCCAGGCGAACGGCCAGGTTCTTGGAGGCCAGTTAGCCTCGGAATACGAGACGCCCTTCATGGGCCGTCCCGCAACCACCTACAACTGGGGGCTGGAGATGCAGCACGAGATTGCAACTGACCTGATCTTTACTCTCGGCTACATCGGCACTACCGGAACCTATCTGCACTCGAACCTTTTGCAGGCAAATGACCTTAACCCGAAGTACTTCGGATATGGCGCAGCCCTCGGCAACAACTATCAGTCCACGACAGGGATCGCGGCACCCTACGCAGGCTTCACCGGTACCCTCGCACAGGCATTGCGGCCCTTTCCGCAATATCTGGACATCTACTCGGATGGCGGAACCGAAAACCTGGGTCACTCCAGCTACCAGGCACTTACTGGGAAGCTCGAGCGTCGCTTCCATAACGGTTTAAATCTTCTCGCTTCGTATACATGGTCCAAAACGCTCACCGATGCAGATTCTGCGCTCCCCGCCTTCTCGGCTTTTAACGGCGGCCCTGGCAGTGTGCAGAATCCCTATAATCTCAAGAGCGAAAAGGCTCTCAGCTTCCAGGATGTGCCGCAGAACCTGGTCGTGAGCTATATCTATGAGCTGCCGATCGGCAAGGGTAAGAAATTCCTCAACCACAACTCTGTAGTTAACGCTGTACTAGGTGGCTACCAGGTGGGCGGTATCGACAGATATGTAAGTGGAACTCCGACGGCGTTTTCATGCACGCAAACTTCTATCGGTGCGTCCTTGGCCTGCCTTCGCTACAACGTGTCCTCCAACTTTGTGAATCGCAGCCCTACGGCCAACTCAGGCGACCCCACCTACCGGAACGTCTTCAATCCAGCCGCCTTCACGGATCCAAGCTCGTCCAGCGCAATCGTTCTGGGAACTTCGCCACGCGTCAACGGTGGTTATCGCACGCCGCTCTATAAGAATGAAGACTTCTCCATCACCAAGCAGATAGCAGACTTCGGCGAACTGGGTAGTCTCCAGCTTCACGTCGATATCTTCAATGCCTTTAACCGAGTGCACTTTGCTGCACCCAACACCAACCCAGCCGACTTGCCAACTGACAGCTCTCCACAAGGCCATTTCGGTTCCTACACCACCGACTTCGGTCAGCCCACAATCAGGCAGTTTATCCTGCGATATAACTTCTAGCCGACCCGCGGCGCGAAGTCACGGAGGCAGCGTCTAAAGGCGCTGCCTCTCTTTTATGATCAGTAAGAGAATTCGTCAGACGTCCTGAGGTCCGTTATGCAGAGGCTGCTGCTTGGCCTGATGTTCACTACCATCCTGTTGCCTTCGCCTTTTCTGTTTGCGCAGGCCACCCGAAGCACCAGTTCGCCCTCTCCTACAGCACTTACGGACTTTCAGGAGGGAACCGAGTCTTTGCGTGCTGGCCAGCCGACGCATGCAGTCGAGAAGTTCCAGCAAGTCATCAATGAAGCTCCACGCTTTGCGGAAGCTTACTTGAATCTCGGTCTCGCACTCTCACAGCTGAAGAGGGACGAGGAAGCGGCGAAAGCATTGGAGGAAGGTCTTAAGATCAAACCATCGTTGCGTGGCGCACACCTGTTCCTGGCCATATCTGAATACCGCCTTAATCGCTTTACTCAGGCGTCTCTCAATATTCGGAAGGAAACTGCTCTGTCACCAAAGGATGCCCAGGCATGGATGTGGCAAGGCATCGTCGATCTGGCACAGGAGCATTTCACCTTAGCCGTCGAAGATCTGGATCGCGCATCGTTAATTGATCCTTCGAATGTAGATATCCTCTATCACCGGGGCCGCGCTGCGTTAGCTCTGTCCAGGCAGAGTTACGAGGCAATGTTCAAAAGTGATCCCAAATCATGGCACGTCTACCAGGTCGTTGCAGAGGCGGATGTTGAATCAGGAAATGATGTAGATGCGGTCGAGCAGTTCAAGCTCGCTATCGCTGCAGCGCCGGCGCAAAGTGGCTTGTACGAGGCGCTCGGAAGTTCGTACTGGCGGATTGCAAAGTATCAGGAAGCTCAGGATGCGTATGAGCAGGCAATCAAGCTCGATCCAAATGACATGCTCACGCTTTATAAGCTGGGGTGCCTGCGCATCGATCGGTCGGACGCCGAAGGAGGCAAGGCTCTTCTTGAGAGAGTGGCAGCAAGCGATCCTACTCTGATCATGACCAACTACTATCTCGGAAGAGCCGAACTACAACTGGGCAATAACCAGGCTGCAGTGGAAGACTTCCAGAAATCCATTCGTGAAGACAAGGACGAAGACACAGCCAAACAGGCTTATTTTCAATTATCACGTGCTTATCGTCGCCTCCACGACACGCCGGATGCCCAGGCGGCCGAAACACAATACCGGATGCTTGAGCAGCAGGGGAAGCAGGCTTTGCAGGACCGCATGAGCCGCCGCCAGCTTCGTGCCGACCGCGACGCGAGCATCCCGCAGCAAGCAGAAGATAAGCAGCCGACCACATTTTAGCGGAACAAGTTAATCTCCCGAATCCTCTCCTGAGTTCGAAAATATCAGGAACGTCTTGACAGTGCCTTCGTGACGCTTTAGGTTTATCGCGCTTGCGATATCGATACCAAGCTTACATCGCGGCGAAGGGAATGAGTCCCTTTAGCAAGGCAGTCTTCAAGGGGGAGCGGAGTATGCTGCAAATGCCAGGAGTGGAGAATACAAATAGCACTGCTAGAAATTACATCAACCGCCGCAGGTTTGCGCAACCGCCTCTACCAGGCATGCGTTCTGCATCAGCAACCCCGGCCTTCAGCAAACTCCTTCCCATGCGGCTTCAAGCCCTCCTTATTTGCCTGACGGCCCTCCTCCTTTTCGGTCCCGGATCCAGACTTTACGCCCAAACCGGCTCGATTACCGGTACAGTTATCGACCCCTCAGGAGCTTCTATTTCAGGAGCTCAGGTACAAATCATCAATCAGGCGACAGGGGACATCACCCGCGACGCGACAACTGATGGATCAGGTACCTTCCACGCGCTGAATATTCCACCCGCCACCTATCAAATCAAGGTGACCGCTCCCGGCATGGAGAAGCTCGATCGGAACGGGGTAGTGCTGGATCAGGAGCAGACCCTCGGACTAGGTCAATTGCAGATGACGATCGGTCAGGCCTCGCAAACTGTGACCGTCAGTACAGAAACACCACTCATCGACACTGCTACCTCCAACAACTCGGCCGTAATAGACGAGCGCCAGGTACTGGAGCAGCCATTGAACGGGCGCGACTTCGAGTCGCTTCTTACCACGCTGCCCGGCATTGTCACCAACAATCAATCGCAATTCAGGCTGGTCTTCAATCAGACTGACGATTTCTATGTGAATGGAATGCGCGGCACCGCGAATAACTTCTTCCTGGATGGCATTATCAACACCGACGTTGGAGCTAATGACGGGCAGTACACAGACTTGAGCCTCGACGCTGTAGGTGAATTCAAGACTCTCACCGGCAACTTTAATGCTGAGTACGGTCGAAGCCCGGGCGTGATGATTCTGATCAACACCAAGAGCGGAGGAGACAAGTTTCACGGCACAGGGTACGAATTCAATCGCAACACAGACTACAACGCTAATGATTGGTTCAGCAACCACGCAGGTTCGGCAAGGCCGCAGTTGAAGTTCAACCAGTTCGGAGGCAACATCGGCGGCTATATCCCAATACCGAAGATCTCATCGGGAGACCACAAAAAGGCCTTCTTTTTCTTTAATTATGAAGGTACCCGCGCAACCCGTCCTAACGGTTCCACATTCTACACGATGCCTCAACCATCCATGCTTGGCATAGGTACCGCGAATGGGTCGGCTGATCTCTCGCCAGTCTATCGCCCTGGCAATCTATGCGATTTCAATGGCGGTTCAACCTGTACCCCGATCACCGATACGAACGGAAGTGTGGTTAGAAACGGCCAGGTCTTTGTTCCGGGAACTATAAAATACAACGCGTTTGGAGAAATCCTGACAGGAACACCCTACGCAGGGAATATCATTCCTGCCTCGCAGTTCAACAGTCAGTACGCGGCAATGATCAAATACTTCACTCCCGGTTACAGGGGGAGTTTCACCCACCCCACTTACAACAACGGCTTCGGCGACGAACAGCAGATTAACTTCCAGGACACCTACACCTTCGACAAAAACCAGTATGTGGCGCGCGTTGACTTCAACTTCGGACCGAAGGCCAATGCTTTCTTTCGCTACGTGGATGATCGGCAACAGGAGAGCGACGGCTACGGCATCTTCTCCGGCAACAGCTTTCCGGTGCTGCCGCAATATCGCAAGAAGCCAGGCAAGAGCTACGGTTGGAGCCTCGTGAATGTGATCTCACCAACCCTGACTAACGAAGCCAGCGTAGGTTGGCTGCACCTGACCCAAGTAGTCGATATAGTTCCGGGCACCTCGAAAGCTCTCTATGATAAAACCACGCTTGGTTTCTCATTTAGTGATCTCTATCCTTCGACCAACACTCATGACCTGGCTCCGAACATCAACACCGGCGATGGCTATATCAATATCTCCCCTTTCCCCTCGGGCTGGACTTCGACGGGCAATACTGTAGTTGCAACGGATGATGTCACCAAGGTCCTTGGGAATCACGTTATTAAGTTCGGATTGTTTGCTGATCTGAATGAAAACGGCCAGGAAGGTACATGGCAGGAGAATCCTGCCATCAACTTCGGCGCCAGCAATGAAAATCCGAGCAACAGCAACTCCGGAATCGGCAACACTCTTCTGGGAAATTACACAACGGTCAGCCAATCCAATATCTTCGCGTTCGGTCACTTCCATTTTTTCCAGTATGAAGGCTATGCGCAGGATACCTGGAAGATCCTTCCGAAGCTGACGCTTGACTACGGCTTGAGATATGAGTTCGTCGGACCGACCTATACTGTCTCGCCTTATCACGCCTACTATTTTTCACCCACTGCTTACTCAGCTGCGGATGCTGTTCAGATCAACACTGCAAACAACATACCCGGACAGCCGCCCACACAGGGTTCCATCATCGCCGGATCCGGAAATCCCTATAATGGGATGGTCCGCGAGGGAACAAATGGTCTGCCGAAGGGCGGGCTAGACTATCGATGGAACAACTTCGGCCCGCGTCTCGGATTTGCCTATGATGCTTTTGGGAACGGAAAGACAGCTGTAAGGGGCGGCTTCGGCATCTTCTATGAACGCTACGAGCAGAACGTGTTCAACTTCTCCAGCGTCAGTAATCCGCCTACTGTTTACACACCGAACATCTACGGAGGGAACATAGGAGGTATTTCACAATCGCTTGTTGCAGGTGCTGCCTTAACTCCGCAATCTGGCGTACTGGGCACGGATCGCGCCGGTCAGATTCCTACAACCTATGGCTACAATCTCGGCATCCAGCAGGCTCTTCCTCATCAGCTCGTTTTTGATATCGGGTATATCGGGAATGCCAGTCGGCACCAGATGTACAACAGGGAGCTGGAGCAGTTACCTCTTGGCTACACAACAAGCACAAATATCCTATCTACTGTGAATAATCAAACGGCTGCTATCCTGCCTTACAAGGGCTATAGCTCAATCCACTACAACACCTTTGGTGCGAGTGCCGCTTACAACGCATTACAGGTGAAGGTGACTCGCCGCTTCAGCAATAATCTAACGATCAACGCAGACTACACCTGGTCAAAAGCTGTCGATCTTGATGACGTCGACAACGATACGGATGTCATTCCGGATTACACGCAATTGAAGAAGTTCTACGCTCCTGCAGGATTTGATCGGCGAGACGTTTTCAACTTCCAATATGTGTACAATCTTCCGAACTTCAAACGATTCGACAAGGCTATTCAACTTACCGCCGGAGGGTGGGAGTTCTCCGGCGTGACCCAACTCTGGAGCGGCACTCCCTGCCTTGCTAACAACAATCCCACCAACGACGCGTGCGACCTGAATTCTAGCGGCAATCTTGGCGACGGCGGCTTCGGACATATTCGTCCGGACTACGTTGGTGGCCAGATCATCGTTCCTCATCATCACAATGTGCCTGCCGGACAATTCCCGCAATGGTTCAATCCAGCGGTATTTGCGGTTCCGCAGAACGGCTCGTTTGGCAACTTCCGGCGCAACTCCATCTATGGACCGGGAGTCAACAGTTCGAATATGTCACTTTTCAAGAACTTCAATTTCACAGAAAGCCTGAAGATCCAATTACGATTCGAGGCCTTCAACGTCTTCAACCATACGCAGTGGGGTACCGTAAATAACGGTTTGTCCGCGCCAACGGCCGGGAATACCTTTTCAGGTAGTAATGCCGGCGCCTCCGGGCAGATCACATCTACGCGTGACCCAAGACAGCTCCAGTTGGGAGGTAAGTTCTACTTCTAGTCTCTTTGAAGGGCCGGACTCAACTGAATACGAGTCCGGCCTTCTCTTCCTTTTAACAATTCATGATAATGCGCCATAAAATATTCGTATGTTCTCGAAGACGCTTGTAAGGCTTGCCTGCTTTCTCATCATGCTCGCACTTACAGAAAAGTGTGGTTTCTGCGGGGACACAGATGTCGCCCGGCAAACGTTCGAAGCAGCCGTCAACGCGATGAACGCCGGCGAGTACAGTCAGGCCGAGGCGGGCTTCCACAAGGTGCTGGCGCTTGATCATAACAACATAAGTGCATTGGCAAATCTCGGCATCCTCTATGCCAGGATGCATCGCTACTCTGAAGCCGTGGACGTGGACAGGAGTGTCCTTCGCCTGCAGCCTCACCTGAAGGAAACCCAGCTGAATCTTGGTTTGGCGTATCTGAAAGAAGAGAATTATGCGGATGCGGTTCCGAGCTTCCGCCAATTACATGAAGCCGATCCGACTAACACCCAGGCATCGATGCTGCTCGCGACGAGTCTTGCCTTTAGCGGTCATGCTAAAGAAAGTCTTGCAATCCTTGAGCCGTTAACCTCGGCAAAAGATCCGGATCCAGCTGCAATTTACCTCTTAGGAATAGCCTACTCGCGTGACGGTGAGGCGCAGCAGGCGCAGGAGGTATTCACATCACTCTTTGCCGGCAGTGCGACGCCGGCTCAGGCTGATTTCCTGATGGGTCGGGCTTACGCGCAAGCTACGGATTACAAGCCGGCGGAACAAGCATTCCTTTCCGTGCTGAGCCTGCAGCCAGACTTTCCGGACGCACATCGGGAACTCGGAAAAGCGTATCTAGGTGAGAACAACAACGCAGAAGCTGAAAAGCAGTTGCTTGCAGCAGTCGTAACTAACCCGCAGGACGGTAGTGCTTATTACTACCTAGGAGCAATCGCGGTTCAGTCCGGCAGATACGAAGAAGGATTGAAGTATCTGAAAAAAGCGGGTGAACTCCTGCCTGATTCGTGGGCTACCTATTTCTACATAGGAAAGGCAGAATTGCAATCGGGCCGAGTCAGCGCGGCGATCACAGCTCTGCGGAAGGCATCCGTCATGAACCCGGATGATCCAGGATCATTTTATCTCTTATCGAAGGCGTACAGGCAGCAAGGAAAGGCTGTAGAAGCAGATGCTGCCATCGAGCATGTCAAGGCGTTGCATGCGACACTCCTGGAGGCGGAGAAGGCTTCCTTAAAGTCGAAGGGGATTGTTCCAGATGTTAGTAAATAGCTTTAGGGCGGCAGGTAACCAAGACGGCGACTCCGGCGCAGCCTTCTGATTAATCGTTCAAGCCAAAGTCGATGCTTTCAGAGCATCGACCAGAGTGGCATAACTCCAAAATATGCAGGGCTTGTAAGACAACATTCCAGCTTCCGCTAATTCATAGATCCTCAGGCAGCTGCCTGATCAGCAATCACCTATACATTGCCCTCGCGAATCTGTTCGGCAAGGCGCTCGGATGCCCGCATCGCCAGGGCAAGAATGGTCATTGTTGGATTCTGCCAGCCGCCACTGACAAAGCTGCTTGCATCCACAACCCACAAATTCTTGATGTCATGACTCTGGTTCCACTTGTTCAGCACACTTGTCTTTGGATCGTTGCCCATGCGGCAGGTGCCTAACTCGTGGATACTATAGCCCGGCGGATTAGGCTCGTAATTCTTAACCAGTACTTCAAAGCCGGCCTTCTCGGCGAGCATCGCCGCAGTATCCACTGCATCCTTCGCCATGTTGATTTCGTTATCGGTATACTTCGTGTCGATATGCAACGCCGGAATGCCCCATGCGTCCACCACGTTCTTATCGATCGTCACCTTATGCTCGTAGCGGGGTAAGACCTCGCCCATCATGCTGCAGGAGAAGCCGCTGCCGTTATAGCTATCGAGTTTGCGCTGCAGATCGGCGCCGTAAGTTGCGAAGTTACGCGGGTCCATCGGATGCATACTGCTGTAGACATTCAAGGCATAGCCGCGAAGAAAATTCTTTTCCTTCGTGTCGATGTTGCGGAAGCGCGGTATCAGCGCACCACCGCCCATCAGCTCAGGATTGCTGCGGCCGTCGCGCGCTTCAGGCACGGAACAGACAATGCCCGGCCCGTACACCTGGTCCGTAAGGTAGTGCCCCATCACACCACTCGAATTGGCAATCTTCGAGTTCAGCAGCAGCCGCGTAGTTTCTAACGTGCCCGCAGCCAACACCACCACGCGTGCCTTCACAGACATCTCGCGACGTGAGAGCCGGTCGACGAAATGCACTTCATTCACCATGCCGGTGTTCTTATCGACAGACAGTTCACGCACGACGACATTCGGAATTGCCTTCAGCTTGCCAGTCGCGAAAGCATCCGGCAGCAGCAGGTTCACCGAGCTAGCCAAGCCATCCACGCCCATCGCACTGCGCGCTTTGCAAACCGGCACACCATTCTGCTGGCCCGCCGTGACGTATCGCTGCATGCACTGCGTCCACGGCGAATCATCAAGAACAAAGTTACCGTCAGGATATTGCGGCAGCTTGTTCGGCGTGCCAAGTACGCGAAAGATGCCTTCAACTCGCGCGTAGTAGGGCGCAAGGTCTTCGAGAGAGATGGGCCAGTCATCTCCAAAGCCATCATGCGATTTGCTCTTAAACTCGTAATCGCTCAGCCGAAAGCTCTGCCGGGACCAGAATAATGACCGGCCGCCAAAGAGTCGCACACGAACCCAGTTGTAGGGATTATTCGGATCGTACGTGTACGGATTCTCCTGCTCATTTACCCATGTATTAGCATTGAACTCGTTGGACTGGAAGACGTGCGGCAGCGCGCCAGGCTGCTTGAAGCCGCGGAAGGGAAGCGCATAAGCAGGCTTCAGCTCTGCATCCTTGTGCACATCGGCTACCGGCCCGGCATTCAGCATCAGGCAGGAAATGCCATTCTCCGTCAGAATTTTCGCCGCCATGCCTCCGGAGTGACCGGACCCGATGATCAGCACATCTACTTTTTGTTCAGCCAAGGCTTGGATTACCTTTCTCGGTGGTACGGACATTCATTGTCAGGGACGATTGGCGCGACCGACGAATTACGAAATGTGTCGTCGTCCTGCCGCCAAGCGCCGCATTCCGGCCGCGTCGTCGCTGTAGACATCCGGATCAACCGGGAACCAGTACAGTCCCTTTTCGGACTCCTGTCCTTCCGCTGCTGCGGCTTCTGACCACGCCTGCGAGTTCACGGTCGCCGTGCGAATATCGCTGTGGATCGTGTTGACGAAGAAGGCAAAACTCTCCTTCGGCGGATGATCGTTCATCCATACGCGCAAGTTGGGCCGCAGCACAGCATCGGCCTGCTGTTCCGTGGCAGCGGCAAAGGATGCAGCACCCTGCTTGCGCGCATCGGCATCCAGGCGGTTCAATCCATCCTGGTACATCTTTTGGCGTTCGGCCGGCGAGATGCCAATCAGGAAGTCAAGAAATTCAGGCGTCCCTGCATCAAGCGCGCTGGGATACTTCTTCCATCGCGGCACCATCACCTCGCTCAGCCGCCGCAGCGTAGCCATCTGCTGCTCGTTGAAGAAATGCGCATTCGTCTGTGCCACCGCGTCGGGCACGATGGAATCGACAGCGAGCGGCTTGGCTTCTTCGAGGCCGCGCATCCATGGCACAGGCCCAGGTGCCGTGGGCGCCTGCGGAGGTGCAGGAGGCGGCACAGCCGGCGTGGCCTGCGTTGGTGGCTGACCTGTAGGCACCGGGGACGTTTGTTGCCCAAGCAGGTTTCTGCCTGCCACCGATGCCGCTACGATTGCTTTGACAAAATCTCGCCTTTTCATCCCTGGGTCGCTCCCACATTCCTTAGTACCGCGGACAAAAGCCGAACAGCCCCGGGCACACGGGTCCAGTCAGCGCATGAACATTCTGTCTACGAGGCGAGGCGCAACGTAAAACGCCCCGACTGACGAGGTTAGAGTGCGAGATGGAGATTTGCAAGTTGCGTGAGTTCAGGATGCTTCTGCTGTTGGAGCGAAGAGCTCAGACGTCGTAAATTTCGCCGTTAATCCGGACCTTTGAGCACCGGAAGCAGTGAGCGATATCTTTGCCGGGCGCAAGCTCCGTAAGATCCAGACGGCGCCAGCGATGCAAGCCGGCGTGGCAGAGCAATTCCAGGATACTGGCCTCGTGCTCCCGACGCGGCCAGAGCTTCGCGAAGCGAACTGCGAGCTCCAGGTCAGATGGCACACTGTCTGAGCTGTTCATCCAGGGAAGCTAAATGATGTTGTGCACGTACTTTGCCTTCGCAGCCACCAGCTGTGCCAGCTGTTGTTCAGTCAACACCTGCGGCGAGCCGAGCTGATGCGCAACCAGGCGGATATTCGCAACGTGCTCGACCGTTTCCATCTTCAGAAAGGCAGCCAGCAGACTTTCGCCAAAGGTCACGGCGCCATGGTTCGCCATCAGGATGGCATCGTGTCCGGCAATCAGCGGGGCCAGGCTGTCAGCTACTTCGTTCGTACCAGTGGTCGCGTAGCAGGCCAAGGGAACGCGTCCAAGCGCCATCGCTGCCTCTTGGCAAAGTACTTCTTCCAGCCCTTTGCCGGAGCAGGCGAAGGCAGTAGCAATAGGGGGATGCGAATGGATCACGGCCTGTACATCATTGCGCTGCTGGTACACGGCGAGGTGCATACCTATCTCACTCGTCACCTTTTTCGATCCGGACAGCTGTCGTCCGTGGTAATCGATTATCACCATGTCCGAAGGTCGCAGCATGTACTTGCTGACACCGGTGGGGGTGGCAAGCAGCCGGTCCTCATCCAGGCGTACCGACAGGTTGCCCGACGTTCCCGGCATGTAGCCCAGACGATAGAGCCATCGGCCGAAGCGTGCTAGGGACCGCCGCAGGTCGTCTTCGACCACCTGGATGCGGTCGTCCAATACTGCACTCCTGCCGGAATACGGGTGGTCTATAGCTTGCGTCACAGTCGGTCACGCTCCACTCCACAGTAACTTGAATGACGCTCTTTCATCCACAACTCTCTGGTTTTTGCGCGAATCTTCAGTGCTTGCCCGGATGGCGGACAGCTCAGCTTTCGTCTGCATCCTTGCGTGCAGGAGGTCGTGTCTTCGTCCCGGGCATCTTCGATTTTGCCTCGGCGAATGTTGGAGTCATGCAGCAGCGTCCAGTCCCCCGTCGCATGCCCGCACAGAAGTCAGTAGTTAAAGCCGCATTACCCCTACTTACTGACCCCGCCAACAACTTCAACGATCCGACCGTCCGATCCAGTCCATGCTTTGACTCCCGTCTCGCTTAATTTCTTCGCCGCATCATCCCAGTGCAGCCTTGTCACCCTGCCGCCGGTCTTCTCGTATTCATAGCTGCGCCCGTCATCGTCGTACAGACTGAAGTCAGCATCCGCGCCCGGATAAACCCTCACCTTGGTGATAGCCTGCGCCTCATCTGTGGATTGGATCGCCGCACCTTCCGGAAGAATCGAGCCCGCCCTCACGAACAGCGGCAGCGTCTCAATTGGCGCCTTCACCGTGATCGTCTGGCCGCCTTTCACTCGCTCGTTGGTCCAGTAGTTGAACCACTCTGCGCCAGCAGGCAGATACACGCTCCGGCTGGTCGCACCCTGCTCCGTGACCGGCGCCACCAGCAAGGCCGGCCCCAGCATATATTCGTCGCGAATATCCGCTACGGCCGCATCGTTCGGAAAATCCATGAACAAAGCCCGCATCTCCGGCGCGCCGGTCTCATACGTGTGGTGTCCCAGCGAGTAGATGTACGGCAGCATCTGGTAGCGCAGTTTGAGATACTTTTCCAAAATCGGCTCTGCCTGTTTGCCGTACGACCAGACTTCGTTGTAATTCCGGCTGCCATGGGTCCGGAAGATCGGCAGAAAAGCTGCGTATTCGAACCAGCGTGTGTACAACTCCGGAAAATCATCGTACCCGCCAACATTGTTCCGGGCGTCCGTTGGATCCAGCAGTGGCGGATGTGCGGGGTGATGCTCTGCCGGCAGGTCCTGCCAGCCGCCTGTGTCATTGCTCCAGTTCGCGATGCCGGAAGCCGTAAAATCTAGACCGGTCGGAATTTGGCGCCGGAAAGTGTCCCAGGTTCCCGCAATGTCAGACGACCAGACGATGGTCCCGTTTCGCTGAACACCCAGGTACGCATCACGCGACAGGATGAGCGCCCGGTTTGGCGTATCGCGGCGGAATCCGTCATACAACGCCGCAGTGTGGAAGAGCGGATAGGTGTTGTAGTAGCGTGTCCCGGGCCCAATATCAAAGTAGCTGCCCTGCGGTGGCAGGTCCGGTTCTGTCTCGTCAGCCCAGATAGCATCGAAGCCCTGGCTGAGGATGTCTTTCCGGATGGTCTCCCAGAACCATTTCGCCGCAGCCGGATTGGTGGTATCGATGTCCGACCCGGCCCGGTCATAAGGCAAGCCGTTCGTCGGCGTCCCGTCCGCCAGGTGCTCGAACCAGCCGTTCTGCTGGATGAGGCTGTAGTAGCGCGACTCCGGCACAAACCGTGGCCACACGCTGATCATGGTGTGGATCCCCATCTTGTGCAGCTCGGCATTCATTGCTTTCGGATCCTGAAACAGTTCGGGCTTGAAGTCCATCTGCCCCATCTTGCTGTAGTAGAACCAGTCGATCACGATCGTATCGAGCGGCAGCCCGCGCTCACGGTACCCCTTCGCAACGGTCATCACTTCAGCCTGGGTAAGATAGCGCTGCTTGCACTGGATGTAGCCATAGGCCGACTTCGGCAGCAACGGCGTCGCTCCCGTCAGCAGTCGGTAGCCGGCATAGATCTCGTCAGTAGTCTTTCCAGCAATCACGAAGAAGGACACCCTGTTGCCTACTTCAGAAGACCACTTGGTCTGCTCGTTGAAACCAGGTTCTATCTTTGTTCGCGAAGGATTGTCCCAGATCAGTCCATAGCCCTTGTTCGTGACCAAAAAGGGAACGCACACACTGGGACCCGCAGCAGCCGTGTAGTCATGCCAGCAATCCACCGTGTGGCCGCGATGATCAAGGAATCCCTCCTGGTTCTGCCCCAGCCCGTAATAGTGTTCGTCATCCGGCGAAGCGAAAGTCGCACTCACCTGGTAGAAGTCAAGATCGCCCGGGCGCTTGTCGTTGAGAATGCCGGCATTCCCATCCTTATGGTTCGGCACCGATTGGCCCCAGCCCTGCAAGTGCAGCAACTGTTTGCCGTCAGGCGTCGTAAAGGTGATGTTCGCGCCCGGCGTCGAACCGTTAAAGAACTTCGCGATATCGGTGTGCCGCTGCAGCGGAGCCCGCTTCGGCCCGCGATCAGCCGCGCCGCCCAGGTTCACCACCATTCGCGCCGACCTGTAGACGTCGCCGGCGTCGTCCGTGTGGCTGAAGCTCCAGCCGGTCGAAGACGGCTTGGCGATCATTCCGTAGCCGGGCGGCGCCACCGCCTGGTCTTTCTGCAGGCTAAGCGTCACACGGATAATGTTCTCGGCGTAAGGCTCGACCGCGAGCGTGGCATTGCCGCGACTGAGCACGACCTTGTCCTGTGTGCTTTCCGCATTAGCCTGGAGGCAGGACGCCAAGACGACGCCAACTGGCAGAAGGACAAACAGAACAAGGGACTTGCATCGAATCATCGTTAGGGAAAGCTCCGGTATCTTGAGAGGCGCTTAGAAGTAAGGTCAGCTTGCCGAATGATTATGCCCTTTCGTGAGGGTTAGAACATAGAAGCAGCTCAGGATCCGAGCAAGGATCTTGAGAACTGGTTCCGGAAACCGAATAGAATGCGATACCGGTCGCAAGCCGCCTCGAATGAGATATTTACTGCTGAATCGGTTCTAACTCGCTTAAATTGAGGTATTTACCTCTAACATCATCGAATGACATATACGCACGCCCGGCAAGCCGTAACCGTCCTCGATTGAAATATTTAGCTGAACAAAAGGGAAAGGGTAGGACACCGCCCGGTGAGCGCCTCGCCCACGACGGCCGCCATACCACTAAAAGGGTGTCTATTCCTCGACTGCAGCTGCGCTATGATCGAAACACCGTTTTCCTGCGGCAAAATAGAAGCGGTGACGTCTAAAAACTATGTCGAAAACCTTCAAGGGTTCAGTTTCCGGGATCTCCGTTCTGCTGGTGATCTTTGTCTTCGTCGGTACCATGCGGCCGAACGCAGTGCGCGCCGGCGTCCAGGGCGATGGCGCTTACCCGGAGATGGAGGTCTACAGCGAAGTCCTGAACAAGATTCAGAATGACTACGTAGTCGACCCCAACATGAACAACGTCACCGTCGGAGCGCTGCACGGACTGCTCGAATCACTCGACGCCGATTCCAGTTTTCTGACACCGACCGAATACAAGCTCTACAAGCAGCACCAGAATGAAGGTACAGCGCAGGTCGGCCTTAACGTTTCCAAACGCTACGGCTACGCGACTGTGATTTCGGTCGAGCCAAACAGCCCCGCCGCCAAAGAACACATCAGTGACGGTGACATTATCGAGGCCATCGGCTCGCAATCTACCAGGGAAATGTCGCTGGCCATGATCCAGCTGCTGCTGGAAGGTCCGCAAGGAACACCGGTGACGATCTCAGTAGTTCGTCCGCGCAAATCAGAGCCGGACAAGATCACGCTGACCCGCACCAACGTGCCGGCCGCGCCGCTGACCGAGCAGCAGTTTGAAAATGCCAGCATCATCTCGCTTCGTCCCGTGGTCCTGACAAAGGAGCGAGTCAACGAGATTGAGAACAAGCTGAAGAGCATCACCAAGTCCGGCAATCACAAGATCATCCTCGACCTCCGCGACGTCGCAGAAGGCGATGAGGCACAGGGCATCCGCCTGGCCAACTTCTTCCTGCAGACCGGCACCATCGCTACCTTGAGCGGCCAGAAGTATCCCCTGCAGACATTCAATGCGGAGTCCAAGTACTACATCACCAACGCGCCGCTGGTCGTGCTGATCAATCACGGCACTTCCGGCCCGGGCGAGCTGGTAGCCGGCGCGATCCTGGGCAACAAGCGTGGTGACCTGGTCGGCGACCGCACCTTTGGTGAAGGTGCAGTCCAGAAGACAATGGAGCTGCCGGATGGATCGGCGCTGATTCTCTCCGTAGCCAAGTACGCGACGCCGCTCGGCAAGAAGATCCAGGACGAAGCAGTCAGCCCGAACGTAGTCGTCGCTTCTAACCAGGACCTGGAAGATGCTGCTGCCGAAGTACCTTCCCCGGACGAAGCGCCGCAGCAGATTACTGGTAAGCCCAAAGCAGTTCCAGTAAAGCCCGAGGCAGCAGCAGAGCCGGCCAGGGCTCCGGAAGACGAACAATTGAACAAGGCGCTGGAAATCCTCAAGACCAAGAGCGTCTAGAAGATCTAGTCATATAAGCACCGGGGCGATACCCGATCACGCGCCCTCGAATTCCGGATCGAACTTGTAACAACAGATGCTTCGGCAATCCGCCGGCATTGTGGACCATAATTCGTGCGAGCATGGTTGGAGATATGCTCGTGTGCCGGTCACTTTATCGCGGGTTCATCCGCGGGTCTCTCAAATGACGACTTCGCGGCCATCTCCGCCACAGCTGCCCAGGCGCGCAGGTGGCTTCCAGCCACCGCGGCCTCCTCAGAGTGCACCTGGAAGCAGAAGCAGGCGATCCTCCACTCCCCCAACCTCTTACAAGGGCCGCATCGTTCTGGGCGTGCTGGCGCTGCTGGCTGTCATTACCGGATGCCTGACAGGACTGATGCTGGTGTATTCGATAGACCTGCCGCAGATTGCCGATCTGCAACGCTACCATCCGGACACCACGACCGAACTGTATGACACGCATGGCCGTGTCTTCGGATCGTTCGCGCTAGAGCGACGAGTAGTCGTGCCATACTCGGCGTTCTCACCGGTGCTGCGCGAAGCCGTGATCTCCATCGAAGACAAAAACTTCGAGAGCCACTGGGGCGTCAACACCTTCCGCGTCATCGGTTCGATCTATCATGACCTCGCATCGAAAGGCCGTGCCCAGGGCGCCTCCACGCTGACCATGCAACTGGCGCGCAATCTATTCCTCTCCTCGGAGCGCACCTTCGGACGCAAGCTACAGGAGGTATTTCTCTCCATCCAGATTGAGCGAAAATTCACCAAGCAACAGATCTTTTCGCTCTACGCAAATCAGATCTATCTCGGCCACGGTGTCTACGGATTCGAGGCCGGCTCGCAATACTTCTTCTCCAAGCATGCAGCCGACCTCTCGCTGTCAGAAGCAGCCCTGCTGGCCGGACTGCCGAAAGGACCGGTCGGCTACTCGCCGATCCTCTATCCGGACCGCAGCCTCCGTCGCCGCGACCTGGTGCTCGACAACATGCAGCATGACCGCCTCATCACGGCAGAGCAGGCGAGCGAAGCGAAGAACGCGCCGCTGGGCTTGCGAGTGGCGCCCCCAGCCAACACCATCGCGCCATGGTTTGTCGAAGCAGTCCGACGTGAGCTGGAACGCAAGTTCGGTACAGACCAGGTGCATCAATCCGGCATGCGGATCTACACAACGCTCGACCTCGATCTTCAGCGAACAGCGAACCAGGCAGTGGCCGCGGGACTGGCTGCGTATGAACGCCGCAAAGGCTGGCATGGCCATCTGCTCAACGCACTTGCGCTCGGTAATACGCTCGATGGATTCAAGCACCCGGACTGGACCACGGATGCCGCGCCGAAATCCTATATGCATGGAATGGTCATCACTGTTCTTCCCGGCCGCATTACGGCCCGGGCCGGCACGCAGCGGCTGGACATTCAGCCATCCGGCTGGGCTTGGACAGGTGAGAAGGATCCGCGACAGCTGGTGAAGCCGGGCGACATCATCTTCGTGCATACGGAAGACGGCACCGCCGGTGAACCGATCTGGGAGGCAACGCTCGAGCAGGATTCCGGGGCGGAAGGCTCGCTGATGGCGGTCGATAACAGTAGCGGTGACGTATTGGCGATGGTTGGTGGTCGCGACTTCAACCTGTCGCAATATAACCGCGCGACCCAGGGTCAGCGGCAGACCGGTTCGTCCTTCAAGCCCTATGTGTACACCGCGGCCGTGGAAGCCGGGGCCACACCGCAGCAGATGATTCTGGATACGCCGGCGACCTTCTATACCGGCAGCGGATCGTACACGCCGCATGACTTTGAAGGAAATTACCTGGGCAGTATCTCGTTGCTGAAGGCCTTCGCCGATTCGCGAAACATTCCGGCTCTGCGCCTGGCGGAGCAAGTAGGCATGCGCAAGGTGGTGGAGACCGCGCACCGCTTCGGCGTCACGAGCAACATTCCAAACTATCTGCCGGTCGCTCTAGGCGCTGTTGAAATTACATTGGAGCAGCAGGTAGGCGCCTACAGTGTTTTCCCCAACGATGGCGTATTGATCGAGCCGCACCTGATCCGCAAGGTCGCCAACTCGGATGGTATGACCATCAGCGAGGATTCAGCCAAAGTTAAGGAAGTTATTAGCACGCGCACCGCTCGTGTGATGATGACCCTCTTCCAGGAAGCCGTGCATAGCGGAACAGCGGCCGAAGCAGCAAAGCTGAACCATCCGCTGGGCGGGAAGACAGGCACGACAAGCGACTATACAGATGCATGGTTCATCGGCTTCTCACCATCTGTCACCTGCGGGGTGTGGGTCGGCTATGACAGCCGCCAGTCACTAGGAGATAAAGAGACGGGCGCACGTGCCGCGTTGCCAATCTGGAGTGACTTTATGAAGGTCGCAATCGCAGGCAGACCGGACGAAAGATTTCCCGGAGCGCGCTGAAGAAGCGCGATCAAGAATCTAGGAAGGTCGCATGTGCCGGAAGTAGTGCCCGGCCCACGACACATCCTTCATGATCTGCGTGCGCAGGGCCTCCAGTGTAGGCCACTTGCGTTCTTCGCGAATGCGAGCGAGAAAGTACAAGCGCAGCGCGACCTCTGGATCTAGAGGAACTGGTTCGAAGTTCAGCAGGTAGCTTTCAACGGCAAAGCTGTCGGCACCAAACGTCGGGCGATTGCCGACATTCGTAACAGCATTGAAGCACCGTCCGCCAATCACGACCTGCGTGACATAGACGCCGATGGCGGGAAGCAACTCGGCATAAGGCGCGAGATTGATGGTGGGAACAGTGAGGCGGCTGCCGATGCCGCGTCCGCTGGCCGGCGGAGCGTCCATGGAAAAGGCGCGACCGAGCAGCCAGCGTGCGCGACGCATGTCGCCGGCTGCGATCCGGGAACGAACAGCACTACTTGAAATCACCAGGCCATGCGTGTGCTGGGCCGGATACACAACGACACTGAAGCCTAGCCTGCCGCCAAGTTCTGCAAGCTCTTTCGTCCCGGCTGCGGCGCCTCTTCCAAAACGGAAGTTGTCGCCTTCGTGAACTTCTTTCGCGCTCATACGGCCGGCGAGTACATCGGACGCAAAAGCATCGGCAGACATCTCTGAGAATGCCTGAGTGAAAGGCAGCACGATCGTCGCATCAATGCCGGTTTGCGACAGCAGCTCAAGCTTCGTTGCAAGTGGGGTGATGAGTTGTAGCGGTTGATCAGGACGCACCACGCGCACCGGGTGCGGATCGAAGGTGAGTGCAACGGCTTTCGCGCCTCGAGCTCTCGCGCGCGCGATCACCTGTGACAGGACAAATCGATGACCGTGGTGCACTCCGTCGAAGTTGCCGATGGCGACGATGGTGGGTCCGAAGTCCTGCGGCAGGTCACTGATCTGACGAAAGGTCTGCATGGTCAAAGCTGAACCGGGATACGCAGCCCGTCATACGCCAGGTGGATTGGCTCGGCGAGTTCCCGCTCGGTTTCTGCGTGCAGAATGTCATGCGACATGTGCGTGAAGTAGGCAGCGTGGGGCGCGAGTTTTCGTACCCACTCTGACGCCTCATCAAGATTGGCATGAGACGGATGCGGCTTCTTGCGAAGTGCATCAAGGATGACGATCTCGACGCCTTCGAGAAGAGCAAGACTCTTGTCCGGCACGTGATTCATGTCTGTCAGGTAGGCGGCATTGCCAAAGCGAAATCCCGCAACTTCAAGGTTACCGTGCATGAGCGGAATTCGCTGGAACAGGGCACCGTCAATCTGGACAGATTCACCAAGGCGCTGCAGATCGACGCGCGCCTTGTTGGGGTACGGCGAATCGTGCGAAAAGGTGTAATCAAAGATGCGCTCCAGGATCAGGGCAGTACTGTCATCCGCGTACAACGGCAGATTTCGCTGCTTGTTGAGGAAGGTAAGTGGCCGCAGGTCATCCAGCCCGAGGATGTGATCAGCGTGCGAATGTGTGTAGAAGACGGCATCGATGTGGCGGATGTTTTCGCGCAGCGCCTGCTCGCGGAAGTCGGGACCAGTGTCAATCACAATGCGATGATCGCTGCCCGCATGATTCCATTCAACGGCGATTGAGGGACGAAGGCGACGGTCGCGGGAATCCGTGGAGGTGCAGACACGGCAGGTGCAGCCGAGTGTAGGCACGCCCATAGACGTACCACTGCCGAGTATGACGATCGTTCCATCCATGCGAGGCCTGGTCTAGCGCTTGCGGCCGGGATTGAACGCGGCGGCCGGACCCGGTCTTGCGCCAAGCCCCGCGGGGGCGTTGGCCGGCATTGGCTCCTGAGCGGCGGTCGCGATAGCATTTGTAATTTCAAGAAAGCTCATGCGCAGTTCGAAGAGTGCATTCTGCAGCAGGCGTTCTTCATTGGGCGTGAGATTGCCCTTCGTCTTTTCCTTGAGCACGGAGAGCATATCGATACTCTGGCGGGCACCGAGGATGTCAACGCGCGGCTGCTCACCAGGCTGACCACCAGCACCAAGCTGCAGCGCCGCAGTCATATACACAGACTGTACGAGCCGGTCGAAAGTCATATCGCCAGTCGCCTTGGCACGTGGATTCTGCCGGGCGATCAGCTCGTCGAGACTGCGTGAGGATTCTTTGTAAGCGGCGTGTTGCTCAGCGGCTTCAGCAGCAGTCGGCTCAGGCAGTGCGCCTTCATCCTCGCCTGCGTAGGGGTCGGCATCGCCAGACGTAGCGGGCACGGTTTCTGCAATAGAGGGTGGGTTCGCCGGATCAGCCGGGGACGACGTCGTAGCTGTCGCTTCAATGGGAGTCGATTCGGCAGCGGGCGCCGTTGGAACTTCGCTGGCGACAACCCCCGGGCGAAAATCGCCTTCCGGTGTGAACTTGCGGCGGTCTGTAACGGTGAATAAGGGTGCTTTTTCGGCCATGATTGAATTCCGTGATTCTTGAAACTGGTGCCTATGGAAAAGGGTTTAGGTAGACAGGAGGACAGGAGTCTGATCGAGCGCGACGGCTGTGCCTTCATTGTAGGTCAGCGATGCGTCCCGAATGACGGCTTCTGTACGAACGATGCCAAGTGCATAGACACTCCCATCCGGGAACGCTGCTGCGCTGGTAAGTCTGCCGACAGCGCCTTCGCCGGCTCTTAATTCAACGGGTAGAGAGGATGGCAGCGTTGTGAGTTTGAAGCGTCGCAGGCCACGGTGGACGGCTCCTCGCGATCGGATCCGCTCGACAATCTCCTGTCCAAGATAGCAGCCCTTGTTGAAATTGAGAGCGCGGTCCTGGCTCGTTTCCTGGGGCAGATCGCGATCCACGAGATCGACGCCATAGAGTGGGATGCCCTCCAGGATGCGAAGTGCCTGCACTGCATGGAGGCCGCAGGGTCGCGCCTGGACGGAGAGCAGATGGTTCCAGACCGTCCGGAGGGAAGCGTGACTGCCCCAAAGTTCGTAGCGATAGGAACCCGGCTGAGCGGCGGCGATGCTGACAGCGTAGACAGGATTGCCGCAAAGATTCGCAGTGAGGAAGGCGGCAGATGCGGTGGACGGAACTTCCGGCATGGTGACGCCGAACATGGCAAGCAGAGCTGTAGTCTGTGGGCCCGAAAGTCCGATGGCGCCGATATGTTCGGTGAAGGGCGCCAGGCTCACATCGTCCATGATGATGAATTGCTCAAGATGGGCCATGAGCTTCTCCACCTGGTCTGCTTCGGTTTCGAGCAGCAGCTGACCTGCCTCGCGGAAAACGTATCCATCGCCTTGGATGCGGCCTTGGGCATTCAGCAGGAAGCTGTAGTTGCCTTGGCCATCGGCGAGCTGCTGCACGGCGTTGGTCACCATGCCGCTGAGCCAGCGCAGCCGGTCTTCGCCCTTGATGCTGATGAGTGCTTTCCACCCAAGATCGTAGATGCCACAGCCATGGAGCAGGGCGTCGAGTTCCTCGGCAAGGGTGGAGAAGGTGGCTGGCGTGAAGAGGCCTGCTATGAGTGCAAGGGGCAAATCAGGATGAACCGTGCTCAAATCAGAAGCAAGAGCAGTGCGCGGCATCAAGGCTGAAGGTTTAATCTCGGCAGCCGCTGTGGGATTTAGAACGTCCATAGGAATGCATCACTCATCGCATGAATGCTGTGACGATTATAGTCTCGCCGGTAACGGAGATGCAGGTGTGGAAGGGGCGGACAGGGATGAGCAAGATGTTGAACAGGGCTCGATTGAAGCTGAGAAGCTGGTCTCTTGTGGCTAGCGCTGCTCTGCTCGCGCTGTCTTCCATGATGCAGGCCCAAGCTCCGTCCGGAGGGGCAACCGCTGCGTCGGACGGTTTTGCAGATACGCCAGCCCAGGAGCCCTCCGGCAAGGATGTCCACATATCGCCGCAGCAGGCGAAGGAGTTATTTCGTTCTGTCGATCAGATCACTAAATTTGCTAGCCAGGATAGCGGCCTCGCCGGCAGACACGAGGTAAAGCGGCGTCTCACCACGCGCAATGAAGTAGAAAGCTACATCACGGATCGTTTGCGCGAGGATAAAGATACTCAGCGCATGGAGCGGTCGGAAATCGTTCTGAAGAAGTTCGGACTCCTGGATCGTGATTTCCGCCTTCAGCCATTTCTGGTCAGCCTCTTACGGGAACAGGTAGCCGGCTATTACGACGCCAAGACGAAGACAGTCAACTTGCTGGATTGGATTGAGCCGGACCAGCAGAAGCCGGTGCTGGCACATGAATTGACGCATGCTCTCCAGGATCAGCATGTGGATCTGGATAAGTGGGGAGACCAAAGCATCGAAGGCCTCTCATATGACGTCGACAACGACAACAAACACCTTGCCGTGGATGAAGCGGACACTGCACGCGATGCGATAACGGAGGGCCAGGCAATGGTGGTGTTCATCGACTGGGGTCTGAAGGCGAAGGGCGCTACGCTGCGCACCATTCCGAAAGTGATGGAAGACGATGCCAACAATGCAGACGCTTCTGCTTCAGATTC
>CAZZUX010000025.1:0-4873 GCA_964657395.1 uncultured Ktedonobacteraceae bacterium
CCATCGGCTCTACTTCCGGATGATTGATATTTGCCGGGATGATGAGGCGGCCTGCAGCGATTTCATCGCGGATCAGCGTGGATGCGATCTTTTCGCGCTTTGCCACGAACTCCATTTCTTCAGTAATGCGGCCGAGACGGGCAAAATGCATCTGGGACATGTTGGTGTCGCCTGTGCGTTCGGCTTCCGCCCGGCGCTGCTTCAGCCATTCGGCCCGCGGCTTGAGGATCTCTGCGGTTGCGTACGCTGCATTGTCCATGGTTTGTCCTGTCCCGTTTTGCTGCATGCTGTTTTGCCCCTTCTCGTTATGCGTGTCGCGGGTGCTGGTCAGCGCCTGCAGTGACACGCCGGTTGAAGTTTCCCCATGCTGTGCCGATGCGATGCTTAAGCCGGATTATAGCCCTGTCACCTGCTGAGATGGGACGGAAGGCATTCGAGTTTGCGGTGCCATGCAAGCCCGGGACGCGTCGATTCATGTAAGAGCATCAAGAGGTAGACAGGGAGGAACCGCGGCTTGTTCCAAGATGCGCAACCAAGATGCGGAAACACAAGTAGCCCTGTCGATTGAAGGAGATTATTCATGCATGTATCCCTGCGCTCGGACTCGGTCGCGACCATGTTCTTCGTCCCGCTGCTGTGGTGCCGTGTGTGCTGTGTCTCTCTCATCTGCGCAGAGAGAATCTGCTGCGACCGGTAGAGATATCAGCACGTATAAACGAGCCGGGTGAACGAAGATCACAGATTCAGACCGTGGCGACACGCAGATCCACTGCTTTGGATAGCAAATTCTGAGATGAAACTGGTGAAGACGGATTTTACACGTGTCGTGTGTTGACTTGACTCTGTCTCTGCTGACTCCTACCCTGACAGTACCTCTATGAACAAGCGGCCGCAGTCCCTTCGTATCGGCATCGCCATTATTCTCGTGCTGAGCACGATCGCGTATCTCGCGTTCAGCGCGGCCCAGGCGAATAAGAGCTACTACGTGACAATCAGTGAGCTGCAGGCAATGGGAAACAAGGCGTATACGCGGCACCTGCGTGTAGCCGGCAATGTGGCCGTCGGATCGATCGAGCGCACCGGCACTCATGCGCAGTTCACGCTGATCGAACAAGGGAAGGTCCTGCCGGTCCAGTACCAGGGCGCTGAGCCGCCGCCGGATACTTTCAAAGACAACGCACAGGCGCTCGCGATTGGCACCTATGGCCGCGATGGCGTTTTCCATGCAACTGAACTACAGGCCAAGTGTGCGTCCAAATACGCCCCGGCCAATCCTTCAACGGCACCCAAGCCCGCATCGGTTCCGAGCCAGAACAGTACTGCTTCCCTGCGTTGAGGCTTGCGCAGGCATGACCTATCCGACGGTCCAGCCGCTCGTCATTCTGAATCAGGTTTCCAAGTTGTACGGTCAGTTCGCGGCTCTGCGCAAAATCTCGATCGAGCTGCATCGCGGGCAATGCTACCTGCTGCTGGGTGAGAATGGCGCTGGTAAATCCACACTGTTGCGAGTGCTGGCCGGATTACTGACGCCCACGGTCGGTGCGGTTGAAGTCATCGCCGAGGATGGCCGAAAGTTCGGTCCGCGCGAGATGCGGGAGTGGATCGGCTATATGAGCCATGCGCCCATGCTGTATGACGAGCTGTCGGCGACAGAAAACCTGGCCTACTTTGCCGGGCTTTATGCGTCTGGATCGACACTGAGCCCGCAATCTGCTTTAAACGCTGTGGGGCTTGATCCGACACTCGACAGACCCGTTGGACAGTATTCCCAGGGAATGCGGCAGCGGACATCGCTTGCAAGGGCACTGCTGTCGCAGCCCCGATTGCTGCTTCTGGATGAACCCTTCTCCAACATGGACGCAGAGAGTGCGCAGCAGATGCTGAGACTGCTAGGGCGCCTGCGTGATTCTGGAACCACCATCGTGCTGACCACGCACCAGCGAGAACTGGCGCAGCCGCTTGCGAATGTGCTGTTCACGATGCGAGGTGGAGCGCTAGTGAGCCAGAAGTCTATGCTGGAGCGCCAGGAGAAGTATGTGGGGGATGGAAGGTGAGCAAGACGAATGCTGCCCGCATCCTGGATGGGTTGGGTATCCAATACGAACTTCGAGAGTACACGGTTGACCTGGAGGATTTGTCTGCGCCGTTAGTAGCAGCAAAGATCGGTATGCCGGTCGAACAGGTCTTCAAGACACTGCTGGTCTCGGTCGGCGGCAATGAGTATGTTTTTGCTGTTGTTCCCGGCGATGCTGAACTCGACTTCAAAAAACTGGCCAAGGCAGCGGGAGTGCGAAGCGCGGAAATGGCCTCACTCAAGGATGTGCATCCGCTGACCGGCTATGTGCGTGGCGGCGTCACCGTGCTGGGAGCGCGGAAGCCCTTTCCCGCATTCGCCGATGAAACTTTGGAGCTGCATGACATTATCTCGGTGTCGGCGGGACAGCGTGGACTGCAACTGGTCATGAGGCCGGAGGACTATCTGCGAGCAGCCGAGGCGCAGATCGCCGATCTTACCAAGGCCGTCATCTCCGTCTCCAATGACAAACGCGGATATAGGCCATGAGGAACCCTGGCCATGAATGATGTCAGAATCATCTGGCACCATCTGAAGAAAGACCTGCTCATTGAATGGCGATCGCGCGAAGCAGTGCAGGCGATGCTGTTTTTTTCGCTGCTGGTTGTCGTGGTCTTCGCACTCGCGTTCGATCCGTCGCGCGACACGGCCAGGCAGATCGCGGGTGGCATCCTGTGCGTGGCCACGCTGTTCGCGTCAGTCACCACATTGAACCAGGCATGGGCGCGCGAATTGCGCCACCAGGTTCTGGACGCCCAGCGGATTGTCCCGGCTGCGGCCTCTGCGCTGTTTGTAGCGAAGGCGCTCGCTAACTTCCTGTTCGTTTCGATCGTTCAGGGGATTCTCGCACCGGTCTTCGTTATCTTTTACAACCTGCACCCGCTGGGTCCGGCGTGGCTATTCCTGCTGATTGTGCCGCTGGGTACCTGGGCACTGGTCGTCAACGGGACTTTCTTTGCTGCGCTCTCTATGCGGGCACGGAGCCGCGAATTGCTTCTGCCGCTGATCCTGTTTCCCATTTTCATACCGGCATTGCTGGCCATGGTGCTGGCCTGCACGGACGTACTTACCGGAAACGATGTTCCGATTTTGTGGATCAAACTGCTGGGCGGCTATGACGTGATCTTCACGACGGTAAGCCTGCTGCTTTTCGAGACAGTGCTAAACGCCGAGTAGGCGGCTACCAGCGGCCAGTGAATCCGAGGTGCGCAACCTTGGAGATTGAGAAGAACACGAGCCAGAGGCCGGCGACGGCAGAGACGATTCGGAGTACCAGAAGCCCCGCACGCCGATCCTCGGCCCGAAGCGGCCTCTTACGCAAGCCGAAGATCTGGCCGGCTATCCCAGCAAGAAACAATGCGGTCCCAAGAACAAGTACCAACCAGGCCATGCGAGGTCATCTCCTGCATCCACTGCGATTTCGCCGAAAGTACTGGCCTGAGAACATTACACCTTTGACAACGCCACTAGCCAGATCGAGCGGTTGAAGTGCCCGCAACGAGGTGGGAGCCGGGTCAGTATCACGAGGTGCATCGCAGCTGGCAGCTTTTCACCACGGCACATGCCCGATCAAAAGTGGATAGTCTTCAGAAAGTAAGCCGCGCTACACTGAAGCGTTACCGGGAGCTAGTATCATGAAGCAAACTCACCCAGGCAACGGCCTTCCTCGCCGCTCGTCCCGTTCCAAGCCTCTTTTCGGTTATATCGGAGGCGCATGGCTATTGCTCACCGTCCTGCTGCTCATCCAGGGCTTTCACCAGGCTTTGTTTGTCGCGCCCACCGAAGCGACGATGGGCGAGATCCAGCGCATTTTCTACTATCACGTCTCGTCGGCGTGGGTAGCCTCGGTCTTCTTCTTCCTCAGCTTTGCGGCATCCGTGGTGTACCTGCTTTCGCGTCGTAATCACCCGGTTCGGGCACTGGGCGCAGATGCTGTCGCGCTGGCGAGTGCAGAAGTTGCCGTGGTGTTCAACACGGTGGTGCTGGTCACGGGTCCTCTCTGGGCGCGGCCGGTGTGGGGTATCTGGTGGACCTGGGATGAGCGGCTGACCAGTACCCTGGTGCTCTGGCTGATTTACGCGAGCTACCTTTTACTGCGCCGGTTTGCCGCCGGACCGCAGATGCAGACCCTGGCGGCAGTGTTAGCCATCTTCGGCTATGTGGACGTGCCCATTGTGTACTTCTCGACGCGCTGGTGGCGGACCCAACATCCTTCTCCTGTGATTGGAGGCGGGCCGGGTTCAGGCATCGATCCGGCGATGTGGACGGCTGTGCTGTGGAACCTGGCTGCCTGGCTGGCCTGGGGTGTGATGCTGGCAGTGATCCGGTACCGGATGGAGCGGAAGCGGCAGCTGATTGAGCAACACGCGGCCCTGCGGGCGCTGGAAGCCAGCCTTGAAGCGACGCCGGAAAGGGGCCAGCAATGAGTCAACGAAATCTGATCATCGCCTACATCGTGACCTGGGTGATCCAGCTGTCGTACGGGGGCTTTCTTGCAGTGAAGTGGTTCGACCTGCGACGGGCGGAGAAGCTGTATCCGACGTATGAAGATATCGAGGAGTAATTTGCTGCCCAGCGCCATCAACTTCGTGGCGTGAACAAGGTTGCCTAGACTACGTTAGCTAACAAGATACCTGCTTGCACCTAAGTGGTATTTCGGAAAATTTGCATCTATAAGAGACTCTGGTTGTCGAGGGAACTACTCCTCAATCGCTTTTCTGTACCACCGAAGCTGAATGGCCCAGCCTTCAGGGTTGGATAAAGACCAGGGCTTCGTCTCTCATGCCTCCCAGTTGGGGG
>CAZZUX010000025.1:4883-39599 GCA_964657395.1 uncultured Ktedonobacteraceae bacterium
CCGCGGCTTCCGCCGCGGCCTTCTTTTTGCTATGCGCCATTTCGGGTCGTGCGCTTACCAATGAGATTGCCAGGGAGCGGCACTCTCATTGATGATCCTCTGCCCACGCTTTACACTGAGAGGGTTCAAGACGAGGGATAGCCATGCTGGTAGTGATGAAGGCGCAGGCGACGCCAGAGGAAGTAGCCGCAGTTTGCGAGCACATTGAGGGACTTGGCTTTCGGGCTCATGCTCTGCCAGGGGCACAACGGACGGCGATCGGTATTACGGGTAACGAGGGCAGCATCGACCAGGGCAACCTGGAAGAGATGTCCGGAGTAGCTGAAGTCATTAAGGTATCCAAGCCTTATAAGCTGGTCAGCCGGGATGTGAAGGAAGAAGATACGGTGATCCGGTTCGCCGGCACGGATGCGACGATTGGCGGCCGCGACCTGGCCGTGATTGCCGGCCCCTGCTCGATCGAGTCGCATGAGCAGGCGTTTGCCGTGGCCGAACAGGTGGCCAAAGCGGGCGCACAGTTCTTTCGCGGCGGCGCGTACAAGCCTCGTACGTCTCCCTACGCATTTCAGGGAATGGGCGAAGAGGGCCTGAAGATCATGGCCGAGATTCGCGAGGCTTTTGGTTTGCGCATTGTGACCGAAGCGATGGATAACGAATCCCTGGAACTGGTGGAGAAGTATGCGGACGTGATCCAGATAGGCGCCCGCAATATGCAGAACTACTCCCTGCTTAAGAAGGTCGGCAAAACGCGCAAGCCGGTGCTGCTGAAGCGGGGCATGTCAGCCACTCTTGAAGAATTGCTGATGGCTGCCGAGTACGTGATGAGCGAAGGCAACTACGAGGTGATCCTGTGTGAGCGGGGTGTGCGGACGTTTACCGACCACACGCGCAATACGCTGGACCTGAGCATCGTTCCGGCGGTACAGCGGCTAAGCCATCTGCCCATCGTCGTCGATCCAAGTCATGGGACCGGAAAGCGCAACAAGGTAGTTCCGATGGCGCGGGCTGCGGTTGCGGCGGGTTGCGATGGACTGATCGTGGAAGTGCATCATCAGCCGGACAAGGCACTGTCGGATGGCGCTCAATCCATCTATCCAGAGCAGTTTGCAGAGATGATGGATGAGTGCCGACAGATCGCCAGGGTCCTTCGTCGCGATATTCCTCAGGGTATTCACGTGACTGCCGGGACCGGCAGCACGCAGACCAGCCGTTAGGATTGGCTCTGCCTGTTGTCTGCGGGAACAAGGACGTGCTGATCAAATCGGGCAGGGTGTGGTGCCGCATCCTGCTTTTTGCGACGCTGACGCTATCCATGGCATGCCTTGGGGGCTGTAAGCGGCGCGACTTCCCTGCTTACACGACCAACTATCGCGAATATGCCTATGTGAGTAACGGCGGTGAAGGCACGGTGTCCGTGCTGGACCTGCTCAACCTCAGACAGGATCGCATCCTGAAAGTTGGACTCACGCCGACCGGGCTGGCAGTGAACCCGGTTCGTAACGAAGTCTATGCTGTTAACACAGGTAGCAATACAGTCTCGGTAATTGATGCTGTACGCGGCGAAGTCGTGGCAACAATCCCGGTAAAGAGGACCCCGTACTTCATCGATATCGATTCTGCGGGCGAACGCGGTTACGTAGCGAACTCGGGATCGAATGATGTGTCCGTGCTGGATCTTGCGCAGCGTCGCTCAGTCGGCCAGATCAGCGTGGGGATCAGACCGGGGATGGCGAGGATTGCGCCGGATGGCAACTCCCTTGTCATCACAAATGCCGGCAGCAACACTGTTTCAATTGCAGATCCCCGAAGCATGCAGGTGCGTGCAACATTCGCTGATTGCGCAGGTGCGACCGATGTCATCATTACGCCGGACTCGGCCCGGGCTTTCGTGACGTGCTCAGGAAGCCACCAGGTAATGGCCATCGGCCTTGCTCAGAAAGCTCCCAGCGCTGCGGACAGTGAGAAGAAGGATCGTTTGTTGACTTTCCTGGACGTTGGACTGCACCCCGTACACCTGGCATTGAAGCCGGATGGCGGCGAGGCATTCGTTTCTAATTTCGATGGCGATTCGATCTCGGAGATAGGCACATCCGCGACAGAGGTGGGCGGAACATATGCTGTCGGATCAGGACCTGTCCGGGGTGTGGTGAATGCTTTGAACACGCTGCTTTGGACTTCCAACTTCCGGGCAGGCACTGTGAGTATCTACAGTATCGACGATGGCAAGCTGGTCGGCTCGGTCAATGTCGGCGATGGTCCGGATGCGCTGGCATTTTCAAGTGAAGGTCACCTGCTGCTGGTGGTAGACGCGAAGTCAGGTGACGTCGCGGTGATCCGTACCAAGAATCATTCGCTGTTCACGCTGCTGCCCACGGGACGGCAGCCGAATGACGTGGTGGTGAAGGCCTTCAAGGTCAAACAGTGACGTCTACGGACCCGGTTCAGAGCTGGCGAGCAAGCACGAGCGTGATGTCATCGGGCTGTTCCTGTTCGCCGATCCAGGTGGTGAGTGCCTGCATGATGCTGTTGGAGATGGCTTCAAGGCTTAGCGTGCGATTGCGCTTCACCAGGTCGAGCAGACGATCTTCGCCAAAGTCGCCGTATTCATTTTCAGGCTCGGTAACGCCATCGCTGTAGATGATGAGGATGTCGCCTGGTGACATGGTGATGGTGGCCTGTTCATACTTCATGCCGTCGAGCAGCCCTACTACGGAACCGCCACAATCGAGCCGCTTAACTTCATTGTTGGCACAGAGAACCAGCGGGGGAAGCTGCCCACCGGTTGAATAGGTCAGGGACTGATCAGCACCATCGTAGTGCGCAAGGAACAGCGTGGCGTATTTGGCTGCCTGGGTGCTGGTGTAGAGATGCCGGTTGAGACGCTCCAGCATTTTCGCGGGATGGGCGAGCAGGTTGGCTTCGCCATCCAGGAGGGGCGCATTGGAATCGCTGTCGCCATAGCGGTAGGCGCGGACGGCGGAATGGAGACTGGCCATCAGCAGCGCAGCGGAGATGCCTTTGCCGCTGATGTCTCCAAGAGCCAGTGCGAGCTGCGAGTTGCCGGTAAGAAGGAAATCATAATAGTCGCCGCTAACGCCACGGGCGGGTTTAGAGACACCATGAACTTCCAGCATGGGCAGCCGGATTTGTCCTTGTGGCAGGAGGTTGTTTTGGACTTCCTGGGCGATCGAGAGCTCGGAAAGCAGACGCTCTTTCTCACGCTGCTGTTCGAGCAGGTGTGAGAGCGATTTGGACATCGCGTTGAACGAGTTACTGAGTGCGGCAAGCTGATCCTTACGCCGGACAGTGATGCGATGCTCGAGGTTGCCACTGTCGATGGCGCGGGTGGCGCCGTACAGATCGCTGATGGACTGGGTGATGGTCCGGCTCAAACCGATCGCCATAATGAAGGCCGTGAGTTCCAGCACGCCAAAGAGGATAGCAATGGTGATGAGGCCATCCCTCACGACTACCGCGAGCTGCACCGAGTTTTCAAACAGGCGTTGATAGAGCAGGGTGGGGCGCGAGGTCACATTCAGCAGCAACCGACTGGGTTCCTTGTGGCCAGTCTGCCAGTTCAGAATGGCGAGAGGAGCGGTGAAGAGGACTTTGCGGTCATAGAAGGTGGCTGGCGGAGGAAGTTTCCCGCCGGAAAGATGGACCTTGTCTTCGTGATTTGCGTCGGAACCAGGCGCGCCATCTCGCTGATATTTGTAGTCGGGATCATCAGGATCGTCGTTCACGCGGCTGAAGCCTGGCATGATGCTGATACTGCCAAGGTCCTTGGCCATCTGCTCGAGCATGGCGCTGCTGACCATCAGGCTGGAGACAAGAACAACCCGATGCGGTCCGGCGACATGGTCGTCCACTGCCCGGAAATAGAGGTGGCCGTTGTCCAAAACCAGGCCATGGAAGCCTGGGGCGATCCAGGCGGGCGCCTTCAGGGAGCTGACCATGACCTTGCCGCCAGTGGTGAGCACAACGGGAACTCCGTCCGACTCCGCACTGACTTCGAGTGCCTGTATGTTGGTTAGCTTCGAGGTGCTGCGGGCGGCCACGGCTACGCCGTCGGCGGTAGCCGCTTCTTCCGATTCCGGCAGTTCCAGGGTACGCAGCTTCGGGTTTGCTTCAAGGACATGGCCCACGTGGATCGCGAATCCCATGTTTTCTGCGCTGAGACGCTGCTCCTGAGAGTTGAGTTCAGCGGTTGCGGCGAAAGTAGCGAATTGTCCTGAGAAAAGGTAAGCCGCGATGGAAGCCAGGGTGACGAACAGCACTACGGGCGCCAGGCCCATAAGCAGGTAGGTGACAATCAGACGGTTGCGAACCCGCCACAACAGGCTGCGAAAGGTCCAGCGCCAGATGAGGATGATGGCGAAGATGGTGAGAGGAATACACAGTAAAAAGAGAAGCGCGTCAGCCGCGCCGCTCCGCCAGATGTGCATAACGCGCAGCGAGATGAGCACGACAACCATGGCGGCCAGCCAGAAGGCGGACCGGGCCACAAAGCCTGTTGGCGGATTCCGGCGCAGGCGTCGCGCTACGGCGTTCTCTGCTTGGCGCAGGTAGCTGGGCATCTCGACGTGAGTGTATCAGCGTAAGACCCGCCATGCGGCTGCAAGCACCGGCGGCTGCGACGGACTGCTACAGGCGGAAAGCCGGTCGGCCGGGGGACGAAGGCTCTACTGCTTCCCTTGCAGCTTCTGAGGCAAGCCTCCGGGTGTAGCGGGTAGCCGAGAAGTGCGCGCCGGCCAGCAGGAGAAGGCCACTGAGGAAGGCCCACATCATGAGACTGACAGAGATGGAAAACGGGCCATATACGGCATGGAAATCTAGCAGCGGCAGGATGGCGATGTAGAGCATCTTTGCCAGTTCCCAGAGCAGGCCGGTGACGATGGCGCTGGGCAGCACTGCCCGGACCGGCAGCTTCCGATTGGGAAGAGCCCAGTAAATGATGAAGAAGAGACCTACGCTCGAGATGGCGGCTGAGATCTGCAGGAGCCAATGCGCAATGAAAGCGAAGAGGATGTTGTGAGTGTCGCCGAGAAAAAGAATGCGCATTAGGGACTGCTGCGAGGCGGTGAAGGCCACGGAGAGCAGAGTGAGGGTGCCGATGCTGAAGGCGAGTCCGAGCGCGATGAGCTGATTCATGAGATAAGAGCGGTTCTTGCGCACACCCCAGACCTGGTTCAGGGCGACTTCAAGGGGGAGAAACACTCCGGTGGAGGAAACCAGCAGCATGAGGACAGACGCGATTTGCACGCCGCTTTTCGCATTGGCGACGATGCTCATGTTTTTGACAACGAATTCCTGCCCGGCAGGTAGAAAGTAACGAATCTCGTCACCGATAACGCTCTCCATGGCCTGCGAGTGGAAGACCCTGCGGGCGATGGTGAACATCATGACGATAAAGGGAAACAGGGACAGGATGGCGTTGGCGGCGACGCTGAAAGCGTAAGTATGCACTTCCGTCTGCATGAGATAGCGGGCGAGGGCCGCGATCTGGGCGATAAGGCCGTCTTCCTCTACCCTGGTGCCTGCCGTGGAGCCGTGCGCAGAGCGGCTAGATTCTGCCAGCTGCACAGCATCGCCCTGGTCCAGTGAGGAGTTGGTACCCGGCAAGATGGAGAGCACACTCATAGGTATTCAGCCTGATTCGAACATGAGGCCCAGGTAATTGCACTGCATCTTGCGGGGCATGGGTATTGTCGGAAATGCCGCTGAGATGGACGACCTCGCTTTTTGCGGGTTCCCTCAGCGATTCCAACGGGTTGCGTGCTGCGGCAACTTACTTCCGGCAGGAAATTTAATGTTGCCTTTCGGAACAATTCCTGCCATAAAAATAGACGACGGTAGTCTAATTGGCTGCCGGCAGCACCGTTCTGGAAGGCCGTTTTGATGTACTTGTCCCACCGTTCGAGAAGTGTCCTTGAAGCTATTCGAGCTATCGCCGCCGTGCTGCGCCGATAGCTTGTCGTGTTTTTGGGAATGCTTCGAGAACTAACACAGCGGAGCTAAGGAGTTCACGTGAAGGAAAATGGAGTAGTCAAGTGGTTCAATGGCGCAAAAGGTTATGGGTTCATTCAACGCTCTACCGGGGAAGACGTATTCGTTCACTTTTCAGCAATCCAGGAGAACGGCTATAAAACGCTGAACGAAGGCGAGCCCGTGGAGTTTGAATGTCAGCAGGGTCCGAAGGGCCTGAACGCAGCAAACGTAAGCCGCAACAGCTAGGACTGAGTGGCTGAAACTTCCTAAATATGCTTTTCGTTCAGGCCTTCCCCTCGCTGGAAGGCCTTTCTGTTTCAGGCGCTTTGACGCTGGCTGCAAGAGCCTGCTCGATCCGCGCAATGGCGTTCAGCGCGGTCTCGCGCAGTACGGGATCGCCCGCTTCCACCCATCCTGTCAGTTTAGCCAGGTAGCGCTTCTCCCCGCTATTTCCCATCGCAATCGCGACATTTCGCAGAAGACCTGATAGCTTCGTGCGTTTTACCGGCGAGCCATTAAAGTGTTGATTGAATGTTTTCGGGTCCAACTCTGCGAGCCAGTCCAGATCAGGATTCACGAGTTCAGGACGAGCTTGAAATGCCGGATCCTGAGTAACTGAGGCGCGACGGTTCCAGGGGCAAACATCCTGGCAGATGTCACAGCCGAATACCTGCCTGCCCATTTTTGAGCCAAGAGGTTCGGCGATGGCCCCCCGTTTCTCGATGGTGAGATAAGCAATGCACCGGCTGGCATCCATTTCATAGGGCGCGATCAGAGCCTCTGTCGGACAGGCTTCAATGCAGCGCCGACAGCTTCCGCAACGGTCCGGGACTATATCCATGCGCGCTTTCTCGCGATCAGAGGTGAGCACTTCATAGGATGTGACGATCACTCCGAGGAAGAGCCAGGAGCCGATCGCGGGATGAATGAGGCAGGTGTTCTTGCCTGTCCACCCGATACCCGCGAGACGGGCGTAGGCGCGCTCGATGATGGGGCCGGTGTCGACGTAGCTGCGCGATTGTTCGAAGTTCAGCTCGGACTGCAGGCGTACTTCGAGCGCCCGCAAGCGTTTCAGGAGGACATCGTGATAGTCGGTCGCAACCGCATTTCCTGCTTCGTCCACGGTGCCCGACCATGCGTAGCGGGCAATCCAGCCGGAACCCGGCGGCGCAGCATCGATGGAGCGGGGCGCTGCGGCATTGTAGTTGACGGCGCAGACGACGACACTCCGCGCCCAAGGAAACGCTGTCTGTACGGAGGATCGAAGAAGCTGCTGATCCTGGTTGCGGCGCTTGAGGTATTCCATCTCGCCGGCATGTCCGGCAGCGATCCAATCCTCAAGGTAGTTGATGTGTTGCTCGCCGCTGCTGTGATGCGCCTCGGGCTGCTCATCGAGCGCCACGATCCCTGCCAGGTCAAAGCCTTCGTTGTTCGCCATGTGAAGGATGGTCGATGTGAGCTCAGACATTGTTTTTGATTTTGCTTGGGAGCGCGCGATCATGTTCGCCTGCATTGTCATGCAGCTGAACTCCTGTGAGCCCGAGTTGGCGTGCCTGTTGAAGGAGATATGCCAGCTTGTGAGCGGCCTCGGCGTAGCCAAGACCGTTGCCGTGGATGTTAGAAACACAATTCCGTTCGGCGTCGGTGCGACCGACCCGAGGAGCCCAGGTGAGATAAGCACCCAGCGAGTCCGGAGTGCTGAGACCTGGCCGCTCACCCAACAAGACGAGGACTGCGTCCGCATGCATCCGCTCGCCGATCTCATCGCCCAGAGCCACCCTGGCCTGGGTCGTGATAAAGACCGGGTTGTCCATACGCAACCCTATCTGCTGGAGAGCGCGAAGAAGCGGCGCAGCATGGCGGAGAGGTGCAGCTGCGGACAGGCCGTCTCCAACAACAACACAGAGACTGTTTGGAGGTGTCAATTGGAGCGAGGCAAGAAGCTGCCGGCTGGCTTCTGCAAGACAGCGGCCCTGGTCGGGACGTCGCAGGTACGTGGCACGATCCGGTGCGCTGCTCTGAAGGTAGACAGGGTCAAGGCCCAAAGCAGCGATCGATGCGGTGATCGACGCAACATCCATGGGCAGATGTACCGCATCCCGAGCCCGGGCCTGTGCGGTTTCAAATTGCATGACCGCGGTCGTCGGAAGTGAATCGCCGCTTCGCCCGACTGCAATGCGGGCCTGTGTCAGGTGGCGGAGCGACTTCCAAAGCTCAGCTGTCGTTGGGCTAGCTGGCGTTGGTCCAGCTAGCGTGGCTTTAGCTACCGCGGCGGAAGGCTGAAGATCTTTCATGCGATCTGTAGTAGATCGCCGGCGTCTGCGAGCAGGCGGCTGGCTTCGCCGAGGCGGGTGTCGGATGTCAGTTCGCCACTGGAGTCGGTGACGCCCATCTGCTGCAGCCATGCTTCAAACTCGGGTGCCCGTTTCAAGCCGAGCACACGTCGAACATAGAGGGCATCGTGAAACGAGGTGCTCTGATAGTTGAGCATGATGTCATCGGCGCCAGGAACGCCCATGATGAAATTTACTCCTGCGACTCCCAGCACTGTGAGCAAGGTGTCCATGTCGTTCTGGTCTGCTTCGGAGTGGTTGGTGTAGCAGATGTCGCAGCCCATGGGCAGGCCGAGAAGCTTGCCGCAGAAGTGGTCTTCCAGCCCGGCGCGGATGATCTGCTTGCCGTTGTAGAGATACTCCGGCCCGATGAAACCGACGACGGTATTGACCAGCAGCGGATTAAACTCGCGCGCGACCGCGTAACTGCGGGCTTCGCAGGTCTGCTGATCCACACCGTGATGAGCATTGGCAGAAAGCGAGCTGCCCTGCCCAGTTTCAAAGTACATGACATTGGTGCCGACCGTGCCACGGTGGAGGCTCAGCGTAGCATCCTGGGCTTCTCGCAACAAGCCAAGACTAATGCCGAAGCTCTGATTGGTAGCTTCTGTTCCGCCAATGGATTGAAAAGCGAGGTCGACAGGTGCCCCCGCTTCGATGGCAGCGATGGTGCTGATGATATGCGTGAGGACGCAGGATTGTGCCGGAACTTCGAAGCGCAATCGGAACCTCTCGATGAGACGAAGCAGTTTGATGACCGCGGCCAGGTTGTCACTTGCGGGATTGATGCCGATGACGGCGTCACCGGCACCATACATCAGCCCATCCAGTATGGAAGCTGCGACACCACGAGGATCATCTGTCGGATGATTGGGCTGAAGTCGCGTGGCAAGGGTTCCCGGCAGGCCAAGCGTGTTGCGAAAGCGAGTGACGACACGACACTTTTTGGCGACGGCGATCAGATCCTGGTTGCGCATGAGCCTGGTGACGGCCGCAGCCATTTCCGGGGTGACCGCGCGGGCGATGTTCTGTAGCACGGCCGTGTCGCTGGAGTGTGCGAGGAGCCAGTCACGGAAGCCACCGACGGTGAGGTGCCGGATGGAAGCGAACGCCTGCGCATCATGCTGCGCGACGATGAGCCGGGTCACTTCATCTTTTTCGAAGGGGATTACATGCTCATCGAGGAAGTGAACGAGAGGAAGGTCGGCGAGTACCATGCACGCAGCCATACGTTCCTGCTGAGTGTCAGCGGCGATCCCGGCGAGTGCGTCGCCTGTACGTTCCGGTGCTGATTTCGCCAGGACAAGGCGGAGACTTTCGAAGGTGTAGCGGATGCCTGCAATGGAATGCGCGTAGATCAATGGAGTTCCGATCCTGTGCCTTACGGACGCACCTGCTCAATGGCAGCAGACTACCATGTGGCATCCGATTGAAGCGGGCGATTTTTCTGCTGCGGCAAACGTTTGCTATGATGCGCGGGCAAACGTTTTCAGAAAGGACGGATCATGTTTTTCAAACCTTGTGCCGCAGCGGCGATGCTGCTGTTTCCTGTTGTTGCGAGCTACTGCAGTTCAGCAGAATCGGCATCGCTGCCGAAGGCTACTTTAAAGCTCGATATGCAGGCGCCGCGGGCAAAGGTAAGCCCGGTGCTTTATGGCCTCATGACGGAAGAAATCAACTTTTCCTACGATGGCGGCCTTTACGCCGAGATGGTGCGCAACCGCACGTTCCACGATGGCCGAAATGAACCGGCGTACTGGTACCTGATCCAGGATGGAACGGCAAAGGCTTCCATTTCAACGGATCCAGGGAATGGGCCGAGTGAGGCGCTGCCGATGAGCCTGAAGCTCGACATCAAGAGTGCTGACGCCATTGACAAAGCCGGCGTTCTGAATGAAGGCTACTGGGGATATGCGCTGCAACCAGCCACCACTTACAAGGGATCCCTTTACGCGAAGAGCAGCGCCGAGATGGGCCCGCTGTCTGTGGAGTTAGTCAGCGATGACAGTGGCAAGGTGGTAGCAACGGCAAAGGTGCCGGCGATTACAAGCTCATGGCAGCGCTATAGCTTTGAATTAACTACCGGCAGTCTTACCGCTTCGTCGCGAAATCATCTTGCGTTGAAGTTTGAACACGCGGGCACAGCCTGGATCGACCTGGTTTCCCTATTCCCGCCAACCTATCATGATCGCGCCAACGGGAATCGTGTGGACTTGATGGAGAAGCTAGCCGCGATGAAGCCGTCCTTCCTGCGCTTTCCGGGCGGCAACTACCTGGAGGGCGACGATATCTGGGATCGCTATGAGTGGAAGACGACGATCGGTCCCCTGGTTGATCGTCCCACACATCCGAGTCCGTGGCGCTATCACTCGTCGGATGGCCTGGGTTTGCTGGAGTTCTTCGAGTGGTGCGAGGACCTTCACATGCGGCCGCTGCTTGCCGTGTATGCGGGATATTCAATGAAGCAGGAGCATATTGAGCCCGGGCCAAAGCTGGAACCGTATGTTCAGGATGCGCTCGAAGAGATCGAATATGCTACCGGCGGATCGGATACGAAGTGGGGTGCGAGACGCATCAAGGATGGTCATCCCGAACCGTTTCACCTCGACTATGTAGAGATTGGCAACGAAGATTGGTTTGATCGATCAGGGAGTTACGAAGGTCGGTATGCTCAGTTCTACAAAGCAGTTAAGGCCAGGTATCCACAGCTGCAGTTAATTGCAACGATGCCTTTGAAGAATATGAAGCCTGACGTAATCGATGACCACTACTACAAGCGGGCGTCGGAATTCTACGATGATGTCCACCATTATGATTCGACAGATCGGAGTGGTCCAAAGATCTTCGTTGGGGAATGGGCGACACGCGAGGGCACACCGACACCAAACTTCGGTGCGGCATTAGGAGACGCCGCGTGGATGACTGGTATGGAGCGCAACAGCGACCTGATCGTGATGGCTGCCTATGCGCCGCTGCTGGTGAATGTCAATCCGGGCGGGATGCAATGGGAGACGGACCTGATTGGCTACGATGCCATGCATAGTTATGGATCGCCCAGCTACTATGCACAGGTGATGTTCGACAGCTATCTGGGAAGCGAGATTGTGAAAGGAGACTGGAGCGGTTCCAATACGCGCTGCTTCTATTCGGCGACTTATAGTCCGGATAAAGGGACCCTGTACTTGAAGCTGGTGAATGCTTCGTCAAGTTCGCAGCCTCTTGCGCTGGATCTATCAGGTAGTGCACACCTGCAGGCACAGGGCAAGCTGATACGGTTAAGCGCAAGCGGGACGCAGGAGACGAATACGCTTGCGGATCCTGAACGGATCAAGCCGGTGGAGACGAAGCTGACGGGCGTGAGTGGCAGCTTCGATCATGTTATTCCTCCGTACACGATCGAAGTGCTGATACTGGATACTCACTAAGAGAGGGCCACCATGCTGATCGCCGGGAAGCTTTTGAATCCAGCAGTGCGATCACTGCTGGCCAGAGTGCGCCACACTAATAGGCTCGTCATTGCCGATCGTGGCTTTCCTTCCTGGCCAAAGATAGAGACGATCGATCTTTCGCTCGTGGATGATGTGCCGACTGTGTTGCAAGTGCTAGCGGCTTTGAAGACGGAGTGGACCTTTGGCCGGAGCTATATGGCCGAAGAGTTTTTAGAGACGAACCCCGGTCCGATCACCACAGCTTTTAGACTTGCACTTTCAGCGAGTGAGACGATCTACGAAGCGCATGTCGACTTCAAGAAGCGTGTTCCGGGCTCGATCGGTCTCATTCGTACAGGCGACACGACGCAGTATGCCAACTTGATCCTGGAGTCTGCCTGACTGCGAGTCAACTGCGTATAGCCACCCTGAACAACAATGCGCAATCTGGATGATTGCGCATAGGGGTCACTGCAGATGCTGTCGTTCTTGATCATGCACGAAGAACAGTCGAGGCTTTCTCCTTGGTAATCAGAGTAAGCCGGGCAGGATGGTCTCCAGCATCTCTTTTGTGACTTGCAGAATTATGTTGCCCGTCGCCACCACTGCGCGACAGCTTCTGGATCGCTCTTTCTATAAGGCCGCCATGAGCCCACGGATTCAGCCGCGTGTACGTCTCGTGCCAATTCTCGAGTCGGGTGACGATCGCTGATGTGTTGATTTGCTGCATAGTTGAAGTGCCCTGCAGAGTCTTCTGATCCGGCATTTTCTCTCCTGACGTAAACGACGTTTTCAGGCCGTATGGATTGTTCCAACACGCCTAGTCTGGATAGCTTTACCGGACAGCGGCATACCCCTTAGGTGTCAGTACCTGCGAGCGCTTTTCAGTAATCAGTTCTTTCGGTGTCTGCATCATGTCGAATTCCCGGTCGTAACCAAGTATCAACATCTACGAAATACGATGCAGGTTCGCGGAAGCAGAGGAGGGCGCCCTCGTTCATCAGCGCAGTTCCATGAAAAACCGCGACATGAATTCGGCAGAATGCAAACAACAACAACGCGGTACCGGAGTACCGCGTTGTTGTTCTAAGAGCCCGCTATACCAGTGGTTTATTGCTTTGTGCTGACGGCGCTGACCGAAACCGGACCCAGCAGACCAGATGGGAGAAGCGGGGACGACGCCGTGTAGGGTTTTGTATCAGCGTAGGTGTACTTGGTAGAAGCGTTGGGTTGTTGATCGCCGATCAATCGATTCACCCAGGCGTTAATTACCTTGATGACTATCTGATTGTCTCCGGCCTTCATTACTCCGGTGACATCCACCCGGTATGGCGCATGCCACACAACACCCAGCGACTTGCCATTCACGGTGACTTCAGCGAGGTTCTTTACCTCACCCAAATCAAGGAAGAGTCTCTGGCCGGGCTTGATCCAATCTGCAGATGCCTGGATGGTTTTGCTGTAGGTTCCGATACCAGAGAAGTACTTGATGCCGTTGTCGCTGCTCTCATTCCAGGAGATGAGTTTCTCAAGAGACGCAGACGCGGGGGCGCCGCGGCCGGGCTGGAAGCTCACATTCCAGGGACCGTCGATTGTCGCGAGGCGAGCTTCTGACGGTGGGGCCAGCGTCAGCGAGTTTCCCGAGGCCTTCGCGCGAAAGACTACAAAGATCGTTCCCCATGGTTCCAGCTTCAGTGGCACTGTCGTATGGTCGCCGCTGATGTTGAAGGATACCGGCTCAGTTCTGCCATCTTCAGCGTGCCAGAGCTCCGGAGCTTTGCCTGCCACGCGGAAGGTCGCATCGATGGATGAAGCCTGATCGCCGCGATTGTCCACGAAGTAGATGTCAGCATCCGCCGTTTTCCGATGAACAAACAGGACCTCCTGCCCATTTTGCGGCTGGGCGTGATCGAAGTCAGGAGTGATCTGCAGTTGTTTCAGTACGGCTTCTGCATTCTGACCCGCAAAGACCTTGCCCTTACCGACGGTATGCATGCCGCTACCGTCGCCGAATAGTTCATCATTCAGCTTCTTGAACTCGGCGCTGTTATCTGCAAGGCTCGGCGTGTCTGTCGGCTTGGTGCCTGCAACGATTGCTCCCTGCTCCACAAGCGAATGCAGCGCCCGCAACACGGGCAATGACATATGGATGCTGTATGGATCAAGAGCAAGCACTTTGTAGTTCATGCCGGATCTGGTCGTGATGCGATCATTGGTGACGCTTAGTTCATGAATCAAACCATCTGCGTTGATGTAGTCGTATCCGTATCCCCTGGGAACGTCCGGAGATTTCTGATCGAAGATCGCCGTAAGGTTTGAATCTTCGCCATAGAAGTAAAGAACGTCGGCCGCGAACTTCCCTTGCTGAAGCAGGAAAGAATTCCGGGAAAGATAATCAATCCACACGTGTGCCTGTTCCGCCCATGTCTCGTTGCGATTAAACCATTGTCCGCATGGCCCGAGTGTTAATCCGGGAGCTTTGTCAATGAGCGGTTGATGCGCGGACTCGTGTATGACAAAACGGTTGATGCCGTTGAGAAACTCCTGGTCGGCAGTCGGCTTGAGCGTTGAAGGAGACCAGGCCCAGGCCGCGGCTGGGGTGCAGGAGGTCATCGACTCGGCAGCAGCGATGTTTTGACCATAGATGTGGGCGACAGACGCAGATTCCCGATCGTCTGCGTTGTAGCCGAAGGTTTCCTTGTTCACTCCGGGAAGCTGCACCCACATGGCGCTCATGGGGATGTCGTCCAACTTTTTCACTTCCATTCCATCGGCAATGAAGGCGCGGCCGCCCTCATGCGACTCGCCATAGTGGCCCATGCCGCGCTCTTTGATCGAGGCCTGCACCTGGCCGTAGTGTTCATTGGCAGTAAGGTCGGCGATGGTCTTTCGGAGATCCCATAAGAATTGATCGCTGGCCTGCGAGTTTTCTACGACTCTGCCTGTCAGTACCGGCAACCAGGGACGCGGATCATAGCCACGGTACTTGGTGAACTGGGAGATCATGTCATCTGTCCAGTTTTGCGCGCCAGCTTCCCAGCTGTCCGTGACCACGTACTTGATGCCACGCTTGCCCATCATGTCGGCGCCGACCGTATCCTTGTAACTATTCAGGTAGCCGTCCATGTAATGCTTCACATACTTTGCATTCAGCTTGTCGACCTCAAGGCCTGTCGCCTCCTTGGTAGCCGGGTGATTCGCGATGCCAAGCAGCGAGTAGCCGATGCGCAGAACGATCCAGTTCCCTTGCGGCGGTGTCCAGTCCAGTGTGCCGTCCTGCTTCATCCGGCTGGTGAGGTTTACGACTTCCGACTTTCTGATCGCGTCACCCGCAGGAACTTCCGGAGTCGCGAACTGATAGAGATCAGGGTACTGGTTAAAGGCAGCCTTTTCTTCAAAGCGGTTGACCCGTGCGCCAGTATGCAGGACTACTTCCGATACACCAACTTGAGTTGGCGGCTTGGGTGGTGGAGTATCGCCGGTCATATCTGCAAAAGGGTTCGGCGGAATGGGAAGGCTCTTGAAGGTGACCCTGAAATATTTTGCAGTCACCGGGGCAAAGGCGAGGGTGTGTTCCGTAGCTCCGTTCTTAGGAATGGCCATGACGACGCGATACGTCTGACCGTCATTGCTGGCTTCGAGAGCCTGGCCGCTGTCACCTCCGGGTGGCAGAAATGCATCGAACGCACCCTTGGCAGACGCCACGATGGTGAGACCGCGTATCGCCTGCGGCTGCGGGTATTCGAACTGGATCCATGCTTTCTCACCGATCGGCGCCTTCGGCAAGCCGACTGTTTTTGCCAGGTCGCCGTCACTCAGCAGAGCCGGGTCGATGCTGCCGCTGCTGGCAGAGATTTTCGGCTGCACTGCGGCGCCCGCTACTTCCGGAGCCGGTACTTTGAAGGCAACGACTTCGCTGTCTGCATAGAACTGTGGTGGAACGAAGGGTGTACCCAGCGAACCGCCAACATCCTCAATCGGCAGATTCTGGAATGCACCGCTGTTCGAGGGAGGATGAGCGAGGATGCCCTTGAAGGGTTTACCGCCTTCGACATGCGTTTCGCTCCAGACATATTTTTTCATCGCCTCAGAGGCAGGAACCCAGGGACCTCCGGTCTCGCTCCAGCCTGGTGAGCCAGCGATAGCTTCTTCCATTCCAAGCTGATCTGCAAGAGTGGTTGCATACTTGAAGGCATCTTTCCACTCAGGAGTCATATAAGGCAGACGCTTATCCACGACTTGCGGTGTAAATAGCGCGGCGTCGAAGTTCTGAAAGCCCGCCAAGCCTGCGCGATGCATCCACTCTTCGTCGAGCTTGATGCCGTCCTTGGTGATATTGCCATTCATCCAGTGCCACCAGACACGGGGGCGCGCGCTGGCTGGGGGATTCTCAAAACCGCTCTTCAGAGCATCTGTCTGCGCGTGCCCGGTAGTTATAATGGCGGCCAGCACGAGGGCCTGCGTAGCGAACAGCAGATGTTTACTTAAGGTCGTTCTGCGACGTTCAGAAGCGTGATTCATTCTGGCTCTCCGGAGGGCAATCTTGCTGACGTGCAGGCTGAACACCCGACTTCCACAGGACATTCCTTTTGCGAAATTATTTCCCTGCGGGATTCTAGACTGCCCGTGCCCGGAACAGCAACCATCACGCACACATCGAATGCACTCGTCCGAAAGCGGTTCGTAGAAGGGCGATGCCGTGCCTGGTGGCTGGCTTGGAGTGGCAGTCGCACTAACAGCAATGGAAAGGACTTCCTGTACCCGCCCTTAGCGCAAAAAAGCGTGGAGCCTCAATGGAATTTCCAATGCTTGCGATCACCTACATGACCGTAAGCGTTCAAGCATGATTGCTAGAACTCCAGGCGTACCGCGAACTGGATCTCGCGCGGAGTTCCAGAACCTACCGGAGTGATAGGTGACACGATGGCCGTGTTCAGGTTCACCGTATTGATGATGCTGCCAAAACCAGTGGTGTTTGCTGCGTTAAAGGTGGACTGTGGCTGCCCCAGTTGCGGATGGTTAAAGATGTTGTAGAACTCCGAACGGAACTCCAACTGCAGTCGCTCTGCGATGGAGAACGTCTTGGCGGTCCCCATATCGATCTGCCATGTACCGGGTCCGCGAAGAAGATTACGCGGCGCGTCGCCGAACTCTCCGGCAGGCAAGGCAAATGCTGCAGGATTGATCCAGTGCGCTATATTCCTGCCGCCCGGAGGAGTGAGGGATACGCCCGGAACAAGGTCTGGACGCTGGGTACCCGAGTTTCCATCCAGTGCGACATAGCTGCTCGGCAGCAGCACGTTCACCGGAAAGCCTGTGCGAGCCAGGGCTGTCGTCGTCAGTTCCCAATTGCCCGCGATTGCGCTGGCCAGGTTGTGCTGATTCAGCATCTGCTTGCCGTGCCCGAACGGAAGCTCGTAGACCGCGTTGCCATTTACCACGTGGCGCGCATCCCATGCGCCGCTGGCCCATTCGCACGAGAGGCAGGAAGCATTCTGCGGCGACAATTCGTCACCGTCTCCGCTTCCATTTGAACCATTGTCGATTTCATGGGTCCAGGCGTAGTTTGCGGCAATCAGCAGCCCGTTGGTGAAGGGTCGTCTCACTGACACCGAGAGTCCGTTGTACGAACTTGCGCCTATGGATCCGCGCCAGCCAATGGCCGGGGCGAATGCAGGATATTGCGCGATCCCTGTAGCCGGATCAGCGAGGTTCACCACGTTGGTGTCCAGCAGGTGCACGCCGTGACTTCCCATGTAGGAGAACGTGCCCAGAAAGCTTGATGGAAGCTCCTGCTGTATCGAAAGATCCCACTGTTCCGTGTACGAGTCTTTGCGGTCCCGCTGTTCCGCGTTGGGAGATATGGTTCCAGGACCGGTGAAGTACGAACCGACCGGATATTTAACATTCTTTACTGAATAGGAAGGTATTTCGTTCTTGGCTGGCAGGTTCTGATCGTCCAGCTGCCCGTCTTCGTGATACATGCCGAAGCCGGCGCGAACAATTGTGTTCGGGTTCCGTTCAGGCGACCAGGCCAGGCTGACTCGTGGATCAAAGTCGCCGTAGTTCTGCTGACCGAAGCTTGCGCCTATGCCACAGAATCCCTGTGGTCCGCATGTGGCGAAGTCGAATGGATTAGCCTTTCCGTGTGCTTCGTTGAATAGCTGAAATACGGTGTACCGGGCGCCCAGGTTCAGGGTGAAGTTTGGTCGCACCTTGAACTCGTCCTGCACATAGCCGAAGATGTCGTACTTGCGCAGATCGTTTACCGGTAAAGCACCCGTCAGGCTTGCTTTTGCAACCTGGTTCGCCGCCAGCTTGTTCAACGACGAGAACGTGACAGTGCCATGTTCCCCGTAGTTCTGGTTCAACTGAACGCGGCGAACTTCTACGCCGGCTTTGATCGTCTGCCGTCCACGGAATAAGGTGACATTATCGATTCCTGAAAAGGTGTTGCCTACGTAGATGCTGTTGTAGTTGTAGTTCTGTGTGCCGAAGCCTGGCCCGGGCCCGCCGGAAACCGCAACCTGGTACACCGCGCCAGTCTGGCTGGAGTTGTAGGTGTTCGTGGTGGATCGATTGAAACCGAATTTGGTTTCGTTCACCAACTTCGGACCAAACACATGCAGGAATTCAATCGCACCGTTCACTGGTGTGGTCACCTTCTGCTGCAAATCCGTTGCGGCAGTCGATACAGGCTGGGTGTTGACTGAGCGGTCATAGTTAAAGCGCATGTAGCCGGTGCTCTTCGTCGTGAAGTGCTGGTCGAGGCGCAGCATCACCGAGTTTTCGTTAACTACCTGCGTGCATGAGCAGGTAAGCAGATCATAGTTCCCATAATTCGGATCGCCTGGATCCGTTGCCTGAGTGTAAGGCGTCAGGATTGTCCTAGGGCCCGCTCCGGGATACGCATTGATGATTCCATACACCGGGGATGAGGTAGGGATTGCGGCTTTGAAAGCATCACTGGGAACGTCGCCGCTGACGGGATAACCCCACACCTGTCGATACGCTTCCGAGGCGAGAAAGAAGAATGTCTTTTCGGGCTTGATCGGGCCGCCGAGAGACCCACCGAATTGATTCAGCCGCAGTGGCTGCTGCGTTTCTCCATTAGAAGCCCAGGTAGGCTCGGGCGCGTCAAACGCATCATTGCGCAGATATTCGAAGAGGCGCCCATGGAAGCGGTCTGTTCCTGATGGTGAGATGACGGCCAGCTGGGCTCCCCCGGTCGCGCCTTCTTCGGCCGTGGCTAAGAGCGTATCCACACGAAACTCACCGATGGCATCCAGCGGAATAGCGAGCCGAGCCCAGGCACGCTGCGTTTGATTGATGATGCTGGTGGAGTCAATGCCGTCGTAGGTGAAGTTGCTGTCGTCCAGACCACGACCAGCGAAACGAATCGACCGCTGGTTACTGCCGCCTGTATCGATGGCTCCTGGAATGAAGGCCGTCAGCGATGCCCAGTTGCGGCCATTCAGCGGCAGTTCGTTAGCCTGCTTCTTCTCGATCAAGCCGGTGATGGCACTGTTGTTGCGTTCCAGAAGCTCCGAGCTGGCAGAGACTTCTACACGCTGTTCTCCTCCTGACGCTACCAGCGTCGCATCCAGGGTGCGCGTCCTGCCGACTACCTGCACCACATCGGCAAACGTCAGGTTCTTGAAGCCGGGATGATCCAGCGTGATGGTGTACGTGCCTACAGGAAGCTCGGGAATGTCATACCGGCCCTGGCTGTCTGAAACACCTTCACGTTTCAGCTGGGTGGAATTCTCGACAGCAGTTACATGTGCCTGAGCCAGCAGCCTGCCCGAGGGATCGGTGACTGTACCATTCAGACCACTGCGATCCACCTGGCCGCTAACGGGTGTTGCGCAAGAGACGGACAGGACCGCGAAAACGACATGGACGGACATAGATTTGAAAGAGTGGAAGCGTCGCATTTGGCCTCAAGCGAGATGGTACGTTTGTCCAGCAATTGGATGTGCAGATGTCCCTCAATCCGAGAAGAGGTTTGGCGAACTCTGCATTTCCTCGAACCTGGATGGAACAAGGATTACAAATGGATGGAGCAGGAGTTACAGTTCTGTAATCTACGAAGCCCGTATATCCTGCGCGTTAAAATTCCGGCTTGGTTTATTAAAATCTGTGCGGCCGTTTTGCAGCATCAAGCGTTGAGACTGGTCTAAGCCACTCATGACAAAAACATCCAAGCAAAGTGCGGGACTCCTTATGTTTCGCAGAACTGAAAACTCGTACGAAGTTCTCCTTGTGCATCCCGGCGGTCCGTACTGGGCGAAGAAGAATGAAGGCGCGTGGACACTGCCAAAGGGGCAGCGTGACGATGGTGAGGAGTTGCTTGCAGCAGCGCAGCGAGAATTTCACGAAGAGACCGGCTTCACTGCTGACAGTCCCTTCATTGAGCTAGGCTCTGTGCACCAGAAGAGCGGTAAGGAAGTTTTCGCTTGGGCCTTTGAAGGAGATTGCGATCCTGGCGGGCTCGTTAGTAACACCTGCGAAGTGGAATGGCCACCTCGCTCTAAAAAGCGCATCGTCATCCCGGAGGTAGACCGGGCTGCATGGTTCACGACTTCCGAAGCTTCCAACTTCATCCGCGAAGAACAGAGGCCTCTGTTATCGCGTCTGGAGCAGCACCTCCAACTTCAGTACGGGCTCGTGCCGAGTCAGTGATTTCAGAAGCAAAGAGTGGAATGCTGAGAACAACCCGGGTTCCCTCGCCGGGATGGCTGAAAATTTCCGCTTTGCCGCCATGAAGCAGCATGATGCCTTGGACGATCGCGAGGCCAAGCCCCGATCCGCCCGAGGTCTGGGAACGAGAGGAATCCACGCGGAAGAAGCGATCAAACACTCGCGGTAAGGCGTCCGCCGGAATACCGCTGCCAGTGTCAGCGACCTCGATGCGAACCAGGGTCTTTTCAGCACCTGTGGTCATCACCACGGAGCCGCCTGGGGGCGTGTGAGCCACGGCATTCGAAACCAGATTGCCTATGGCCCTTTGCATGAGTGTCTTATCCAGCTCTGCGATGATCGGCTCATGGCTGCTCCGAACACTCAGAGAGATACCGCCGTCAGCAGCGGTAGCTTCGTAGTACTCCTGAAGGCCATGCAGCAATTCGGAAACATCAATCCGCTCGCGATGCAGGTGCGCCAACGGGCTTTCTGCGCGAGCGAGGAACAACAGGTTGCTGATCAGATCCGACAGTCGAACGGATTCTTCGAGAGAAGACTCTAGCGCATCCCGATATTCGTCGATGGTGCGAGCACGGGCCAAGGCAACCTCAGCTTCACCACGAATATTGTTCACTGGAGTCCGCAGGTCATGGGCGATATCGGCGGAGAAGCGCGAGACGCGTTCGAAGGAATCCTCAAGGCGATCCAGCATCTCGTTGAATGTGCCGGCCAGGGATGCAAGCTCGAAAGGATAACCTTCTGTGAGAATCCGTTCGGTCAGATTGGTGGAGCTGATGCGCCTCGCCGTGGCTGCCATTTCCTCTACTGGTCGAATGCCCTGGCGAGCGATCTGGTAACCGACGATCGGAAATATCGCGAGTGTTCCTAGAACAATCACCCAGAAGACGAGGCGAAATCGCGCTAGGAATGCCTCTTTCTGGGACACATCGATAGCAATCTGGATCGTGATAGTGTGCGTGGAAGGGGTGCCTGCAGGCGCCGCCGCGGTGGCCACACGAAAGGTACGACCGTGGCTGCCCTTCATCGGAATCGCCTGATCCGGATGCCCCCGCGTACGCAGGGCAAGTTGTGCAAGATCCAGTTCTTCCGTCATCCCAGGCGTAGTCAACAACGGGTTGTTTCTCTCATCCAGCAGGCGGATATAGAACTGCTCGTAACGACGCGCCGCCGTCTCAAGCTCAACTTCCTCTTCCAGAGCATCGGTATCGTCAGGGCGCTCCCGCAGTATTGTGCGGAGCACATGCAGCTTGTCACCGAGGAATAAGTCAGTACTTTTCTCCAGATCCGAAAGCAACAGGAAGTAGAGACTGGCGCTGGCCAGGATCACCAGAACCAGGCCGGCAAATGCATACCCGGCAGTCAACCGAAAGGCCAGAGTCCGCCACAGTCGCGGCATTGATGTCAGATTACGAACCGGCTTCCAGGACATAGCCTGCGCCGCGAATGGTATGGATGAGCTTCTGCGGGTAAGGATCGTCTACCTTGCTGCGGAGGCGCCTGACATTGACGTCGACTACATTCGTGTCGCTGTCGAAGTTCATGTCCCAGACTGCTTCTGCGATGAGCGTGCGAGACAGGACTTCGCCTGGACGCCGGGCAAAGAGTGACAGCAGCAGGAACTCCTTCGCAGTTAGATCGAGCCGTTGTCCTGCTCGCGTCGCACGGTGGCGCAGCAAATCGATCTCCAGGTCAGCCCGGCGGATCGTATCCTGGGGACGAGCCGGCGTCCGGCGCAGCAAGGATCGCACACGCGCCAGTAATTCAGAAAACGCGAACGGCTTGACGAGGTAGTCGTCAGCGCCTAGTTCAAATCCTCGGACACGCTCATCGATTGCGTCGCGAGCTGTGAGCAGAAGGACCTGGGTAGTCTGGCCGGCTTTCCGTAAGCGGGTGAGCACCTGCCAACCATCCAGACCAGGAAGCATCACGTCTAGGATGATGAGCTGGAAGTCCACATCCAGGGCGAGTTGAAGGCCAGTGGAGCCATTTGTGGCAACGTCCACGACAAAGCCTGCTTCGCCAAGCCCTTTCTTCAGGAACTTGGTGGTTTTTGCCTCATCATCAACGACCAGGATTTTCATAGCTGAATATGACCGGGGGATCTTTTACTCTTCCGCTACTGTTGCTTATCTGGCGAGCGGTCCAGTGCCGCGGACCAAACCGCTTGTCCTACTGTTTCATCTATGCCGGTTTCATAATGTTGACGGAATGTGAATTCTGCTTCTGCTTAGTCCTATCAAATACTTCACCCGGACTGCTGACCAACTGGACGCGAAGCGCGTCCCCGGTGCTGAAGTGTTACGAGGCTTTTAACTTCACCTGCCTTTGATTACAGAAGTGTCATGTTTGTGTAATGCTGCCGTTTGTCACCAGCCCTAGAGTCATTCGTGAGCGCTGCACTTCGGGCGCGCCACTCGACAAGCATATAAAAGCAACAGTTGACATTACACATTCTCGGACGCGTGGCCAGTTCGCGATTCGCGCAAGGGAAGCAACCGTATCAAGGAGAAGCAAATGTTTCGCAAAAGGCCTCAAACGCATCCCGCGATGAAAGCCCTCCAATTGCTCGGCCCCGTGGCAATAGGGTTGAGTGCTCCGTCGCTGCTGGGTCAATCTGTCCGCTTCCCGACCTACTCGCCCGGCGAGAACACAAGCGCTACCAGCGGACCCTCGCTCGCGCATCCTACCCCGAATCCTTGGGTTGTGAGTGACGGCACCATCATCACGCCCGCCGGCACCCAGGTCTATCTCGGCACAACGACCCGCGCGAAAGCGATCGCGCTGAATCCCACTGGTAATCACACCGCCGCAGTACTGCAAATGGGCGCGCCGCAAGCTGTTACCATTTTCAACACGCAGACGGGCGCCGTTCTTCAGAAGTACAGCGTGCCGTACACCACTACAGCCGGCAAGGCGAGTACCGATTCCGATGGCAGCCAACAAGGCATTGCCTACTCTCCGGATGGCAAATACCTGTTGTTCAGCCAGGACGGCAGCTATGGCCCGACCAGCTATGTATCCATTGCTACTGTTGATCCCGGTTCGGGCTTGCTTACCAATTACGCGCAGGTCAAAGTGCCTATCGACGTCGACAGCACGGGAAAGCTGACCAACGTAAAGTGCTACCCCTATAACGGCTCCGCCAAGGTTCCCAAGGGCAGTCCTTCGGGAACCACGGGCAGCTTTGGCATTCCCTGCGGCTATCCGTATTCGATTTTCACGGATGACACCTTCACTTCCTATCCTGAGGGCATCGCGGTTTCGCCGGATGGCAAAACAGCGTATGCCGTCCTTAACACGAACGACACGCTGACGAAGATCGACCTGACCGCAGCCACACCCGTGCAGGGTGCGGAAGTTCGCGTTGGCAACGTCCCGCAGAATGTAGTGATCTCGCCAGACGGTAAAACAGCTTACGTCTCCAACGAGGCCGGAGCAGTCCCCGGCTCCAATGAGTTTCAGCTCTACTCCAATGGCACACCGGTCGCTGCTGTTTATCCGACAGGCACCACGGTCAGAGGCACGGTCTCAGTGGTTGACCTAGCCACCTTCAAGGTGACCTCAAGCATCACTGTCGGCCATCATCCGATTGGCATGGCGTTCTGGGGCAAGTATCTGCTGGTCACCAATGCTTATAGCGACAACATCTCGGTGATTGACACCACGAACAACCAGGAGGTGCGCAAGATCAACCTCACTCCTCCGGCTGCGCTGCCCGACGATAAAGGGCCATACGGATTTGGCCCGAACTCGATTGCAGTCGACGAGAAGAAGAACATTGCTTACGTCGCCATGTACAACGCCAACGCGGTGGCAGTGATCGACCTGAACGGCAACGGCTTCAGCTCCATCACTGGACTGATCCCGGTAGGCTATGCACCTAGTTCAGTTGTGCTGGACAGTACAGACGATTCGTTGATTGTTGCCAACGACAAGGGCATTGGGACGACGGGCTTCGGTATTGCTGCTCCGCCGACGAAGACGGCAGAAAATTCCTACGCAACGTACTACGGTGTAAGTGCCTTCAATACCCATGAAGACCTCGGCACTGTCAGCGTTGTTCCTATCCCGAATAGCGGAACACTGGATACGTACACTACCCAGGTCTTCCAGAATAATCACTGGGACATGGCAGAAAATGTCCTGTCAGCTTACGGGGGCAGTTCTTCTACGAAGCCAACGGCTATTCCGAAACGAATTGGCGATCCTTCCAAGATCAAGCATGTCTTCCTGATCATTCGTGAAAACCGCACCTACGACCAGATGCTCGGAGATGTGGAAGGCGGCAATGGTGATCCGAAGCTCGCGGTCTTTGGCGATAGCTCGACATACGCCGCGTATCCAGTCGTGACGCCTAACATGCATACCCTGGTCCAGCGCTTCCCTCTTCTGGACAACTTCTACGACCCCAGCCGTCAGTCGGCAGACGGTCACAACTGGATCGTCCAGGCCATAGCGCCCTACTCAGATGACATCCAGGCGCCTGACTTTCTCCGGGATTATCCTTCCAACGGCGGCGATGCTATCGCCTACCAGCAAAAAGGCAAGCTGTTTGATATCGCGGCTGACGCCGGCCTCAGAATGAAGATCTATGGCGAGTACGTTGAATACAACACGTTCAACGTGCCGGGTTGCACCCCGAAGAATCAGACACAGAACTCCACCTACAACGGGACGGTTCCACCCACACCCCTACCGTTTGCTGACTCCGACAGCTGCGAGCCGACCTGGGCGCAGTTCTATAACGACGCGTTGGAATACGAAAGTGGCAACGAGCCGCAATTAAAGTATTACAACACGATCGGCTCCTACTCTCCGCTGCCGAACGTGATGAAGTACGCCGTACAGCCTTTTCCTCAGTTTGATCTGGGCATTCCTGATCAGTATCGCGTCGACGTCTGGCAGCAGGACTTCAACCACGATGTGGCGGCTGGCAAGGTACCCCAGCTGAGCTTCATCTGGATTATGAGCGACCACACTACCGGGCCGCCGAATGCGACTGCCGAACAGGCCGATAACGACCTGGCTGTCGGCCGCGTCATCGACGCCATCAGCCACAGCAGCGTATGGAAGGACTCGGCAATCTTTATCGAAGAGGATGACGCGCAGAACGGCGTCGATCACGTCGATGGGCACCGCAGTCCCGGCTATGTCGTCAGCCCGTACGTTAAGCAGCAGGTGAACTCGGATGGCACAGGCGCCGGTGTATCTGCAGAAAGCACCTTCTACACCCAGGTCAACATGACCCGGACAATTGAGCAGATCCTTGGATTGAAGCCAATGAACCAGAACGACCTCGTGGCTTCGCCGATGACGACGCTCTTCACCGACAACCCTCCGCTGAACAACTTCCTTCCCTGGGCGCACGCACCGAACGAAGTTCCGCTCTGCTATGGCGTTGCTGGATACACGGCTCCCACGAATCTTACCCCCAGCATCAACACCTGCAGCACCACGGCCGCGGCGTTAAACGAAAGTCCCAAGGTTAAAGCTCTTCGGGCCGGCTGGATGAAAATGAAGACGGAGGTCTTCGCTACCAAGTGGCACATTCCCGACTCCCTCGACCCGTCCACTGTCAGCCACTTCGACTGGTACGAGGCCACTGGATTCAAAGTCCCCTTCCCAGGCGAAAAGGTGGTTCGTCCGGCGAGCGACTTCAGGAAAGCTGTCCTTGCCAAAGCGAAGGACGGTGACGGCGACGACGACTAAGTCACCATTCCAACTGTAACCAGCCCCCTCTCTCCTCTCCGGAGAGGGGGCTTTTTATTTAGGCTGTGCGCGCGAAGCACTGTCAGCCTGTATGCAGGCGGCTGACTTCAATGGTCGCCATCGCATCCCTCCAGGTCAGTGTAAGCTCGTGAGTGCAATTCAAGATGAACCCACAAAACACTAACAATCACCACTGATGATGGCGAAGAAACAGATTGAAGGCAGTGACATGCTGATCGAGGAGCGGCGCCAGCATGTCCTCGCGCTCATCCGTCGGGAAGGTCGTGCCCTTGTGGTCGACCTTTCCAGCCAACTTGGGATTTCCCAGATCACCATCCGTAAAGACCTTGAGTACCTGCGCGCAAAGGGACTAATTCAACGCACGCATGGTGGAGCGTTGTCCATGGACTCGGGTGCGCTCTTTGATCCCTCTCTTGAGCAGAAGGAGAAGCTATATCAGAAGGAAAAACTTCTCATTGCAGCGGCAGCAGTGAAGCTGGTAAAGGATGGGCAATGCGTGATCCTCGATTCCGGCACCACCACCACAGCAGTCGCACGGGCGCTGCGGCGATTCACGCGACTGACCGTGATTACAAACGCGGTCAACATTGCGGCCGAGCTTGCGAATACCGGATTTGAGGTCATCCTTACAGGCGGTACGCTCAGGATGAATTCTTTCTCGCTGGTAGGGCCCTACGCTGAAGACATTCTCAAGGAAATGCGCGCCGATATTTGCTTCCTTGGCGTGGATGGCTTCGATCCAAAGGATGGCATATCGACTCCAAACGTACTGGAATCACGAGTTAACCGTGCGATGGTACAGGCAGCCCAGAAGGTCGTTGTGGTTTGCGACTCGTCGAAATTCGGCCGACACAGCCTCGCCCAAATCATGCCAACCGCAGAGATAGACAGCGTCATTACCGACAGGAAGCTGAAGCCGGAGTACGTGGAGGCGCTACGGGAAGCTGGTGTCTCCTTGACGCTCGCCTGAAGCGATCTCGATACGTGCAGCCCAGATCGCAACGATCTCCAGCAGCAGGCACGCCCTCTGCATTGATCTTCAATCTCCTCTTGACTCACTCTCAGATCGACGCTAAAACAAACATCTCGAAACAAAACGTAATCTTCGAGACGGGAACGGCCGGTTGTGACACAGGCCAACCCCTGGAGCGCGGAATGAGGATGGATTGGCACATGGTCAGGCTGTGTATGCGGTCTTTCTGTACATGCGAAGCCAACTTTAGACCGCGACGGCTTAGCTTTTTTCTTGGTGGCGCAATTTTGCTGAGTGCGCCCGGGTGTTTAGCTCAAAAAGATGCTGGCGCTATTGCGGGGACGGTGCACGACAACACCGGCGCAATTGTGAGTGGCGCCTCCATCACCGCAAGCGATGTGGATCACGGCACGACAATCAAAGTCATGTCCAACGGGAGTGGAGAATATGTTCTTCAGCCTTTGAAGGTGGGCCGTTACACGATCACGGCAGAGAAAAGCGGCTTTAACCGGGTTGTCTCGACACCTATCACCCTCCAGGTGCAGCAGCGAGTAGTCTTCGACGTTGCTCTGAGTGTTGGATCTGTAAGCCAGTCGGTCACTGTCACGGATTCTACGGCCCAGTTGCAGACAGAGACCTCCGATCTGGGCCAGGTCCTGGATAGTCGACGTATTTCAAACCTTCCACTCAATGGAAGAAACTTCGCCCAGCTCGCATTGTTGTCGCCAGGCACAGCTCCCGCCGCGCCCGGATCCCGCGACCAGAGTAGCTATGGCTTCAGCGCGAACGGCGCGCGCAGCCTACAGAATAATTTCCTTCTGGACGGCATCGACAACAACTCCAATCTTCCCGACCTTCTGAATGGCTCAAGCTACGTAATAGAGCCGCCTGTAGAGTCTCTACAGGAGTTCAAGGTGCAGACGTCGTCTTACACAGCCGAATTCGGGCGAGGCAATGGAGCTGTGATCAACGCGGTCACAAAGTCGGGGTCGAATGACTTGCATGGAGCGCTTTTCGAATTTTTCAGGAACGATGCACTGGACGCCCGGAACTACTTCGATACCACGCGACAACCCTACAAACAGAACCAGTTCGGCGGAACCATCGGAGGTCCGATTGTCATTGCGCATCTCTACCATGGAAAGGACAAGACCTTTTTTTTCACAGACTATGAAGGGTTTCGATCCGTTGATTCTGAACCCATTCCCGCAATCGTGCCGACGCTCGCGCAGAGAACAGGAGATTTCTCCTCGAACATTGATTACACGCAGCCAGTGACAGATCCGACTTCAGGCGGCGCCGTGCTGGACTGTAATGGATCGCCTACGTACGCAGGAGAATTGTTCAACACGCGCTTAGCGCAGCAGGTGGCAACGGGGTCCGGCAACACAACCGGATATTGCGGCGTTCCATTCGGTTATTCTGGAGGGCAGCCGGCGAACGTGATTACCAGCAGCCTGATAGATCCTTTAGCGGGGAAGATAGCGGCGCTTTATCCGGCGCCGAACGCAGACAATCCTGCATACAACTTCGTGTCGAGTCCAAAGAGGGTGATCAATCGGAACAATTTCGATCTACGCCTGGATCATCAGTTTTCTAGTGATGACAGCATCTTCGCGCGCTACGGCTTCGAGTCGGTTCCAACGAACATCCCTGCTGTCTTTGGTCCTGTTGCGGATGGAGGGGACTTCTTTTCCGGTATCGCGAACACGCATTATCACAGCCTGGCCCTGGGAGACACGCACATGTTCTCCCAGCGTCTGGTTAATGAATTCAGGTTCGGCTATAACCGCATCTACTCGCAGCGCTTACAGCCTGGTTATGACTCAAGCATTGCGCAGCAGGTTGGTTTTCCAGGAATACCTGCAGCACCATCCAATGGAGGACTGCCGCAGCTGACCTTCAGCGACGTCTCGCAGATTGGCAGTTCGCTGTTTCTACCAACGCGAGAACTGCAAAACACATACATCATTTCAGAAAACCTGAACTGGGTTGTCGGCAACCACAGCGTACGCGTGGGAATGGAGATCGACCGGAACGAATTCGCTATCTATCAGCCAGCAGAGCCGCGCGGCACTCTCGATTTTGGCTTGCAATTTACTGACAACGCAGGTTCAGCAAGCCCCGGCACAGGCGGCTCTGGCTTTGCCTCGTTCCTGCTCGGCATCGCCGACAGCGGGAGCATCAGCAATGCAGTGAACATCGATTACTTCCGACCTAATTGGAATTTCTATGGGCAGGATGACTGGAAAATCAGTAAGAACCTAACCATTAACTACGGCTTGAGGTATGAGTTGTACCAGACGGTGCGCGAGCGCAACAATCATCAGGCCACCTACGACCTGAGTACCCAGACGCTGATGCTTCCAAAAGGCCAATCCCCCACACTGACGCCGCAACTGAATGCGTTTATCCCGGTAAGCGCAACTGCCAGTGATGGTCTGATCAATCCGGATTTGAACAATTTTGCTCCGAGACTTGGCTTCGCATACAGTTTGTCGTCGAAGTCGGTAGTGCGCGCTGGCTACGGGTTCTTCTATGGCGGCAGCGAAAGTGGACCATATTCGAATCCAAGTCCCGGCTACAATCCTCCTTACTATAAAACCAACTCCTACTCGGTGAATTGCTCGCTGGCTTCCGCAAACCCCTCTTCTACCGATTGTTCTATCCCGGGCCTGAGCGTGCTTGCGAATGGATTTCCTAATGATGCGCTAACCGATCCAAATACCCCTTTGCTTTACTCGCTCGATCCACACCTGGTAACACCATACGTGCAGCAGTATCAACTATCGACCGAGTACGAATTGCCAGCGAACCTGCTATTCACTGCAGCCTATGCCGGGTCGCATGGCCTGAAGCTGTACACGTTTTTCAATGGCAACGAGGCGACTCCCTCGGCAGATCCCAACGCTCCCGTGGCACCGCGAAGGCCGATTCCCTCTATCGACGCACCGATACAATGGTTTCGCTCCAGCGGCAAATCAAACTACAACGCGTTGGAGCTAAGTCTGCAGCGCAGTTCAAGCTCGGGTCTATCGCTTCTTGCGGGCTACACTTATGGGCACGGCATGGATAACGCATCCTCTGCGAATCTTGGCTCGCAGAACGGCGGTGACTTCCGTGACTTCCGCCATCCAAATGCAGAGTATGGAAACACGGACACAGATGTGCGACAGCGCTTCACATTCAGCTATCTCTATCCTCTGCCTGTTGGTCAGGGCCAACGATTCCTGGCAGATGCTAGTAAGTCAATTGATGAAGTTTTGGGTCATTGGCAGATCGGCGGCATCGTAACGCTCTCGACCGGTAACTGGTACACCGCGACCGATGCTGTCAATTTCGCTAATGTACCGGATGGCGGTGGCAATGTCGGAAGTTCGCAACGACCGGATTATGCGGGCAATCCGAATAGCAAGCCATGCGTGGCAGGAACTTACTTCAACACATGCGCGTTTTCAGATCCGGCACAAGGATCGTTCGGGAGTGTGAACAGGAATACGATTCAGGGGCCGGGGACAGAAGACTTCGACTTCTCTCTGTTTAAACTATTTCGCCTAACTGAACGGCTAAACATGGAATTCCGTTCGGAGTTCTTCAACATCCTAAATCACTACAATCCACTGTTTGCGCCTGCTGCTGCGAGCGCTACCGTAGGCGCGACGGTGCGCGATACACCCGGGTTCGGCTACCTGACAGCAGCCCAGCCCCCCAGGCAGATCCAGTTCTCTCTCAAACTTACCTACTAGGCACAGCAGCCGTTCCGGCAGAAAGAAGAGAAATGCGAGTGACAAAGTCTTTCTGGTTGCTGCTGGTAGCGGCGATTCTCTCCATGCCTGCGCTTACAGCTCATGCAGAAGAGGGGCTGAAGCTAGATGTGGAAGCTGCAGATGGCAGCTACACGGTCGGCGCTGCAGGCATCGATGGTGCAGTGCTGCGAGCTACGGTAGCAGCCAAGGTGAATGGCACCTGGCTCCATGCTTCCGATTATCCAAAACACACGGTGAGTCACCACGCTCAAAAGGGTACTCTGGGTGAAGGAACAGAATGGGTTGTACGCTACGCGGGTCACGAGAATGCGCCGGATCTAGAACTACACTGTCTAGCTTACCGAGATGTACCGTTCGGCGAATTACAGGTTATTGCACGGAATGCCTCCGGCAGAGAGGTCGACCTGCAAGCCCTACGTGTGCTCGAGAGCAAAGGAGAAAAGCTGCTGAACCTGGGAGGTCCGGCTGCGGCTGACCGCGTTCTTTCCGACAGCTTTAGTGAGGACAGGCCCGCGATGCAATTGCGCGATCTGCCCGATGCGGAAAAGAGCGTTCATCGCGGTGTTGGCGTGCAATTGATTTACAACCGTCAGACCGGCATAAGCTGGTTTATTGGCGCGCTCACCTCCGACAAATTTCTCAGTGTTTTGAGACTGCACATGGCCGGCCGCGCATCCATCTCCGCGATGACTTCTTATGAGGTAGATTCAACCGGAACGACAGAACTGCTCGACGAGAATTCTCTGGAGCATGCGCCTGCGGCTGATCATGTAGAACTAAGCCTGCCGCTTGCGCCATCTGATTCTATAGCTTCAGAGCGAATGCTTATCAGCGTTAATGATGATTATCATATGCAGCTTGAAACCTATGCGCGGCTGATACGCGAGTTACATCATGCTCGTGTCTCAGCGCCTACGCCGCTCGGCTGGTGGAGTTGGACAGCTTACTACTTCGGGTTGAATCAGGGAACTGCTATGACGAATGCGCAATGGCTGGGCGAGCATCTGGAACCGCTCGGATATACCTTCTTCCATATGGATGAAGGCTACCAGTTTGCACGTGGAGAATACGGTACGCCCGATGCTGCCCTGTTTCCGGATGGTGTTGCCCAGTTAGAGCGTGGAGTGATGAAGCAGGGTTTAACACCAGGCATCTGGACTGCACCGTTCGAAGTCTCAGAGCGCTCTTATGTCTATCAGAAGCATCCGGAATGGCTGGTTCATAATGCAGAGGGCAAGCCAATTCATTTGGGAAAAGTCACCGACGAAATAGATCAGCTATATGCACTGGATACAACGAACCCCGAAGCACAAGCTTATCTAAAGCAGACATATCAGACGCTGGTAGCCTGGGGCATACGCTATATCAAGATGGACTTCATGGAAGACAGCGCGGTTGAAGGTTACTACTACAAGCCTCATACCACTGCCTTGGAGGCGCAACGCATCGGCATCCAAACCGTTCGATCAGCCGTCGGCGAAGATGTCCTTCTAGATAAAGACGGCTGCGAACTGCTGAACCCCGTGGGCCTGGTGGACATGGGAAGGATCTCTCAGGATACGGGCCACACCTTCTCATCAAGCAAGGATGCCGCACCTGGCATCGCCGCCCGCTACTACATGAATCGCAATTACTTCCTTGCAGATCCTGATGCATTTTCAGTATCCAGCCAGACTGTAGATGATCAAAATTGGCATGGTGGGGCCAAGCCGCTTACGCTTGAAGAAGCAAAGGTTTCGATCGCATTGTCCGCTGTGTCAGGAGGACTGTATGAAATCGGTGACGATCTTCCTACTCTCGGCTCGGCCGCAGAACGCATGGCGTTGGTAGAGAATCGAGACCTGATTAACATGGCGAAACTGGGTCGCGCTTCGATCCCGGTGGACCTGATGAGCTACAGCAAAGAAGATGAACAACCGAGCATCTTCGTGCTGAAGGAGAATCCTAGAGAAACAATCCTCACCATCTTTAACTGGACGGAAGGCAAGCGCACTCACACGTTGAAACTATCTGAGCTTGGCCTCGAGAAACCATCGTATGCAATCCAGGATGTGTTGTCAGACCATCATGCGAAAATCACGCCTTTAGAAGAAGCAGGCGGAACAATCGATGTTTCTCAGCCGCCTCACTCGGTCAGAATGTTGAAACTCGTCGATACCTCGAAAAAGGCGAGACTGCCTGAGGTAGTCCTGCATGCTGCATCAGAAGGCAAGGCTGGGGAGACGCTGGCATTCCGGGCGGAACCTGCGAGTGCCAACGATGCAGTCGTTGATTATGCGTGGCAGTTTGGTGATGGCGTGTCTTCCACCGGACCGGCGGCAGCACACACCTATACACATGACGGTTCCTTCCAGGTAAAGCTGCGCGCTACAGGTGTGGATGGATTGGTGGGCGAAACAACCCGTACAGTAAAGATTGCGGGGAGCGTCTCAACCAGGTACAGGCCAGCAACAAAACGCCGTTACGAGCAAGCACCAGAGTAGGTTTTCGATGAGCAGTTCGACAGCAGAGGATGTTCCATCGGGCAAGCTTCCTTCCCTGCAAAGATCTTTAAAGCTATGGCACCTGGTGGTGTACGGAATTGTGATCATTCAGCCCACCGCCCCAATGGGTATCTATGGAGTGGTGAGCAACGTAGCCCGCGGTCACGTGGTCACGACCATTCTTATCGCCATGATAGCGATGCTGTTCACGGCTGTGAGCTATGGCCGAATGGCACGAATCTATCCGAGTGCGGGATCAGCTTACACGTACGTGGGTAAAGAGTTGAATCCGATCGCAGGATACGTTGTTGGTTGGTCCATGCTGATGGACTATGTTCTGAATCCTATTATTTGCGCGATATGGTGTAGTGCAGCGGCTCGCAACATTCTTCCTCAAGTCCCTTACGCCGCCTGGGCTTTGGCCTTTGTTGTGCTCTTCACGTTGCTCAATCTACGCGGCGTGAAAGCATCCGGGCGTGTGAATGCGGTACTCGCTATCGGTATGAGCCTTGTAGTGGTCGTGCTGCTTGCCTACAGTGTGCGATATCTGGCGCTGATCGCCAGACCCGTCGGCGGACAATGGCTTGTTCCCTTCTATGATCCAGCGAATTTTGCACCATCCAGCCTGTTTCGCGGAACCTCGATTGCCGTCCTGACCTATATCGGATTTGACGGAATCTCTACCATGTCAGAAGAGGTGGAGGACCCTCGTCGCAACATCATGCTGGCAACGGTCTTCACCTGCCTCATCATTGGCCTACTCTCTGCAGTTGAGGTCTATGTTGCGCAGTTGGCGTGGCCCTATCGCGGACCATTTGCGGACTCGCTCGTAGATACAGCCTATGTCCATGTGGCGCGTCGCATCGGAGGGCGATTTGTCTTCCAGCTTTTGAATGCCACTCTTTTGATTGCGAATATGGGTTCCGGCATGGCCGCACAGTTCGGGGCCGCTCGCCTGCTCTATGGCATGGGGCGTGGCGGTGCGCTTCCTAATCGCTTCTTCGGCGCCCTTAGCGGAAAGACAGCTATACCTCGCAATAATGTGCTGCTGGTAGGAGCCGTCACGTTGATCGGGGTCTTCGTGTTGACCTATGAGCGCGGCGCAGAACTGCTTAACTTCGGCGCGTTCATCGCATTTATGGGGGTGAATGCTGCCGCCATGGTGCGTTATCGCTTCCGCTCGAAGGAAAAGGTTCTGATGCCGCTCGCGATCCCGCTCGCGGGACTGCTGGTAAGTGGATTCATCTGGCTGAATCTCGGACGCAGCGCGCAGATTCTGGGATTCACATGGATCGCCATAGGATTGCT
>CAZZUX010000026.1:0-30759 GCA_964657395.1 uncultured Ktedonobacteraceae bacterium
TTTTGCTAAGTCGATGGGCGGTGCTTAGCTGGTGGTGAGTGCAGAGTTCGAGTTGTTCATGCCGTTGGGATAGAAGCCGCCCTTGGTGGTGCCGGTAACACCGGGCGTTCCGTAAACAATCTGCAACACCTGCGATGGAGTGCGGATGGTGTTGAGGCCGTTCGAATCGGTATTGAAGACCTGCGTCAGGGATGGCGGACGATCATTGGCGTCGACCGCAGCGGACGTGGTGATGTTCTTCGCAATGAGGAATTGCCGCAAATTGCCCTCGTGCTGGGCTTCCGTGTCATGGACAGTAGCGGCGTACAGTAGCCCGGTGGTATCCGAGACGAAGGCGCTGATGCCGCCTTCATACGCGCTGACGCCAACGGTTTCGAGCTGACGAGCGAGGGAAAGGAAGGTCGCATCATCCTTCACTGTGCCGAGGGCTGCAAGATTGAGCGCCGGCATAGAAACTGGCGTCGCCCCTGCCTTGGTAATAACTGAACGGAGGAACTGCACATGCGCCTGTTCGTCGGCAGCCAGCTGCTGCGCCAGGGCAGTGACGTTGGGGTCGGTAAAGGTGACTTGCGCACCACCCGTGACAGCACCCGGCGAAGAACCCATATCGGCTGCCTGCAGGCCGTTGCCGGTGGTGATGTAGAGGTAGAAGCTGGCTTCCAGGTACTCGAGGTTCAGCGCAAAGTTGAGCACATCGACTTCAGAGGGGCCGGTCGGTGCCGTGGTTGGAGCAGGTGTAGTTGTGGGCGCGATGGTAGTCGTGCTGCTGCTACCGCATCCGGCAACCGCAATGGCCCCAGCTGCCAAACCAGCGCCTGCGAAGAAACTTCTACGCGTGACCCTGCTAACCGGGCGGTTTTCGATCAACTGTGTGGACTCGAGTTCGAGCGCCTCGGTGGTCGCTCGTTCTTCGATGATGGAAGTATTCGTTAACTTCGACATTTCTGATTTCTCCTGATCCATTTCTCTGCGCGTCTCGCTGTGTTTTCGCCGGCTGGTGCTTTGAAACATTTGCACCAGCGAGTACATGAGCGATCGTCTTCTAGGTCGACTTGATGTTGCCGTTTACGCCGCTCGGGAAGAAGCCGCCAGAGGCGACACCCGTTTGCGGAGTCGTTGTTGAAGCAGTTGCGACTCCGTAAACAATGCCGAGTACCTGCGAGGTGGTGCGCGCCGGACCCAGTGCAGGGCCAGTCGAGGTGGTCGGTGAGGAGATGGTGAAGTAGCTCTGGTTCGTGGGCACCGGTGGAAAATCAAGCGCATCGACTGCGGGCGAAACGACACCCTGCAGGCAGCAGAGATAGTTCACCGCGCCGAGGTGTTGACCTTCCGCTCCGAGGATCTGCGCGGCAGTCTGAAGAGTCGGCACGCTGCTGACGAGGAACTGTGCTGCACCCGCGTAGGCGCTGTTACCGACGGCAGTGAACTGTCTTGCCGCCGCGAGGAACTGTGCCTGGGTGGTGATGGAGAGCTTGCCGCCCATGCTGTAGTCGATGGTGGGCTGTGAGATAGGCGTGCCGCCGGCTGCGGTGATGGCGCTTCGCAGCAGTTCGATGTGGTGAAGCTCATCCATTGCCAGACCTGCTGCGGTGGCCTGAGTCTGCGTATCGAGCTGGAGCTGGCCGGGAGCATTCATGATGGTGCCTGCACCGGAACCTGTGTCTGTCGACGAGAGTGCGGTCTGACCGGAAACAGCGATATAAAGGTTTGCTTCCAGGTATTCAAGATTGAGAGCGAAGTTGAGAACGTCGGTGATGCTGGGGGCCGTGGACTGCGCCTCAGCCGTAGTCGCGAAGCCAGCAACGCCGAGCGTGGCTGCAGTGGCACTGGCTGCTGCAAGCGCTCCCAGGAAGTTCCTGCGATTGGTCGCGAGGATCGTGCGTTCCATGTTGAGCAGGTTGAAGTCCGTCTCCAGTTGATCTTCCGTTACTTTCATGGAAGGGCAAAGCAGGGATGTAAATAGTTTCCTTGGCACGTGAAAAGCCTCCTGTGTGTCGAACGTGTGGGAGAAAGCTGACTGCGCAGGCGAGCCGAAAAGAAGCGAAGCGAAATCAATCCCGAATGCTTAGTAGTCCTGGTCGGCTGCTGCGTTGCACGTTATTCGGCCGCAAGAAGGGGAGTTTGCTGGACATCAAAAAAAAGCAGGTGCCGTTGCATGCCGGGATGAAGCGTTGTTGCAGCGACGGCGTAACAGCCTGACATGGCGCTGATTTGCTACCATCGAGTGAGCAGAGGAAACGACACGATCATGGCAGAGACAATCGCGATACCCGCTCCGGAAACCGTAATTTCATCGAGCGGCGAAAGTGCGCAGCACAAGCCGGCGGACAAGGAAGAAGCCGCGAAAGAAGTAGTTCGCCAGACGATTGGATTTACATTTTTCAAAATAATGCCCGAGTGGCGGCGTCTGCCGATTGAAGAGAAGGCGAAGCACAAGCAGGCATTCGCGGAAGTACTTCGCCGCTGGAACCAGCCGGGGAGGCTGTTGTCCTTGACCTACTCGACGGTAGGCCTGCGCCCTGACTGCGATATGTGTCTCTGGCGCATCTGCTATTCGCCGGATGACCTGAGCGAGATGATGGGTGAGTTGATGGCGACGCCGCTGGGCGGCTACCTGGAGATTGCACACAACTATCTTTCGATGACCAAGCGCTCCCCTTACCTGATTGGCCATGAACATGAAGGCCAGCATGATTCGAAGGGATCGATTCGTCCCGGCGGACAGAAGTATATCTTCGTGTATCCGTTCTGGAAGACGCGTTCCTGGTACCTGTTGCCGATGGAAGAGCGCCAGCGGCTGATGAGCGAGCATATCCGGATCGGACACCTGTTTCCACGCGTAAAGCTCAACACCACCTATTCATTCGGCCTGGATGACCAGGAATTTGTGGTTGCTTTTGAGAGCAACTATCCAGCGGATTTTCTGGACCTGGTTCAGCAGCTGCGTGAAACGGAGATCAGCGCCTATACGTTGAAGGACACGCCTATTTTTACGGGCATCCGCATGTCCCCGGAAGACATGCTTAACCGCCTGTGAGTACTTGCAGTTAAGGTTGCACGCTGCGCGTAAGAGCATGCTCCTGCCGGTCGCACTAGACTGCTGAGCTTAAACAGGACCAATGAGAAGCAAGACCGCGAGGACGAAAGCTGCTGCTCCAAAGAAGGCTGGAGCCTTGAGCACGGTTGTCCCGGTGAAAAAGAAGAAGCCGCCGAAGGTCGATGTACGGTCCGACCGTGTGGCAGCGATCCTGGATGGATTGCGTGCAGCCCATCCGAATGCTGAATGTGCGCTGATCCATTCGTCTCCTTGGGAGCTGGTCGTGGCAACGATCCTGTCGGCGCAATGCACCGATGTGCGCGTCAACCTGGTGACGCCCAGCTTGTTCAAGACCTTTCCGACACCGAAAGGGTTTGCGGAAGCCTCCCTACCCGCCATCGAAGAAGAGATTCGTACGACCGGTTTTTTTCATAACAAGGCAAAATCGATCAACGGCGCGGCGAAGCTGCTGCTGAGCAGGTTTGGCGGGACTGTACCTCAGACCATGGAGGAATTGCTGGAGCTGCCAGGTGTGGCTCGCAAGACCGCGAATGTGGTGCTGGGCGTCGCCTTCAAGAAAGCAGAAGGCATCGTGGTGGATACGCATGTACTGCGACTGTCACAGCGGCTGCAATTAACGATTGCGACTGATCCAAAAAAGGTTGAGCAGGACCTTGTGCAGATCATCCCACATGATCGATGGATTGACTTTTCACATGAGCTGATTCTTCATGGACGCCAAGTTTGTATAGCCCGCAAGCCTAAATGCGTAGAATGCACGATCGAGGGTGTTTGCAATTCTGCTGACAAGACCTGGACGAGCCATCCCAAAGTATCAGCTGCGACTCTGAAGAGCGTGCGCGCAAGCCGAGACTAGGGCATCAATGCTGGCGGTTGCAGCTTCAGCGTGGGCGTGCCAGCCATGCTCGGCAAGAGCAGCGGTGGTGATCGGTCCGATTGAAACCTTGCAGAATGCCTCCAGTGGAAACCCGGCTTTGTCGGCCAGTGTGGCGAGATTGTGAACTGAAGACGCGCTGGTGAAGGTGATGGCGTCGATACTGCCGGATAAATCTTTTGCAAGTCTGCGCAGCTGCTCGACAGATGCTTCCGGTATGGTCGTCATATAAGACACAGCAATGGTGACGTTTGCCCCGGCGGCAGTAAGAGCATCCGGGAGAACGTCTCGGCCTTCTTTGGCGCGAAGGAGCAGAATGCGCTTCCCGGCTACGATCGGGAGGAGGGCTTCTGCCAGTGATTCCGCAACAGCAATGGGCGGGACCAGGTGCACCGGCAAACCGGCTGTGCGAAGAGCGTTTGCGGTGGCGCTTCCGATGGCAGCGATCGATAGCGTGGTTGGCGCGTTCAGTGTGATGTTGAGTTCCTGCGCGCGGCGGTACATGGCATTCACGGCATTGACGCTGGTGAAGATGAGCCAGTCGTAATCAGCAAGTTGATAAAGAGCGAGGTCGAGTGACTCAAAGGAATCAGGCGGAACAATCTCGATTGCGGGTATCGCGATGACATGTGCGCCGGCCTGCTCGAGCAGCTGTTGAAGGCTGCTGCTCTGCTCCCGTGCGCGTGTGATCAGGATGCGTTTGCCGCGCAGTGCATCGTTGGTCATGGCGCTTGATTCATGGGTTGGAGCAGAAGCGGCTAGACATGGACGCCTTGCCCGAGGAGGAGTTCACGGGCTCCAAGCGAGAACAGTTTTCCGGCGATGCGCTCACCAAGCTCGGAGACATCACTTCCCTGTTCATCCGCACGCAGGATGATGCCACCGTCCGGCCGGGCGACACAGCCGGTGATGTGCCACGTGCTCGCCTCACGACGGCAGAAGACGCCTATAGGTACCTGGCAGCCGCCACCGAGGGCGGCCAGAGCTTTGCGCTCGGCTGTGACAGCGGCGCAGGTATCTGGATCATTGAGTGAGTCGAGGATCTTGCGTGTAGCCGAGTCATCAGCCCGGCACTCGATGGCAAGTGCTCCCTGCCCGGGCGCGGGACAGACAAGAGAAGCAGCAAAGCGTTCGCGGATCCACTCCGTACGTTCGAGGCGATCGAGTCCGGCAGCTGCGACGACGATGGCTTCGACCTGACCTTCACTCAACTTACGCAGACGGGTGTCGACGTTGCCGCGGAACTCTACATAGTCAAGGTCCGGGCGATGGGCTTTCAACTGAGCCTGTCGGCGGACGCTGCTGGTCCCGACGCGTGAACCGGGCAGCAGTGACTCGAACGACGCGAAGTTGAGGGAGACGAGAGCGTCCCGCGGATCGACACGCGGCGGTATAGCAGCGAGAACAAAAGGCTCGGCCAGCTCGGTGGGCATGTCCTTGAGACTGTGAACAGCAAGGTCGATGCGGTCGGGATCGTCATCGTTGCGCAGGAGGGCATCTTCTATCTCCTGCGTGAACATGCCCTTGGTGCCGACCTTTGAGAATGCGACCTGCTGCAGGCGATCGCCGGTGGTCTGGATCAGATGGACTTCGACCTGGTGGCCGAGTGCGCGCAGGGCTACGGCGATATGGTCGGATTGCCAGCGGGCGAGCTGAGAACCGCGCGAACCGATGCGAATCAATCGTGCCCCTTGGCGGGTCTGGCACCGGGACCGGCACCGACGATCGCGGGTTCATCTTCTGCTCCGAGCGCTTCGCTCAAACTGACAGACTTGTTGCTGTTCGACTCGGCTGCCGACGGCTTACTGAGGACGGGGTCTGTCGCAGTTGGAGTGAGGGCGAACATGTCGCAGATGGTTTTTACGGTGAGGCTGTCGCCTTCGCGAGCGGCGGTCTTGATGGCGGCAAGCGTCTGGTGAAGATACTTGTTCATCAGGCCGCGTGTGAGGGCGTCGACGGCGGCGCGCTGATCGCCGGAGAGAGACTGCAGCTTGGCCTGCATGCGACGGTTCTCTGACTGGCGAGTTTCTTCAAAGGTCTTTTGTATCTCGATAATTGCCGGCACCACATTCAGCGCTCGCTGACCTTCCTGGAAGCGGTCTACTTCTTCGGCAACGATGCGCTCGGCCTTTTCCGCTTCCCTGCCGCGTGTGGCTACATTGGAGGCTGCGACAGATTGCAGATCGTCGATGTCGTAGAGGAAAACGCTGTCCAGCTTGTTGACACGCGGATCGACATCCCGTGGAACTGCAATGTCCACGAAGAAGATGGGCTGATTGCGCCGCTTGTGCAGCATCTTCTGCACGTGTTCCGGTTCAAAGATAGGCTGCGAAGAACCAGTTGAGGTGATGATGATGTCGGCACGGCTTGCGTTGGCGTGCAAGTCTTCGAACCGGATGGCCTGGCCTTGATGTTTCTGCGCGAGGCTGACCGCGCGTTCGAAGGTGCGATTAGCGACCATGATGGGCGCAGTGCCATGTTGCAGAAGGTGTCGCGCAGCAAGCTCGCTCATCTTTCCGGCTCCGACGAGCAGAACCTGGCGGCCTTCAAGCGATCCATAGATGCGTTTTGCCAGATCGACGGCAGTAGAGGCTATCGAGACCGACGAACTACCGATCCGGGTTTCGGTGCGGACCTTCTTGGCGACGACCAGCGTCATGCGCATCAGCTTGTCGAGGGATGCTCGGACGGCGCCGACGGACTGGGCAACAGCGAAGGATTCCTTGACCTGGCCCAGGATCTGCGGCTCACCCACAACCATGGAGTCGAGACTGGAAGCGACGCGGAAGAGGTGGCTGACGGCATCGCGTTCGCGGTACTCGTAGAGGTGCGGCCGGAGACTGGCGGAATCGATGGAGAACTGCTGCTCGAGGAAAGCGAGCACGTCGGCCAGGGTGGCTTTTCCATCTTCATGGAAGGCCACGAACTCGACACGATTGCAGGTAGAGAGGATCATGCATTCGCGAGTGCCGGGAGCCTGGAGCAATTGCCGCGTGACTTCAGGCAGCTGGTCTGCGGCGATTGCCATCTTCTCGCGCAGTTCGACAGGAGCTGTTTTGTGGTTGACACCCCAGAGGACTATTTTCATGGTCCGGGGAACCTGTGCACAGAACTGAAGAGGTTAGCGGCCCACACACTGATGACGACGAGGAAGGTGAAGGTCGAGACGTAGACCGCTTTGCGTCCGCGCAGCCCGACACTCTGCCGCAACAGCAGCATGAGGATGTACAACACCCACATGCCAAAGGAGAGCAGCACCTTTGGATCGAGAAAGTAGGTGGGGCCAACGCTTTCCTGGGCGATAAGTGAGCCGGCAAGCAGACCGAGGGTCATGCATGGAAAGCCGATCATGAGGCTGTTGTAGGCGATCCTGTCCATGACGGCCAACGGTGGGAGCCATGCCAGGAAGCCGGCGCCGTTCTTGCTCTTGAGCCGCTGTTCCTGCATGAGATACAGCAGGCTGCTGAGCAAGCTGAAGATGAGGGCTGCGTAAGCGGCGAGCAGAGCGCCGATGTGCACGAAGAGCCAGCCCGAGCGCATCATGGGCGAAACGAAGGTGGCGTGATCGTTGCCCACAGCCGGGGTGATAAGCAGCAGGATCGTCAGTGGCAGAGCAAAGATTCCGAAAGCTGTTGCGCGATAGGCGAACAGGACCATGAGGTAGGCAGCGATGATGAGCAGGGATAAGGCCGACTCTACTTCGTGCATGCCGACGGGTACCAGGTGCCGGGCGCCCGCGAGCATTTCGACAACAGCGACGAAGTGAAAGAAGAAGCCACCGAGGGTGGCCGGCAGGGCGACTCGCTGCAGACGTTTACGGCTGTACAGAACCGCCGGCAGCGTCGTGACGCAACCGACACAGTACAAAACAGCCGCCACTCTCAACCATAGTAAGTGCATGCAGGTCTCGCCGAATGTTTAGTATACCGTTCGAGGTTCGGCGTATTGCTGATTGGCGGACAGGGAGATTGAAGCGCTGAAATCGCAGATGACGGCACTTGGTCGGTGCTAAGCGATCGTCGCTTCGGCCGGAACTGCGATTCAGGCTGCTTCGCAGAAGCTGGATCAGTGCCTGGTTTGTACGATGTGGCCGGTAGCGCGGAAAGTGCAGCTGTCACCCGGTGTCCTGTTCCAGGTGGTGCCGTCGCTGAACACAACTTTGTCGAACCAGACACTCTGCAGGCGGGTGGTAAATCGTCCGGCAGAGAAGCTCCACTCTACAGCCTGAGGAATGCCGGCCTGCAAGCTTCCGCGACTGCTGCGCGTGATCTCCGCCCAGTGCGGAAGATTATCGAAGGAGTTAGCGGGAGTGGTGGAGATGCGGGCATGCACCATGTAGGAGCGGATGGTTTTGGCTTCCTGGTCAAGCAGGCTTACATGCAGGGTGAGCCTTGGCGCAGAAGGCTGGGATGGGTCGTTCGAGGGAGGTCCAGGCTGCGAGGAAAGATAGGCTTCCTCAGCGCGAATGGGACAACTGGTTTCAGCATGCTGCCCGGGCGTTAAAGGTTCCCGAGGTGATACGGGTGCAGCTGATTGTGCGGACGCCGCAAGAACGGGGACAGACAGGAGAAAAGCGAGTAGAGACTTCATGAGCACCTTCGTTTATTGGACGAAGGACAGCTTTATTTGTAAGCCAGTTTTACCTGAGCTACTGTGAGCGGGCTTCGCGATGTTCAATTTCGCGGTTCAGCTCATAGTTCGTTTGATCGATGGTTGTGAATGCCTTGCTTTTCTGCGGATGGTATTCACTCTTTTCGACCTTGATCATCTGTCCAGTCTTGTTGAAGGTCAAGGCCCAGGTAATGCTTGTTTTCTCAGCTGAAGTGTCGCTGATTGTAATGACGGCACTCCGATCTGTTTTCGTAAGGATGACCGGGGTCGATGCACGCTTGAGATTCAGGTTCCAGGTAGCTTCGATGCTGTCCGTCTGGGTCGGAATAGCAGGTTCCCGACCGGCAATGGTGAGATAGAGCAACGCATATTGAAGCCATGGCGTGCGGATCGAGAGAGGTTGCTGTCCAGTCTCACTGGCAAGGAGCCGGTTGTAGACGGCATAGCTTCCTTTTGAGCTCCATCCCGGCAGGTAGGGGTTCAAGCCGCGCTCAAAGGCCGGAAGAACCTGCACCTTTTCATCCGCAGCTGACGGGACAATGACGATGAGGCGAGAAGCCTTCCTTGTCGTCGCGGTGTTGGTATAGACGAGCAGGATATGTTTCTGCAGCAAGGGTGAGACAGCCTGCTGGTAGTCCCAGCCTGGAGCATCTGGTTCAGCTCCATAGAAGCGCATGGCCTGCTGCAAGTCAGTACGTCGTGACGCAATGATGTCCGCGTCTGCTGCCGATATGTCTGCAGCACTCAGCATCTTTAAGGAAGCGATGGGCTGGCAGTCGCGCTGGGAGGAAGGTGCACCATCGTGAACATAATTGTTGGCAGAGCACTGTGCGTGTGCCCCGATGCCCACGAGCGATGCAGCGAGGAGGCAGGCAGCAGATGTGGATTTCCGACCCATGGTTTCGAAGCTATCACAGGGTCTGAGGGGCTGGATTGCGGGCAACAGCAGAAAGGGCAGCCCTTGTTCAGGCTGCCCTTCAATTTGCTAATGACCGGGATTTACTGTTTGGCTGCCGGACGTCGCGCCGAAGGCCTGCGCGTCGCTGCCGGTGCCGCCTTGAGACCACCATTGCTAAGAACGATCATTGGTGGATTCTGGGTGTAGGAATCAAACGTCGCCACATAGGTGACGTCTGAGCCGACCGCAGGAACAGTCTTCAGAGGCTCCTTCATGTTGATGGTGAAGTCTGCCTTGTTCGACGCCTTGTTATCTTCGGTGACGGCGATCTGGACAGAATCAGCGGTTGCCTGGATGACCTTGCCCGGAACTTCAGCAGTGAGACCCTTCACGACTGCCCAGACCTTGTCGGCATCTTCCTGCTTGCCATTGAACAGGATGAATTCCTTGTCGCTGAGGCTCAATGTCTTCAAGTCAGGCGTAGAGGAAACCACGGTTGCGGCCTGATCAGCAGGCGACGGCGGTGGCGGCGCCGGCGTTGGCTTGTAGCTGTCGGGCGGGTTCAGGGACGACTGTACCTGGGTCTGAATGTCGGGGAAACCATCCATGTTGCCGTGGTACTTCTTGTAGAAATACTCTGCTGCCTTTTCAATCTGCGCCTGGGCCTGTGCCGGGGCGAAGTGTGCAGCGCGTGTGAGATACCAGACGGCGTTCGGATAATCCGGCGGCGTCATGCTGGCATACGCCTGGCCAAGCAGGTAGGTGTCGTTGAGTGCTGGGCCCGAAGTGGTCTGGTTAGGATCAGAGTACGAGGCCAGTTCCTTTTTGAAGGCATCGATCGCGCCGGCGTAATCCTTCTTGTTTTCATCATCGAGAGCGATGGCGCTTTCAAAGATTGGCGTGGTGGCGGTCTTCAGCTTCTGGAAATCGGCATCGGCCATGTTCGCCGGCTTGGGTGCGGCGAGACCGGTCTGCGATTGCTGTGCAGCCTTGTCGAGGATGGGTTGTGCATCGGCGGGAGCTGTCTTCGAGGCGGCCTGGCTCTTCTCGATGTAGACGGAGAGGGCAAGAGCGCGAAGGTTGTTTGGATCGACCTGGAGCAGGCGGTTGGCAGCATCCACGGTCTTGTCCATATTGCCGGCCTGCTGATAGGAGGCCATCAACTGCTCGAGCATGTCGGTTTTTACGACAGAGTTGGGATACTTCTGGAGAAATGTTTCGATGGCGGCGGCCTTCGCGGCGGGGGCAGACTGACTGATCGCATTGGAGTAGTCGTTGTACTCGGCCGGGTCCTTGATGGTGATCTGGTTAGGCTGAGCGCCGCCGGGGGCAGCCTGGGCGCCGGCATTTGCGGGTGCCTGGGCAGCAGGTGCAGGTGCAGGCGACTGTGCCAAAACCAGTGGCGCTGCGCAAAATGCGCTGGTACCGGTGGCAGCAGCCAGCAAGGAAGCAAACACGACCTTCTTCATTCAACTCTCCTGAGAGAACTCTTCAAATAGACGACAGGTAGTCCTTTGTATTAACAAGCAGTGCCTGAAAACGGAAGAAGTATCCGGAAGCAGTCGAAGCCAAGTCAAACGCAGGCGCAACGTTGCTGGATTATAGAAAGCGCCAGCAGCCTGTGCAAGTAATAGACCCAGTGTGCCTGACAGTGTTTCGTCGTTTTCGTGCTTCATTGTGTAGTCAATGCCCACTAATAAGCAAGAGAGATGCGAATCTGGATGAATGCGTTACCTTTGCGCGGGCATCACCGCCGTGCGGGCAGAGGAGGCGCTGTGCATCCCAAGTGAGCTGAGGGTAGAGGCTGTATGACGCAGAATAAGGATCTGAAAAGCGGGAGACTTGAGGGGCAAGTGGCCGTCGTGACCGGGGCAGCCCGCGGTATCGGCGTGGCGATCGCTCACGAGCTTGGGAGTATGGGAGCGACGGTGGTGCTGACGGCAAGAGCGTCTGAGCGCCTGGATGCTGCAGCAGCCGGGATCACGAACAGCGGTGGCAAAGGTGTTGCGATTCCCTGCGAGTTGACGCAAGCAGAAGAGATAGAAAAGTTCGGGAACAAGGTGAAGCAGCAGTTCGGACGGTGCGACATCCTGGTGAATTGCGCGGGGATTGCATTTACCGGTAAGCCGCTGCATGAACTCGCTCCGGACGAGTGGACCGCCACGTTCCAGGTCAACCTGCGTGCGCCATACCTGATGATCCGCGCGTTTGCACCCATGATGATTGCAGCGCAATCGGGCCACATCGTGAATATTTCATCCCTGGCTGGTCGCAATCCCCTGCCGAACGGAGCGGCCTACTCTGCTTCCAAGTGGGCACTGAATGGGCTGACGTATTCGGTTGCTGAAGAATTGCGCCCGCACGGCATCCGGGTGTCCGTGGTTGCGCCTGGATCGGTGAACACGAACTTTGGACATTCCGTTTCTTCCAACGAGGATGCAGAGCAGAGCGCAAGGAATGCCAGGAAGATTCAGCCACAGGATGTAGCGGATGCGGTGGCGTTACTGGTTTCGCAGAGGCCCAATTCTTTCATCAGCGAGGTGCTGATGCGGCCGACCCAGAAGCCCTGAACCTTCCAGTGAGTGCTGTTTGCAGGTCGGGTACTGCTAAATAGGGATAAAGGCGTCTTATCCACAATACCTAGTGGTGGTGATGTTGACTCTGCTGCGGGCGGACGCTACATTCGCGTCAGGGCCGATGCTGCCGCTTCGATCGGAGATATCCGTTCGTTGCCGTCACTTTCAAGCCTCCAACCGCCCGGAGCGAGGTGTCCATGCTCAAGTTGAAGAAGATCCAGATCCTGGGCTTCAAGTCATTCTGCGATCGAACAGAGATCACGGTCGCTGGACAAGGTCTGGCGGTCGTAGTCGGTCCGAATGGATGTGGTAAGTCGAACATCCTGGATGCGGTGAGCTGGGTTCTGGGTGAGCAGTCCGCCAAGTCTCTGCGCGGCACCAAGATGGAAGATGTGATTTTCGCCGGCACGCGTGAGCGGAAGGCGCTGGGGATGGCCGAGGTTTCGCTGACCCTGATCGATCCGGATGCCTATGCGGATGGACCGCTGCTCGGAGATCCCGCGGACCAATTACCGCACGACGAGTTGAAGAATGCGGACTGGGATGAAAACACGCTGCGAGGCAAGCGGACGGCGGAGACGGAAGAGATCATCGCAGAGGTGCAGCCCAATCCTGCTGAAGAGGGCGATGAAATAGAAGCCGAGCTTGCCCCGGAAGAAGGTGGCACAGATGCTGCTGCGCAGATGGGCTCACCTGCCGGTTCCGTTGTGCTGAAGATCCGGCGAAGGAAGTTCCAGCGTAATTCGACGCGCACGGGCGAGATCGTGATCAGCCGCCGCTTGTTCCGCACCGGCGAGAGCGAGTACCTGTTGAATGGCAAATTGTGCCGGCTGCGGGACATCCAGGACATCTTCATGGGTACCGGCCTGGGTCCGGAGAGCTACGCGATTATCGAGCAGGAGCGCATCGGACAGCTGCTGAGCTCAAAGCCGTACGATCGCCGCGCAATTATTGAAGAGGCTGCTGGCATAACGCGCTTCAAGACCAAGAAGCGTTTGGCGGAGCTGCGACTGGAGCAGGCCAAGCAGAACCTGGCGCGCATCGATGACATTTTTGATGAAGTTTCGCGACAGATGAATTCGCTGAAGCGGCAGGCTGCGAAGGCGGAACGCTATGCGGCTGTGCGTGATGAGTTGCGAGCAAAGCTGCAGGTAGTCCTGCGCAATCGGCTTGACCAGATGGGCGCAGAGCAGTCGACGCTGCGCACGGAGCTGGACAGCCTGACAGTAGAGATCGAAGCAGCCGCGGCCGAGATTGTCGCGCTGGACGAAGCGCATGCTGAGCAGGTGACCCGCGGTTACGCCCTCGACGCGAACGCCAAAGAGGAGAGCAGCCGCGCGAACCAGGCGGCGATTGAGTTGGAGCGGGCAAACACTCGTTTCCAGTCCAACGTGGATCGCATTGCGGATCTGGCTGCGCGTGGTTCTGCTGCTGCCGGCGAGCTGGAGCAGGTTCGCCTGCAGGTAGAAGGCCTCGCCGTTGAGCGGGAACAGAACCGCAGCTTCCTCGAGAATGCAGCTGCCGAAGCGGCTGCTTTTCGCGAACGCGCCAATGCTGAAAACCAGCAGGCACGGGACGCGGCGTCTGCTGTGCAGCAGGCTGAGCAGCGTCTTGAGGCAGAACGTCGTCGCGTGATGCAGCTGACAGCCCAGGCGAATACAGCGCGGAGCCAGACAGCACAGGCTGAAGAAGCACTGTCAACGCTGGAGCGCGAGGCAGCGAGGCTGGAAGCAGAAATGGGCTCGGCGAAGCGAGACCTGGATGCACTGGGAACCGAGCGCGGCCAGGCATCGCTGACGTTTGAATCTGTCACTGAAATGTTGAAGAGGCTGGAGGCGGAGATCGGCCAGTTGCGTGTCGAAATGGAGGCGCGGCGACGGGACGAGGCCGAGACGAAGCAGCGCGGCGACCAGTTACGCGGGGAGCAGGCGGCGCTCGCAGGTCGACGAAATTCACTCGAGGGTTTGTTGCGTGAGCATAGCTACTCGACCGACACCGTGCGCAAGCTGTTTCGACAGAACGGACAGGGCCGCCTCGCGGCCGTTGGTACGCTCGCAGATTTTCTGGAAGTGAATGGCGAGTATGAAAGCGTGGTAGATGAATTTCTTCGTGACGAGCTGAATTACGTAGTGGTGAAGAGCTGGGATGCAGCAGACGAAGGTATGCGGCTTCTGCGTGCGGGAGTAGATGGGCGCGCGACGTTCCTGGTGCATCCACACGATGCGGAGGCGAAGTTTTCATTCGAGACCGAAGATGCCGTCGGTGACTATCAGCAGCGCGATGGTGTGGTCAGGCTGAAGGACTGTGTGCGCGTGCTGGACGGCTTTGGTACATCGCTGGAGGCGATCCTGCCCAAGCTGCGCGAAGGGTATGTGACGCCTGATTCCGAAACGGCGCGGACGCTTGCATTGCAGCATCCGAAAGCATTCTTCCTGGCGCCATCCGGAGAGTGTTTTCACAACGTGACAGTGACGGGCGGTAAGCCGCGAGCAGAAGGTCCGCTCGCTTTGAAGCGCGAGCTGAGGGAAGCACAGCAGAAGCTGGAGGCTGTACAGACCGAGTTGGCTCAAACAGATATCCAGGCTCAGACCTTGGCTCGTCTCATTGCTGAGAGCAATCGACTACTGGAAAGCAGGAGCGAGGAACGACGAACGGCAGAACGCGAAAGCGCCAACCAGAGCGCGGCGCTGCGGCAGATGGAGTCCGAGGTGCGTCGCCTGGAGCAGCGTTTACAGAACTGGAATTTGGAGAGCGAGCGCAACAAGGATGCACGCGCAGCTCGGCAGAATGCGATCCTCCAACGTCGTGACGAGACGGCGCGCTACGAGGCAGAACATGCGCAGGCTGAGCAGCAGTTGCTGCAGCTGGAAGCAGATGTCCAGCAGCGGAGGCTGGTGCGCGAAGAAAGGCAGCAGGCAGCAGCCGCAGTCATTGCAGAGCTCGCCGGCCTGGAGGAGCGCAACCGCGGTGCCGAAGCATCGTTCGCGCGTATTGATCGCATGTTTGCGGATCTTGGGCGACGGCTGAACCAGCTGGAGCAGCAGATAGCGGCAGCGACCGCGGAGGAAGCACAACGCACGCGTGAGAATGATGAGCTGGCTGTTGCCCGCGAGCAGCTGGAGGGCATCCGCCATGCCGCGCTCGCAGAAAATGCGCGGTGGTCTGAAGAGGCCAGACTGCTGCGTGCAGCCCTGCATGAGAGTGAACAGCAATTGAAAGCATTGCGCAGTTCTCTTGACGCGCAACGGGATGCTAAGTCGGCCCGCAGTAATCGCCAGGCGAAGCTGACAGCCGACCTGGAACATCTTGAGGCTGCGTGCCTGAACGAACTGGGAGTGCCGGCGGACGAACTGCGGGATCGATCCGATCTACCGAAGCTTGAGGCTGAGCAATTGACGATCGAAGACGAGGCCTGCCGTGGATTCAAGAGCAAGCTGGATGCAATGGGACCTGTGAACATGATGGCGCTGGAAGAATTCCGCGAGTCTTCGGAGCGCCACGCGTTTCTGGAAGGTCAGCGGAAAGATCTGCTCGAATCCATTGAGAACACGCAGTCATCGATCCGCGAGATCGACGGCATTACGCGTACCAAGTTCGATGAGGCCTTCGCACGCATCAACGAAAATTTTGCCCAGACATTCAACAAGCTCTTCAACGGCGGCCAGGCGTTTATGAAGTTGACCGATGAAGAGAACTCCGCCGACAGCGGCATTGATATTGTCGCTTCACCACCGGGCAAGAAGCTGCAGAATGTACTGCTGCTTTCTGGCGGAGAGAAGGCACTGACTGCTCTTTCCTTGCTGGTAGGCATCTTCCGTTATCAGCCAAGTCCATTCTGTGTGCTGGACGAAGTGGATGCGCCGCTCGACGAGACCAATGTCGGCAGGCTCGCCGAAATGCTGAAGGGAATGTCAGTTGACACGCAGTTCGTGATGGTCACCCACTCCAAGCGCATGATGACGGCGGCGGACATGATCTACGGGGTCACGATGCAGGAGCCTGGTGTGTCGAAAGTAGTTTCGGTGAGGATGGGCGCTGAGAGAAGTTCAGAGCGCGCGGTGGAACGGAGTAGAGAGCGGACCGGCAGTCGCAATTCAGGCCAAGCCAGCGAAGCAGTGGCAGACCGAAACGTTTCCGACCAGATGGTGAGTGTCTGACATTGCAGTGCTGCTGTCGCGCTTGTTGCTGCGGCGAAATGCCTGTATCAGTACTGCACTGCGTACCATAGAACCTTGCTGAATTGCCTTGCGGAAGAGATTTTTTGATCCGTTGACAAAGCCGCTGGGAGTCTCGAAAATCGAACTCGACACTCCTGCGCTTCGGAAGGCTCCTCCTGTTGGCAACACTTCTTCAAACCGAGTTTTCCGAGTTGCCGCTATTGGCTCGCGGCAAGGTTCGCGACCTCTACTCGGTTGGCTCCGACCTGTTGCTGGTGGCTACGGATCGCATCTCTGCCTTCGATCATGTGCTTGGATCGGGAATTCCCGACAAGGGCAAAATCCTTACACAGATGTCTTTGTTCTGGTTTGACTTCCTGCGCGATGTGGTTGCCAACCACCTGATAGCCACAGATGTGGACAAATATCCTGTGACACTGCGACCTTATGCGGACGAGTTACGTGGGCGGTCAATGCTGGTTCATCGGGCGACCATGTTTCCGGTGGAGTGCGTAGTGCGCGGCTATCTTTCCGGTTCTGGATGGAAGGACTATAAGGCGGCTGGTGAATTATGCGGGATCGCGTTACGGGCGGGTCTGCGCGAGTCGGACAAGCTTCCCGAGCCCCTCTTCACGCCGGCTTCGAAGAGCCAGAATGGTGAGCATGATGAGAACATTTCATTCGCCTCGATGGTTGAGCGAATCGGCCGGAAAGATGCTGAACGTCTGAAAGAATTGAGCCTCGCTATCTATGCTCGGGCATCCGAGCATGCTGCTGCGCAGGGTTTGATCCTTGCTGATACCAAGTTCGAGTTCGGTCTTGTCGATGGTGAGATTGTCCTGGCGGATGAAGTGCTAACGCCCGATTCTTCGCGATACTGGCCGCTTGATGGCTATGCTCCCGGCGGCCCTCAAGCATCGTTCGACAAGCAGTTCGTCCGCGACTACCTTGAAGAGATTCGCTGGAACAAGCAGGCTCCGGCGCCAGCACTGCCGGATAGTGTGGTGATCAAGACGCGGGTGAAGTATTTGGAAGCTCTCCGGATGATCACAGGCAATGATGCTGGTGTATAGCGGGTGAGCGGAATGACGCCGCTTGACTGGATCATCATCGCAATCTTCGTGGTGTCGTTCATCACTGCTGCCATGAACGGATTCTTCGTGGAGGTATTTTCGATCGCCGGCCTGATTGCCGGCATCATCATCGCGGGCCTGTACTATGCGCAGGTCGCGTCAAGACTGGTGCAGTACATTCACTCGCTGCCGGCAGCAGATGCTACGGCCTTTCTGCTGATTACCATCGGGGTATTGGTGGCGGCTGGCATCACCGGTAGAGTGGTTCGCTGGCTGTTACGGACGGTTGGGCTGGGCTGGGCTGACCGTTTGCTGGGGCTGGTGTTCGGATTTGTGAAGGGCTATGTTCTGGCAGCGGCATTGGCGATGGCAGTGACTGCATTCTTTCCTGATCGAGTGTGGGTTTCACAATCACAGCTGCTTCCCTACTTTGTAGGGGCGGCTCACCAGGGGTCGGCGATGATTCCAGGAGGCCTGGGTGAGAAGATCCGCCGGGGTGTGAGCGTGTTTAGAAAAGAGTCTCCCCGGATATTGCCCGGGAATGGTACTGTCACGTTCTGACCTGTAAAACTGAAACAAGCTGAAGCTGGCTGAACAGAATTGAAAGAGGAACGAGTGAAGCGCGAACTAGAGAGCCTTGTCATCCAGATGCATACCGGCGGGATCACCTACACCGAGGCTGTTCGTGAATTCAAAAAGCGCTTCATCCTGGAAGTGCTGTCCAGTCATAGAGGCAACCAGTGCAAGGCCGCCAAGGAGCTCGGCATGCACAGAAACACGCTCAGCCGTACCATAGAGGAACTGGGCATCGATCCGGCGCAGGCGCGCGTCACCTTTAAGAGGCCGCCCCGCAGCGCTCGACCGATGCTTCCTCAGAAGCAGGTTAATCAGGCTTAGCTGGAGTAGTGGATGTCGAAAGAAGTCGGGCCGGGTCCGGATGACCCGCAGGTAGCAATCTCTAAAGCTGGTATCCGGTGGGACGGGTTTGACGCCTACCTCTTCGACATAGACGGAACCCTGCTGCGAGCGCAGGGCGGCGTACACAACGATGCGTTCCCTGATAGTGTGCGCGACGTGATGGGCGAGGAGATCTCGCTGGAGCGAGTGGTACTGCACGGCAATACGGATTCCCGCATTCTGGCGCAGGCGTTTGAATACGCAGGCATTCCACGCGAGCAATGGCTGCCTCATCGCAAAGCAATCCATGCGCGGATGTGCAACCTGGTTGAAAAGCGGCGCGCCGACATGCGAATCACGGTCATGCCGGGTGTCCGTGAATCATTGGAACATCTGCAAAGTCTGGGCCGAGTATTGGGAGCAGCGACGGGTAATCTCGAAGCCATTGGCTGGACAAAGATCGAGCTTGCCGGTTTGCGCGACTACTTCACCTTTGGTGGCTTCAGCGATGCGCATGAAGATCGCGCTGCCATGGTGCATGCAGCCGCCGAACTGGCGCGTGCAGAAGCAGGTGCGAAGGCCACCATCTGTGTCGTCGGCGATACGCCTTCGGATGTGGCCGCTGCTCGCGCAAACCATCTTCCGGTGATTGCTGTAGCCACCGGTGTGTACTCTTTGTCGGAACTGCTGGCATGTAAACCGGAGATAACGGCGAGCACGATGCAGGCACTGCTCGCGAGCGTTGCCGAAGGTGCGGTAGCTTGAGGCAGGCATGGGAATGAGCCGAAGACGGACCGCTGGATGGGCGTCGCTTGTTGCGTTCGGTCTCACAGGTGTGTCTCTCGCCCAGGTCGCAGCGCCGGTGGCAAAGCCGCAGCCTGAGCAGGTGAATGTCGCAGCAGACACACAGACATCGTCTACGGTAAAGGTGACGGAGCATGGGCGACCGGGCGGCATCTCGGCTCGACGTGAAGCTGAACACGTGTACCTCGCCGGCGCCAAGGCAGTTGAGCACAACAACCTTCGTGAGGCATACGATGACTTCGCCAAAGCCATGTCGCTGGATCCCGCCAATCGCGACTATGCGGCTGCGGAAGAAATTGCCAAGGCAAACCTGACGACGCAGTTGCTGCAGGGAGCAGACAAGGCTCGGCTACTCGGCAGGAATGACGAGGCGAATTCAAAACTGCGTGAAGCGACAGCTTTCGACCCGAAGAACCCGGCAGTCCTGCAGCATGAAGACAGCCTGCTGAACATGACTGCCGATGACCGGGAAAGCAACGGCGTTCAGTTGGCCGGCATTATTGCGCTGCAGCCATCAAGCGATAATCACAGCTTCCATATACATTCTTCGGGGCAGACCATACTGCAGCAGGTGCTGTCTGCTTACGGAATCAATGCGACGGTAGATCCGAGTGTACAGGTAAACCGCACCAGCTTTGATGGCGACGACATCGACTTCAAGCAGGCGTCGCACATGCTGCAGATGGCGACCAATAGCTTCTTCGTGGTGCTTGATCCAAAGCGCGTGCTGGTCGCTAAAGACACGAAAGAAAATCGCGACCGCTACCAGCGTCAGGTGCTGGAGACGGTGTATCTTCCGGGACTGACACCAGCCGAAATGACAGATGTCGGCAACATGGCCCGAACGCTTTTTGATGCGCAGCAGACAAGCGCACAGGCGAATGGCACGCTCACAGTGCGGGCCCCCGAAAGCCGCCTGCTGGCATTGAATCACACACTGGCCAATCTGCTGGATGGCAAGAGCCAGATTGACCTGGAAGTGCGGCTGATAGAAATCGATACCTCGCGCACCACGAACATCGGCGTGCAACTGCCGCAGTCCTTCACGGCGTTCAACGTGGAGAGTGAGGTGCAAAGCATCATCAACAGCAATCAAAGCCTGGTACAGCAGATCATTGCCAATGGTCTGGCGCCTGCCGGTGATCTGCAAGCCATCGTGGCCGTGCTGATTGCATCCGGACAGGTAAGCAATCCGTTGTTGAACCAGGCATTCGGCGTCTTTGGCAACGGGCTTACCTTGACAGGTGTAACGATCCCCTCTGTGACTGCCAACCTGGCATTGAATTCCAGTGACACCCGGATGCTTGAAGATGTGCATCTGCGCCTGCAGGACAAGGATGCAGGAACAGTGATGGTGGGCGAAAAGTACCCAATTGAAACATCCAGTTACTCCGGTCTGACCGGCACTGGGACAAGCATTGCCGGAATTTCAACTGCAGGTCTCTCGAGCGAGCTAGCAGCACTTGGCTTAAGCGCGGGCTCATCCATCCAGCAGCCGATTCCGCAGGTGCAATATCAGGATATTGGACTGAACCTGAAGGTGACCCCGCACATTTTGCGATCACAGGATGTAACGCTTGAACTTGAGTTGAAACTACAGGCACTTGCGGGCGCGTCGTTGAACGACATTCCGGAGCTGACGAATCGCGCTTTCAACGCAACACTGACTGCACGCGACGGCATCACGACCGCGTTTGTGAGCGATCTGACCAAGCAGGAGTCTGCGGCAGTGAGCGGCATCCCTGGACTGAGTGAGCTTCCTGGTTTCCGGTCGACGACAGACTCGACGCGCAATCTTCAGAAGAGTACGCTGCTGATCCTGATGACGCCGCACCTGATCCGCCGCGAACACACCGAGATAGCGGGGCCGGCAGTTATGCTGCCCCACCATGAATAGCAATCATTCCCGATCGGTTATTGTCCTGCGGGCACGCCATCAAGCGACGCCTGGTAGGCGATGATCTGCTTGAGCGTGTCGTAGGGTATGCCGCCGAGCGGAAGACCGCGACCATTGACATAGAGCGTTGGGGTCTGCGTCACACCGAGATCATGTGCGAGCTGCGTGGAGGCGTCGACTGCTCGGGCTGCTTCGGGCGAGGAGGCACAGGTAGCGGTCTTTTCCGGATCCTGACCTGCGGCTGTTGCCGCATCCTTCAGTGCTGCTACGGAGGTCTCCGGTGTTAGCTTGGCCTGGTTGGTAAAGATGTTGTCGGCGAACTTGAAGAAGGCTTCGTTGCCGCCGGCTTTCGCCACGCATGCGCCATACTGTGCGGATTTGAGCGCTTCGCTGTGGATGGCCTTCAGCGGATAGTTTTCATAGACAAAGTGGGCACTTGGGAAATCTTTCAAGAGACGGTCGATGGTGGGTTGCGCGTCTTTGCAATGCGGGCATTGAAAGTCAGAGAACTCCACCATCAGCAGTGACTTCGAAGCCGCACCGCGTGAAGGGCCATCCGCACGAGCCTGTAGTTGCTTGCGGTAATCAGCGTACGGATCGGCACCGAATGGGAGAACTTCTTCCGAGGCGATCAGGTGATTGCCGTCGGGCAGAACAAAGAAGGACAAAGCGGCCGGCTGCTGTTGCTGGCCGCCTTTTTCTTCTACCAGCACAACAACTTTGCTGAGGCCCTGCACCGGAGTCTTCTGGATGGCTTGTACCTGCCACAAGCGGTTGGGATCATATCCCCATGATGCTTTCAGGAACGCATTGACGGTGTCTGATGTCGGCGTCGTGGCAGTGAAGTTTGCCCGATCGACGAGCGGAAATGGCGGCGGTGTTGCCGGCGCCGCTTGTGTTGCCGGCGAAGCCGGTGCAGCCTGAGGAGCAGGAGCGGAGGGCGGTTGTTGAGACGGAGCCGGCGCTGCCTGTGACTGCGCGAAGAGCGCGCTCGATGCAAATGCGAGGCTCAATGTGGCAAGAGCCAGGGAGTGACGAAGCTGCATGAAAATCCTTTCGTGAATCAAACCTGGACTTTGACGGCTATGGGAAAACGGCGTCCCATGCCGAAGGATTTTGGCGTGACTTTCAACACCGGCGCAGCCTGCTGCCGCTTGTATTCGCTGCGCTCGATGAGTTTGACAACGTGGCGCACCAGTTCAAGGTCGATTGCCCGCTCCTGCGAGATGGCTTCTGGTGTCTCGTAGCGCTCAACGTAGGCTTCGATGATGGGATCAAGTACTTCGTAGGGTGGCAGTGAATCTGTGTCGACCTGACCAGGCCGCAATTCCGCAGAGGGCGGTTTCTCGATTATGTTCTGCGGAATGACTTCCCCATTGCGGTTCACATACTGAGCCAGGCGATAGACGTTTGTCTTGACGACATCCCCGATGACGGCGAGTGCCCCGACCATGTCGCCGTAGAGCGTGCAGTAACCGGTCGCCATCTCTGATTTGTTGCCGGTAGTGAGAACCAGTGCTCCGGTCTTATTGGACAGGGCCATCAGCAGCGCTCCGCGAATACGGGACTGCAGATTCTCCTCGGTGATGTCGGGTTCGCGGCCGGCGAACAGCGGCTCGAGGGTAGTGGTGTAGTCGGTGAAGATGGCGCCGATTTTCAAGATCTCGAAACGGATGCCGAGATTGCTGGCCAGCGCTTCGCTGTCGTGGATAGAACCAGCGGAGGAATAGGGGCTCGGCATGCCGACAGCCAGCACATTGTCTCTTCCGACGGCGTCGACAGCAATGGCGGTGACGAGCGCCGAATCAATGCCACCGCTCAGGCCGACGATCGCTTTTGAAAAGCTGCATTTGCGCAGATAGTCGCGCGTGCCGAGCACCAGTGCGTTGTAGGCACCAGCGTCGAGACCGGCAAGTGTTGAATGGATCTCGCCCTGCATTTTGGCAGTGTCGACAACGATGAGGTCTTCCTCAAACGATTTACCCTGGCCGACGATATTGCCCTCACTGTTGATGGCAAGGCTGGTGCCATCGAAAATGAGACTGTCGTTGCCGCCGACCTGGTTGACCATCAGCACGGGTACGCGGTGCCGCCGCGCGAGTGCGGACAGCATCGCCTCCCGCGTCTTTCGTTTGCCTCGCCAGTAGGGAGAGGCGGAGATATTCAGGATGATGCTGCCTCCGGCGCGAACAAGTTCGTCCACTGGATCGACAGAGTAGCGACGCGATTCCCAGAATGCTTTGTCGTTCCAAGCGTCTTCGCAGATCGTAAGCGCGACCTGCTCCGGACCTTTCCCGGTTGGAAAAGAGAAGAGTGTTTGCTGGTGAGCAGGCTCAAAATAGCGCTGCTCATCAAAGACGTCATAAAACGGGAGCAGCATCTTCTGCTGTTGAAAGATGACCTTACCGTTCTTCAACAGGACAGCGGTATTGGAGAGCTGTTTGGCATCGCTTGCCGGATTGCTGCGAACAGTTCCGCAGAGAATGGCAATATTCAGCCGCGCGCTTGCTGCAGCAATCTCCTGGACGGACTCTTCTGCCCTGGCGATGAAGTAGGACTTTTCCAGCAGGTCGGCAGGCCAGTAGCCGCAGACGGACAGTTCCGGAAACATGACGAGATCAGCAAGCCGTTCCGCTGCCTGCGCACTGTAGTCAAGGATTTTTAGGAGGTTCCCAGAGAAGTCGCCTACGGTTGGATTGATCTGGGCAAGGGCGATCTTCACCTCACCAGTGTATCGAAGGAAGGGGCTGCCTGGTGAGTTGGAGCGTCATGTTGAGGGTGGCCAGCTTCCGTTAAGCGCCGGTTCCGCCCACAACAACCGCAAAGGTGCGGATGAGTATTTTGAAGTCGAGCCAGAGACTCCAGTTTTCAACGTAGGCTGTGTCCAGCGAGATGTAGCTGTCGAAGGATGGGTCCTGCCTGGCCTGCACCTGCCAGAGTCCGGTAATGCCGGGCGTCACGTCGAGGCGGCGCAGATGGTTCAACTGGTACTTCTTTACTTCGCTGGCGATGGGCGGACGCGGGCCGACCATGCTCATATCACCCCTCAAGACGTTGAAGAACTGAGGAATCTCATCCAGTGAATACTTCCTCAGCACGCCGCCAACCTTCGTGATGCGGGGGTCGTTGGCTATCTTGAACAGGATGGAGTCGCGCTCATTCATGTGCAGGATTTCTGCGCGCCTCTTCTCGGCATCGGGGACCATGGTGCGGAACTTGAAGCAGCGGAAGACGCGTCCCTTCTTGCCTATCCGTTCAGAGGCGTAGAAGATCGGCCCCTGTGAATCCATGCGCACTGCGATGGCGATCGCGAGCAGAATGGGTGAGAGCACGATCAGTGCGAGGGACGCAAGCAGGATATCGACGACCCGCTTCATCATCAGTCCGATGACGGGCACGTCACTGCGGTGAAGGGAGATGGTTGGGAACTGGCCGATGTACTCTACCGGACTGTTCCAGGCAAGCCCGTCGTAGAGTTCCGGAACGACTCGAATGTCGACGCTGACGTCCCGGGCCTGTTCGACCAGCTGCTTCACCAGGCCACGTTCTACCGGCGAGCAAAGAAAGATCTCATCCACGAAATGGAGCCGGGCGACCTCGAGAACCTCTTCAAAGGTGCCGAGGATGTCTTCATCTTTCGCTCCGCCGTCAGCATCGACGCCGGGAATATGAATGTAACCCTTGAAGGTGTAGCCGAGATGACGTATGCCTTCGACGTGATGCCGCAGCGCCTGGCCGACGCGCCCGGTACCCACTACCAGGATGTTCCTGGCTTCCATTCCCCGCTCGTAGCGACGGTAGACAATGTAGCGCCAGACCAGGCGACGCACGACGATCAGGATCGTAGTAAGAAGGATAGTGAGAAGGACAACGCCGCGCGAAATGACTTCGCCTCGGGAGATGTAGAGGGCACCACTCAGAAGCAATCCTGCCGTAAAGCAGGCCTGAATGCTGAGGCGCAGGTCATGCAGAGTATTGCGGGCTTCTATGGGTGCATACAGGTGCATGCGCCGGCTTACGATGATGAGCGCGGCGATAAACCACAGCAGATAGCCGGCAGACATCATGCGGGCGTCCGCCAACATGCCCACCTTGTGCGAGACAGATTCCTGCCCTACGAGAGGTCCGATCCATTCGCGGATCGACACGGCAGCTGCGACCAGGACGCTGAGTACGTCAATGCCTACCCAGAAGAGCGTGACCTTCAGGTGCCGCGTCCAAACCTGTTTCGCCGAGGACCTGCTGTCCCCTATCGCCACGGTCCGGCCACGGGATGACATTGTTTGAAAGCTCTGAACGAAGCCTGGATCTGCCATTGGTGTTCCTGATCTGTGCTGACACTGCGTTGTAGGCGCAGTAAGAAAGGTTCATCATCACTGGGTGGTTGAACGATTGGAGACATAGCGAAATCTTCCTCCAACCGTCGTATTGCGGCTGCTACAGGGGTACGCGCTGGTTCCCCTGTCGTCTGATGATCGCCAAGTCTAGCATTGCTCGAAACGCCCGGTAATACCCCATTCGGACTAACTCAGAGTACCAGAGGGAACACGGAAGAACGTTCATTTTCCGTGACTTTCAGCCTGGCTCGAACCCGATTTGGAACCAGAATTCCCGGCAATTGCTAGACCTGCGGCAGAACCAGTGCATCCAGTTCCAGAAACTGCCTGACGATGGGATCATCGCACTGCCGCATCTCGTCCATGGTGCCGAAGAAGTGAACCTTGGCCTGGTGGAGGAACATGACATGGTCGGCGAGGTGCTCGGCGAATCGCATGTCATGCGTGACGACGATGCTGGTGAGGTGGAGCTGCTGCTTGAGCTTCTGAATCAGGTCACCGAGCAGCCTGCCCATCATCGGATCGACCATGGTCGTGGGCTCGTCATACAGGATTGCCTCAGGCTGGGAAGCAAGGGCGCGGGCGATCGCGACTGAGCGCTTCATACCCGTTGAGAGATCGGATGGAGCCAACTCTCCCATGCCGGCAACACCCACCATGTCCAGCAGGCCGCTCACGACCTGTTGAATCTGATCTTCTTCCAGCTCGCGACGTTCCCGCAGGGGGAAGGCGACATTTTCGCCCACGCTCAACGAGTCAAACAGGGCGCCGCTCTGGAAGACCATGGTGACCTTCTTTCGGATCTGCTCCATTTCTTCTTCATTCATGGTGGTGATTTCCCGGCCGGCGATACGAATGCTGCCGGTGTCGGGTTTAAGGAAGCCCATGATCTGTTGCAGAGAGACGGATTTACCAACTCCGGAGCGGCCGAGGATACAGAGGGTTTCGCCTGCTCCAACTTTGAAGGACACGTCGTCCAGGACTTTGAGGTCTCCAAAGGATTTAAAGACATGCTCGAAGGCGATGAAAGGTTCGCGAGCCGATGCGCCCTCATGCTCGGGAACTTCCGCGGACGAGGGCGGAGGAGGCTGATCGTCGTCCGACTGCGGCCTGCCAATGACTTCGACAGGAAGATCCTTGGGAAAGCTTAGCCGCTCTCCTTTGCCCGATTCCTGCTGAGAAGTGCCGGCGGTCCGGCCTTTGTCGCTCGTATCCATGAGGCTTCGTCTCTACCTAATGTACCTGTTGCGCGAGCCTTGAGAACTCACCAGGTGTATTGCAATTCAGGAAGATGCTGTGGATGTTGGCCGGCCAGGCTGCCTGGTCTTCAGTTGCGAGAACTGCTTCAAGATGAAACCGGTCGATGGCCTGGGTGGGCTGCAGGGCCAGGGCTGCTTGCTCGACAACTCGCATCACCTTGTAGTCACCAGCCTGGAGCGATTCGGAAACAGCAGGAAGCAGCCTGCGATGGTAGACGGCGCAGAGCGGCTGGGCCGCTCCCTGAAACTGTGGAATGGTGCAAAGGGCGCCCGTACGAAGGGGACGGCTGATCATGAGACGGAAAAAAGCGGCGGGCAGCAGCGGGAGGTCCACAGGGATGAACACGGCATAGTCGATGCTGGCGTGAAGGGCTGCTTCGATGCCGGAGAGTGGTCCGCAGCCTTCGCGCAGGTCCGGAACCAACGGCGCATATGCGGCGAGATCCGGCCGCGAACCCACAATCTTCACATCTTCAAAGACACATTGCAGCAGGGTGACGGCATGCTCGACCAGAGGGTGACCGTGCAGCATCAGCATGGCTTTGTCCGAGCCCATACGGCTGCTTGCGCCTCCGGCGAGCACAAACCCCGCGAAGTGGGGACCGGCTTCAGCAGGCAGCAATTTGTTCAGTGCCGTCCCGCTTCTACTGATGAACCTTCTCCTGCCTTTTCAAAGAAGAGAATGATGGATTCGATGCCTCGATAGAAGTTCTCAACATGGAACTTCTCGTTTGGCGCATGCAGGTTGTCATCCGGAAGACCGAAACCCATCATGACAGTGGGTATTCCCAAATGCTTCTCGATTTCGCCGACAATCGGAATAGAACCGCCAGAGCGAATAAAGACTGTCTCCTTGTGAAAGACCTCGCGCAGGGCATGTTCCGCTGCCTTCACGTATGGATTGTCGGTACAAATGACCAGCGGCTCACCCGAGTGGATGAGCCTGACACTCACGTCCACGCCCGCAGGACGCATGCTCTCGACGAAGCTCTTGTACTGCTCGAAAGCCTCCTCCGTCTCCATGTTCGGAACCAGGCGCATGGAGACCTTGGCTGTTGCCTTCGCGGGGATGACAGTTTTGGCGCCGGCCCCGATGAACCCGCCGGGCATACCGTGAACATCAAGTGTCGGTCGTGCCCAGGTGCGTTCCATTACGTTGAAGCCGGGTTCGCCCACCAGCTCCCGTGAACCAACTTCTGAACTGAGGTAGTGCGCTTCATCGAACGGCAAACGCTTCCATGCGTCGAGTTCCTCCGCAGAGGGAGCGGTGACCTTGTCATAGAAGCCCGGAATCAGGATGTGTCCCTGGTCGTCCTTCAGTCGGGCGAGAATCTGCGTAAGCGCCAGGAACGGATTAGGTGCTGCTCCCCCGTACATGCCGGAATGGAGATCGGTTTTGGCACCCCTGACTTCAATCTCGGTATAGATCATGCCGCGCAAGCCTACGCACAGGGTGGGCAGGTCCGGCGCAAACATCTCCGTATCGGAGACAAGGGCAAAATCGGCCTTAAGTTCCTCCGGGTGTTCACGCACAAAGCGGGCAATGCTCTCGCCGCCGACCTCCTCTTCGCCTTCGAGGATTACGCGGACATTGATGGGCAGCGTGCCTCCGCCGCCGTCCTCCTGTTCCTGAAGGCCGCAGGCAAAAAGCGACTCCAGGGCCTTGAGGTGCATGTACATCTGGCCTTTATCATCCACGGCCCCGCGAGCATAGAGATTGCCGTCGCGCTCAGTGGGTTCGAAGGGAGGAGTGAGCCATTCATCCAGCGGATCCGGAGGCTGCACATCATAGTGTCCATAGCAGAGACAGGTGGGTTTACCCTCTGCATGGAGCCAGTCTCCATAGATAAGCGGGTGTCCGCCAAGCTCGATGAGCCTGACATTTTCAAGGCCGATCCGGCCAAGTTCCTGGGCGAGAACTTCTGCAGCATGCCGGCAGTCCTTCGCATGTTCCGGCAAGGTCGAGATGCTCGGAATGCAGAGCAGACCCTTCAACTCCTTAAGAAAGCGCTCCTGCCACTTTCGCGCATATTCCACTGCACTCATGCTTCCCTGCTCCCGGTTGCGACTTGTCTTTCGACAAGTCTAATCGGAGTTTCAGTTACAGGGTTGAAAGCCTAATGGACCGCGCCTGCGGGAGCGCCGCCGGCCTTAGGATCGTTCCTGTCAAGCATGAAACTGAGAAAAATCATGATGATGGAAGCTGCGCCAAGTACGTAGTAGACATCGACATAGGCGAGGCTCTCCGTCTGCGCGCGCAACTGATTGTAGATGGTGGTCTGGGCCATCAGGCCCGCGTTGGCCGCACCGCCGATTCCCTTGAAGGCATTTGTGTAGCCGCTGATCGCCTGCTGGTAATTCGGCGAGTTGGGTGTCAGGTGGTTGAGCAAGGCTGATTGATGAAACTGACCGCTCTCGGTGACATAAGCATTGCTGAGCGAGATGAGAATGCTGCCGCCTATATTGCGGGCAAAGTTGATGAGACCCGCGACCTGGTTATTCTTCTCGGACGGCAGGCCGAAGTAAGCTGCAGTCGTGACCGAGATGAAGACGAAGGGAATCGCCACGATCTGGATGACGCGCAGCCACGAGGCGAAGCCGAAGCTGATGCCGAGGCTGATATGAGTCGCCGAGTAGAAAAAGCCGCCGGCGAACAGGATGAACCCGAAAGCAATGATATTGCGCGCAGGAAATCGGGTGACAGCCTGGCCCGCCAGCGGCATGACAACCAGGAGCACGAGGCCGCCTGCAGAAAGCGCCAACCCGGCGATCGTCGCGGTGTACCCAAGATCACGCTGCAGAAATTGCGGCTGGAGCACAGTGGAGGCGTTGAGGATGCCACCCGTGACCAGCATGAGGAAAGAGCAGACAGCGAAATTCTTGAACTTGTAAAGTCGTAACTCCATGAGCGGCTCCTTCACATTCCACTCCCAGTAAAGCAGCGAGACGAATGAAATGGCGAAGATGATCATGAAGCTTACGACGAAGTGCGATCCGAACCACGCCCGCTCTTCGCCCTTGTCGAGAAATATCTCAAGCGAACCCATGGAAAGCGCCAGCAGTGCGATGCCGACATAGTCTACCCGTTTGAAATTCGACCAGTCGTGCTTGAGAAAGGGCGGATCTTCAACCAATCGCTGGGTCAGGAACAATGCGAGCATACCGACTGGAATATTTATGTAGAAGATCCAGTGCCAGCTGTAGTTGTCCGTGATCCATCCTCCTACCGTCGGTCCGATCGATGGCGCCAGGACTGCTACCAGGCCGTAGAGCGCGAATGCCAGTCCCCGTTTGCGGGGTTCGAAAGAATCCGCCATGATGGCCTGCGCCATTGGCTGCAGACCTCCGCCGCCTGCACCTTGCAGTACCCGAAAGACGAGCAGCAATGGAAGAGACGGAGCTATGCCGCAGAGGAAGGAAGAGATCGTGAAGATGATGATGCAGAGCATGAAGAAGTTCTTGCGGCCGATGACGCTCGCAGCCCAGCCGCCCATGGGCAACACCACTGCGTTGGCAACCAGGTAAGTTGTCAGTACCCACTCACTCTGGTCCTGGCTGGCTGCCAGGCCGCCGGCAATATACGGCAAAGCCACGTTGGCGATAGAGGTATCCAGCACCTCCATGAAAGCAGCCAGGGCAACTGTTGCGGCTATGGCCCACGGATTGACCCGGGGACGCCATGGCATGCTTGCTGCACCTTCCATCGTCGTCGTCGCTGATGCCATGCGGTGCTGATTGCCTTTCGATGTGGCTGACGTTGTGCGCTACGTACGCTTCTTCGCAACAGATTTATTTGCGACGGTGCTGCATGGATCAATCCAATAGATGTCGAAAGGTCCTCGGACGACGCGCAAAAGGAACAGAAAACATGCGTTCGCAATCGGAAAGAGAAAGGGCGCTCGCATGGAGCGCCCCTGCACGACAATTTGCTGTAAAAGCGGCCTCAGGAGGCGGCGATATGCTGCTTCAGAAAGGCGAGGGATCGTTCGCGCGCCAGTTTTGAGGATGGAGCATCGTAGCTGCTGCGCATGTCGCAGTTGAATCCATGACCTGCGTCATACCAGTAGATCGGCACTTCAGAATGAGCGGCGCTCACCTTGTCGACCTGCTCCTTTGGAATGTGGGTGTCTTCTTTACCGAAATGAAGAATGGTGGGCGCATTCGGCTGTTCTTCTGCAAACTCACCGATACCGCCGGCATAGTACCCAACTGCTGCTGCCGGATGCAGGCGTGTGGAGGCCAGCCATGCAAGCTTACCGCCATAGCAGTAGCCGATCACGCCGACTTTGCCGTGACTTTCCTGCTTTGCGTAAGCAAG
>CAZZUX010000026.1:30859-37289 GCA_964657395.1 uncultured Ktedonobacteraceae bacterium
AGCAGTAGCCGATCACGCCGACTTTGCCGTGACTTTCCTGCTTTGCGTAAGCAAGGGCTGCCTCAACATCAAGAAGCGCCTTGTCGATGTCGAGCTTCTGCATGAGGGCGACGGCGCGCTGCATGTCCGGGCCCTCGTAGGTAAGTTGCACGTTTCTCTCGACCCGGTCGAAGATGGCCGGAGCGACGGCCAGAAAGCCATCTTTCGCATAGCTGTCGGCTACATTGCGAATGTGCTGATTGACGCCGAATATCTCCTGCACGACGACCAGGCCGCCGACAGGCGTTCCTGCTGGTCTGGATACATAGGCATCCAGTTGATGGCCGTCACTGGCATGCAGTTCTACAGTTTCACTCATGGTGTTTAATCCTCTTTCAGAATATAGCCGTTGCTCAACGGCTGTCGGTGCTGCTCTCGGCCCAGTAGTTTGCTCTGGTCACAATGCGTGCATCGATATCACGCGTGAGCTTGACCGTAAGCGGATGCAGACCGGGTGCTGCATTCGATGGACTGAAGCTCAGCAGGTAGCGGTTGCGCGCATGTTGTGAGAGCGTATGCAGATGTTCTTCAAAGGTGCGCTCAGTGGAGAAGGGTGCATACTCGCCACCGCTCATGGTAGCGATTTCCTTCGCAACATTCTTCCGCGCTGCGCTGATCGCCATCATCAGGACGGTCATCAGGTTGGCGCTCGATCCACCTTCGCCGCCGTGTTTCAGATCATCCAGAAATTCGGCTTTGGCCGGTCCGAAGGCAAGGCTGACGACCAGTGTGTTGCTGGCGCCGATCTTCTTGACGAGCTCATCGACTTTAACGTTTCGGCTGCCGTGATCGCGTGTCTCGCTGATCAGCAGTAGAACACGGCGGCGTTCGGGTGAGCGATCGGAGAGTTGATCAAGGGCGAAAGCAGCCGCGTCGTAAATCGCAGCCCCACCATCGCCAGGCTGCAGCTCGCGGATGTGCGAATTGATGACTTCAGCATTGCGCGTAAAGTCCTGCACCATCTGAGCCTGCGAGTCGAAGGTGATGAGGGCTGCATCGCTCTTCCCATCCTGTAGAAACAAATCGAGCAGGGACGCGATTCGGCTGATCCGTTCAAACTGCAGTGCGCTGCTTCGGCCGGTTTCGATAACAACCACGACCGAAACCGGAGCTGTGTCCATCTCTTCGTCAACACGAAGTTTCTGCAGCACGCCGTCATCGTAGAGCTGGAAGTCTTTGGCTCCGAGCCCGTACACAATGTCGCCGTTCTTTTGCTCAACAAGTGTCGGGACCAGTACGGCTGAGCTTTGCACCCGGATCGTGGTGTCCGGCAGTGTGGTGTCTTCAGTATGCTGCGGCCAGATTGCAGCAGACTGGAGGAGCAGCGCGAACGAGGTTGCAAGGTATACGGAAGCCGCCTTCACTTCGAGGGTTCTTTGCTCCCGGCAGGCGTTTTCTTCGCAGGCTTGGCAGTTGTCGGCCTTTTGGCTTTCGTAGTAGAGCTGGTCGCAGCTGCTGTTGCTTTTTTCTTCGCCTCAACCGATGTCCCTGTTGCAGATTTGGGATTGGTGCCGTTCTTCTGTGGCGGTGCCGACGGCTTTGCCTTCTTGCCAGTCACAGCAGCTTTGAGGCTGTTGACCTCAGTACTGGCGGCGTCTTCCAGCTTTTTGGCGAAACCTACAATCCCTTTCAAGACAGAGGATGCGGCGGCCACGACCGCACTCGCTGGACTATCGATATTCTTCAGCAATTTATCGTAATCGTAACCGGCCGCCAACGCTGCGGCGTCCCCGGCTGCTGCCTGCTCGTGCATTTGAGCAAAGACAGTCGAGGCATGAGCCAGGTCCTTCGCACGGATCAGCTTTGGCAGTTGTATCCACCACAGGAGCTGCTCGAACGATTCCTTGATGAAGTACGTCTTGCCTGAGGCTTCGTGCACACCAGCGAGCCAGCGGACCTCGGCACTCTGCTGAAAATGTTCGGCAAGAAGATCCAACGCAGGGGACGCATTCTGTACATCCTCCTTCACCAGCAGTCGTACCCGTGAAGCTGCGCGCCAGCCATCCTCGCCCTTCAGCTGGAAGCCCTCGAAAGCTCGCGCGAGCGGCTTGCGTAAGTGCATCTCTTCAAAAGCGTCGGGTTGGCCGGACTTCCCTGCTGCCTGCGGCGAAACCGAACTTACCGATGATTCGCTGACTAGAGGAAGGATCCACTGCAGGACAGTGGCAGCGACTGCAGGTGCCCATACCGCTCCAGCGTTGGTGCGCGGACTTACACTGGGCAGGATCTCTCGCGCGGCATCTGGCCAGGCCTCTGTCGAATCAGCTTCCACAGCCGGGATACGGACCAGACCCTGCAGCCGGGCTGTCAACTCCGCGTCTGCATACCTGGCAGCTTCCGCACCGCGACGAGCGGTACGCATGGTGCCATCGAATGCAGGCTCCGTCCAGCCGAGACTGCTTCGTGCCGCGGCAAGCAAAGTATTGGCGCGTTTCACAAGCTCGGGAACCAGGCTGGGGATCGCCTTCTTGTCTGCCGCAGCAGTCGCGGCGGCTACCGGTGCCTTCTTGAGAGAGTCAGCCAGCCGATGGCCTTCCTCGGCGAAACCACGAATCAACACTGGCTCCAGCAGCGCGAGCACTGCGTCGTGCACGGGCTTCATGGTCAGGTCGGTGAACGCTTCTTCGAGGCTTGGTACGCCTTCTCCGTGCAGCAGATCATGCAGTTGGGACCATGGATGCTGCGCGTCCGAACGAAGCTCGCGCCAGTCCAGCATCACGGCATACTGATACCCGCGAAGATCAATCGAGAAACCCTGATGCCCGATGTCTGCAGCAACACGAATGTACTCAAGGCCATTGCTCATGTTGCGGAAGCCGACGAATACATCATCGCCTGTGACCAGACCGAGGCCGTCGCGAACCTCGCGCTGTCGCATGGAACCGCTGGCCTTGTCAGCATAGTTGGTCGAGTGATGAATGGTGCCGCTGGTCGACGAGTAGCTGTTGTTGAAAAGTATTAACGCGCGCTGATCGCCGCTGCGGTTCGAGTAAGCGAAGACATTCTCGTCGACCGTTCCGTCAGGACGCCAGAAGTCATAGAGGAGGAAGTTGTCGCTTTCTGCAAAGATGCGACGCCGGTGTAAGAGCGGTGCTATTTCGCGTTGATGGCGCTCCACCAGCCAGTCGGTTGGTGTTTCGTCATACTTCGGCCGGTAGTATTCCATTCCGTACTTTTCGGTGAATCCTTCGACCTGGCCATGACCAAACATCGGCAGGCCCGGCAGGGTGGCCATCATCGATGCCACGCCGAAGAACTTGTCGCCGTTGCCGAATTGGTCGATCGCCGTGCGCTCATCCGGATTGCTCATGAAGTTGACGTACCGCTTCATGATGCCCGGATCAAACTCCATCGTGTTCTTCAAGACAGAACGATAGTTGGCATTGTCCTCATCGCGCAGCATGACCATGAACGCGCTGTTGTAGACGCGATGCATTCCGAGGGTGCGGACGAAGTATCCTTCCATCAGCCAGAAGGCTTCGGCCAGCAGCAGGGTGCCGGGCACTTCCACGGCGACGCGATCAACTACCTCCCGCCAGAACTCGTGTGGAATGGCAGCATCGAATTGAGCTGTCGTCATGCTGCATTCGGCGCGTGACGGTATTGCGCCGCCGGAGCCGGGAGTGGGAAACCAGAGCCGTTGAATGTGGCGCTTGGCCAGGGTCATGGCCGCGTCGAAACGAATGATCGGGAAGGAGCGGGCGACCTGCAGAATGGTCTGGATGACCTGCTCACGCACCTGCGCACTGAGGTAGTTCAGCTGCGCAGTATCGTTCCACGGAAAGCTCGTGCCGTCATTACCGTGGTAGACGTACTGTGTGTCGCCGGTCCACTTATCCCGGCGGCGGAAGACGACTGCGGCGTCGCTCTGCTCGTAATAATGGTCCTCGATCTTGATCTCGACCCGGTCGTCATTGGAAAGATCCGGCCCTTCAAAACGGTAGGAGGGGTAAGGGCTGTCGTGGCGGGAGAGGAACCATTCAGGATGGTTCACGACCCAGCTGGAATCGATGCCCATATGATTCGGCACCATGTCGCTGGCAAGCCGAATGCCTTTTGCAGAAGCACGATCGCGAAGGTTGCGGTAGGCTTCCTCACCACCGAGATCGGCTGCAATGGTGTAGTCATACAGCGAGTAGGCAGAAGCCACGGCATCTGCATTCCCGCAGAGCCGCTTGATCGTCTGCGAAGCGCGGCTGCGCTCCCACACCCCGATCAGCCAGAGTGCATTGAAGCCGCGGGACGCAAGCGTGGAAAGCTCTTCATCCGGAATGTGATCGAGCCGGTGAATGTGCCGCTTGTACCGCTTGGACAGCTGGTCGAGCCACACATACGTGCTCTTGGCGATGAGGACAGTGTTCGGCATCCAGTCCTGGTCCGGGCTGAACCGTTCGTACTCATTCTGCTGCACGGCGAAATCTGGAACCTCACCACGACCACCCTGGAAGGCGCCTTTATGCCCCCAGCGACGCCCTGCCTCAGCAGCGTTTTCCGATGGCGGATGGAAGCGCATCCAGACCGCGAGCTCTTCTTCTTTCAACACGTCGCCTGCAAGCACCAGGCGACGGAGCAGATCAGCTATCCTGCTTCCCCACTTACGCTGTAAAAAGGCCAGCTGTCCACTCAGCGAATCCGGTGCAGCCTGTAGCGGCGCGAGCATCAGGTCAATCAGGTTCGGATATTCATCATCCACCGGCGGACGCGTCGCGAAGTAGTCGCGAAGCTGCGCCGTGACTGTCTTATAGGTCTCTGCCGGCTGAAGCTGAGTGTCATCAAATAATTCCTTGAACGGCAGAAACGCAGGATTCTTATTGGCGAGCCACAGCAGAACAATCTCTTCAAACGCTGCCTGCCGATGCGGGTAGCCGTTGGTTGATCCCTGCAGCCAGTCGGCAGCCGTAGTTTCGCCCTGATAGACGCTGGTGCCGGGAAACCTTTCAACAAATGTCAGCAGCAGTGTCTCCAGCCCTTCCCTGCCTACCTTCTCCTGAAACCACGTCAGAGCGTCCGCTAGAACCAGCGGGTCGATGGTTTCACGGTAATGAGCGAAGAGAGCATGAGTCGCTTCATCGATCAGCCCCATGGCGAAGAGCGCGCCTGGATTGACTGCAAGTTCAGGACTTTCGGAGGTTTCGCGGACAGTGTTCATTCTGTGCGCGAGGTTGCGGCTGGCGGCTACGTCTGCGAATACCACGTTCCCTGTAAAAGAGAAGAGGGTATCTTCCACTCCGTAACGCTTCCTGGCGCTGCGGGAAATGTGGAATTCCATGATGACATTCGCATGACTTTGCTTACCGCTGCTCTTTAAAATCTTCACCTGACTTGCTCACCCCTCTGAAATCATCTGGAATCTTCGTTTGTTCTACTCTTGCCGGCCGGTCGGCCGAGCTCATCGGTGCAGTACTTATCAATGATAAGGCGACTTCCGCACCTGGGCAGGAATCTGCCGGACAGAAAGCCTTGCTGTGGTGGACGCAGGATGCGGGTTGTCGGATGCTTGCTGCTGGAAATGTTAAAGAAATAATGAAGCCGCGTCTCAATCCGCGCTCCGAGCAGTGCGCAGCGGCGAGCAAGACTCTGCAAGCGTCTCCGTCTTTTCTGATACACTTCATGGGTGCGTGAACGAACCTGCGACCTGTGAGTCAAGGTGCGTTTATGTCGAATGAGTTGGGGACGTAGCTCAGTTGGTTAGAGCGCTGCCCTGTCACGGCAGAGGTCGCGGGTTCGAGCCCCGTCGTCCCCGCCATAGGTGCCCAATCTATGGCGATCCATTGTGGCAATGGCGTTGGGATTACGCAGAGCGCCCGAGTAAGTCCGTCAACCTTCTTGGATTCTTGAACAATTCAACCGCATCGCTACTCCGATGAAGGATCGAATTGGATAGCGCCTACGTAGTTGCCGCCGGGATCTTCAAAGAACAGCAGATGCCCCACATGTGGGATTGTGGAGCGCTCAAGCAGGATCTTGGCGCCATGCGCTCGCAGCATGGCTTCCGTATGGTCAAGCGAAGCCACGGCAATCGTGCATTCGAAACCCCGGGTTTGTACGCCAGGCACTAAGGATCTGCGCTGCTGCAATGCGCCAAGAAGAGCTACTGGCTTTGCGCCGGTGTCGATCTGGTAGAAGCCCGGAGGACCGTATGGATTGAACTTCCATCCGAAGACAGCCTCATAGAAAGCTCGGCTGGTCTCGACGTTGTCGGCGTTGATGGCGAAATGGGCTACATGATTCATTGCTGAAGCCTACAGGCATGATCAGCATGGCCGAAAGACGATACTTTGCATTTAAATGTCGAGTATGCGTCAAGTCAGGCTCGGGATCAGAAGCTTCGCCGTCACTACACGTGCCGCATCCATGCTGCCGCCTCAGGCCGCGGACTGGGCGCAGCTTA
>CAZZUX010000027.1:0-36844 GCA_964657395.1 uncultured Ktedonobacteraceae bacterium
GCTAAAAATTCCGAGCAGGTCACTTGGCACCATCCCCATCACTCTTGCGGAAGTAGCGGCTCAGCCGTTCCCGCAATTGCAGCCGCGCCCGCAGTAGCCGCGATTTGACTGCCGGCACGCTGAGTCCAAGCGTCTCGGCTGTCTCTTCTGTCGAAAGACCTTCCACGTCTCTCAGAACGAAGACGACGCGAAAGCCGGGCGGCAGTCCATTGATTGTTTTGCGCAGTATTTCGGCCAGTTCAGCCTGGTTATACTGCTGCTCCGGATTCGGCCTCCATTCCGCCAGATCGCGCGGAACAGAACCTTCTTCCGTTTGTATATCTTCGTCAATGGAAACCATTTTGCCAGTGCGCCGTTTGCGCAGCCGCATCAGGGCTTCGTTGACTGCAATGCGAACCAGCCAGGTATAAAACTTGGAGTTCCCCTGGAACTGGTCTAGCTTCTGATACGCCTTCAGAAACGCATCCTGAACAACATCCTGCGCGTCTTCGCGATTCTGGGTGATGTGCTGTGCGATCCGGAAGACCTGCCGGTCGTACTGCTTCACCAGAGTTTCGAATGCCGCCACGTCCCCTTCACGGGCGCGGCTGACAAGCAGAACATCCGGATGCGGTTCTTCCGCAACTACTGGTTGGATGGCCGGTATGGGATTCGGTTTCAAGTTTTCAGCCACGGGATCCGGTATTTGCCTGGAACTTGGCAAGGATTGCCTGAGCCATAGTAAATCGGCGAGGGAAGCAGGGCAAAGGAAGGCAAGCTGACAGCAGTTCGGAAAAGCTTGCTGAGATGGGTACGATCTGCGGAAGTTGCATAGCAGCGCGTAGTTTTTCACCTTACATTAAGAACAGGCTTCATAAGGTGGGATCGCTGTGACTCGGTTAGCGGCTTTGGCGGCACGAACGATAGGAACGGCAGCATTGATTGCGGGATTGGCAACAGGTCAGTTGCTGGGCCATGCCCAGTCAGCGGCAACCGGTATAGCAGCCAAAAAGAAGCACGTTACGGCTTCCACCACGGCTGTGCATAAGTCCACTCATTCGGGGACGAGTCACGCGTCCGCGCGCCGGACCCATGGTCATCCACGTCATGCTAAAACCCGGCGCGCTGCGAGGACGGCCCGGAGTATCGCGAAGAGCCGCAAACTGCAGCATGCCTTCCTCGCTTCGTCGCAGCTGAGGCCGATGGCACAGCAACTCGCCACAAACCGGACGCCCTCCGCGTACGCAGGTGTGCTCGCATATGCCCATGCTCATCCCGGAGATGCTGCTGCTGCTGCATACCTGGCCCTGGGTCACGCCTATCTGCTGGACCGCAACTATCCGCAGGCCATCTCGAACCTCACGCAGGCTAATGCGCAGGGTGAGTCGCTGGATGATTACGCCGACTACCTGACAGCCCAGGCGCAAATCCAATCGAACCAGCTTGCCAGTGCGGAAACGCTTCTTGCCGGCTTTGCCGCCAAGCATCCGGACAGTATTTTCGTAGGGAACCTGCCGGTGATGATCGCCAATCTGTCGATCCAGCAGGGCGATCCGCAGACCGCGTTGCGAGTGCTGAATGACCATGCCGGGGAGCCGGTTGCCAATCACTCCGACTATCTTCTCGCGCTGGCGCGCGCTCAGCAGGTAGCAGGGAATACGGATGCTGCTGCCAGAACCTTCCGCCGTATCTATCTTGACTATCCGCTCAGCAGCGAAGCGGCGCAGGCCAAGCTGCAGCTGCAGACGCTGGGCGCCGAGGCGCCGCTGACCGTTGCGGAACGACGCGCCCGTGCCGATGCTTTGTACGCGGCTCAACGGTTCGGTGAAGCAGGCGACGAATATCGGATGCTTGCGAGTGACCCGCAGAATACAGATACCAACCTGCAGCAGTCGCTCACGGTGGCAGCAGCAGCCTGTGATTACAAAATGAAAAGGGCGACAATCGCCCAGGTACAGTCTCTTCCTGACACGACGAACGAAGCAGGAGCGCGCCGTCTTTACCTCCTCATGGAGCTGGCCCGCGATCGTGGCGATGTCGAGGTTCAGCAGTCGACTGTCACCCAGATGGAGCAGCGCTTTCCAAGCAGTCCCTGGCTTGCGGAGGCTCTCTATTCATCCGGGAATATGTACATGCTGCGCAAGGACTACCCGCAGGCTGTCACCTACTATCTTGAGCTCGCGCGACGCTTTCCATCGATCTGTCACAAGGGCGACAATGGCGACTGCTCAAACTACGCGCCAAGTGCTCACTGGCGCGCCGCATGGCTGACCTATCGACAGGGGAACTATTCGCAGGCAGCCATTTTGTTTGATGAACAGATTGCCAACTACCCAGGCGGGAAGGAAATCCCGGCGGCCCTCTACTGGCGAGGACGCGTCTATCAGGATCAGGAACAATCACCTGAGAAGGCGGCTGCGTATTTCAAAGCGCTCAGTAGCACTTACCTGCATTACTACTACGCGCAGCTCGCGGCTCAGCGACTTAGCGAGATGCGCGGCGCAACGCCTGTCGAGATGCCACAGTTGAGCAATATTCATCGCGAGGAGATTCCAGCACTCACAGACGATGTTCCCGAAGACGACGTGCACGTGGTCCGGGCCAAGCTACTGGCGAACGCCGGTCTGAACGAGTACATCACTCCTGAGATCCATGCCGCGGAAGGCAGTGATGAGTGGGGTGGCTTTGCGGAAGCAGAAATCTATGCTTCTTACGGGGAAAACTTCAAAGCCATGCACGTCATGAAGAAGGCAATATCCTTCTACGCCTCGGCTTCGATCGATGAGATACCTCTCGCCTACTGGAAGATTTTGTTCCCTCAGCCTTACTGGGGCACGATCCAATCCGAGTCGTCAAAGAATGGCCTGGACCCTTACATGGTGGCCTCGCTGATCCGGCAGGAATCCGAATTTAATCCGGGCGTGGTCTCGCATGCCAATGCGTATGGATTGATGCAGCTGCTGCCTTCGGTTGGGCGGCAGATGGCCAAGCAGGAGGGAATCCGGCATTTCAACGACGGCGAGTTGCTCGATCCGAATACCAACATCCGTCTCGGCACCTTGTATCTCCGTCAGACATTGAACAAGTTTGGAGATAAGCCTGAGTATGCTTTCGCTGCCTACAATGCGGGCGATGACCGCGTGACCGACTGGCAGTCGATCGGGAGCTACAAGGGGATCGACGAGTTTGTAGAGTCGATTCCTTTCACAGAAACGCGTGATTACGTCCAAGCCATCATTCGCAATGAAATGATCTACCGTGAACTTGGACATGCGACTGCGGCGCACGCTGAAGCGGTCACACCGGCTGCTTCCGCAGGTGCCTCGCAGTGAGCTAGCATACGGTAGCGGGCCTACGTAGCGGGTCCACTGGATACGAGCCCGGATGGCGGAATCGGCAGACGCAGCGGACTTAAAATCCGTCACCCGTAAGGGAGTGGGGGTTCAAGTCCCCCTCCGGGCACCATCAAATACGACAGGGTGTCAATCGTTCAGACGAAGTTCCGATGCGGCCGGCGCGGTGACAAAATTGAGTCCATCTTCTGGCGAAGCTGCGGATACTTCAGGCGAATCGCGAGGCATCCGCTACCCGGCACCTAGATGCAGACTACTCGGTTTCTGCCGGCACGTTTCGCAGAATAGAGGGCCTGGTCGGCCAGCTTCACAAGATCGATGGCGGCTCCGCCATCGGCAGGCACCTTGACAGCTACTCCAACGCTGACGGTCTGCACGCCAGCCGGACTGGATGAATGCGTGAGAGACAGACCAGCTATCGCCAACCTGATCCTTTCAGCCACTTCTCCGGCACGCATCTGAGTGGTACCGGGAAGGATGATGGCAAATTCTTCTCCGCCAATGCGCGCGGCCATACCAACAGTGGCTGTGACGTTCTCTGCCATCACCCGCGCAATCGCACGTAGACACTCGTCTCCTCCGACATGCCCGACGTCATCGTTATACTGCTTGAAATAGTCGGCATCCAGTATGACCAGGCCGATCTGCTCGCCGGCTTTGAAGGCTTCCGCCCAAATTTTCTCTAGCTGCAGATTGAAAGCTCGCCGGTTGGGCAAACCCGTCAGTTCGTCCACATAAGCCAGATTTCGGAACCTTGCCTCACTGGCAGCAAGGGAGTGCTTCAGAGTTTCCTTCTCTTCGAGGAGCGCAGCCACCGGGAACATGGTGAAGATCGCCACTGCTGCGAATAACTGCGCTATCACAATCCTGTGGAGCAGCATGTGGGTGCCAGCGATCATCATCAAAGGTCCCTGTCCTTTCACGGTGAACCCGATGGCCATCAAGGTGGTTAACAGGATGTTGACAGCCGTTCCTGGCAATCCGAGGCGGAAAGCTACAAGAAGGAAGGTAGGAAACATAAAGAAGATCAACGGATCTGTGCTGTGTGTAAAGACGAGTGTAGTGACGATCACCGGAACGGATAGAACTAACACTGTGCTAAGCAGGCGCCCGCGACCGAACATGGAGAAGAAAGCGGGGCGCTGCACCATGATGACCAGCGGAGCCAGGATCGCCATACCCAGCATGTCACCCAGATACCACGTGCGGAACATCTGCAGCCAGTTGAGCCCCGGAGTCAGCTGCATGGTCCACCAGGCTCCCAACGCCCCGGTTAGTGCCGCCGCCCCAACCACGGAGACTAGAAGAAATCCTACGAGCGTGCGACGCCTCGATAGATCGAGCGGCGAGCCAAACCACAAAGTCAGCATTAAGCAGGACGTAACGACTTCTATGGAGTTCGCAAGTGAGACCCCGATCGCCAGCCAGAATGGATCACCGTACACAAGGTCGGCGAGCGTGTCGGCAACGAGGCCCGCTGCAAAATAGGCCGGCCAGAGACGTCTCGGTTGCGTAATCAACAGACCAAAAATCAACCCGTTGGAGAGCCATATCGTCGCAACGCCTTCAGACTGGCGTGACAGGATAATACCGAGCCATGAGCAAACAGCGGCGAGTGCAAACACCCAGGTGAGACGAACCAGGTCCCTAGAGCTGTAGGACTCCCGTCGACAGCATCCCTGTACCATCTCGCTCACTAGCGTGACCACGCTCATCCTGGAAGCAGGTGCGGGCACTGCCTGCGGCATGTAAGGCGCCGTCTGACGGTTCAACTTATCACCGAAGCAATGGACATAGGTTTCAAGGAGCTGTCTTTAAGTGGCAAAGTCTATGCGCCAGCAAATATGCGCCAAGCATTGAAGCATAGATCATGTTGCCACACCTGCAAAGACGTGGGTGATGTTCGAGCCCTCATCATCACAGCCAGGCTTCTGCAAAGCTTCATTGGAAATGAATCAGCCTGGAAGAACGCGGCAAGAATCTGGCTGCAATTTGCACCGAATGACCTTCTTGATGACGAAGCGTCCTATCGAGAAACAAGCGTCCTATCGCCACTCCGCTGTGGAACCGAAAAGTTTGTATTTGCGTATCAGTTGAAGTAGTGAAGCCATGAGACGCAGGAGTTATTGTTGTGGGGCTTGATGTCACCGGGGTGCAACTTGCGTCGATGTTGTCTGCTGTGTTTGTTTTCCTCGCGCCAGGAGTGATAGACGCACAGGTGGGAGGACAAGCACAAACTCAGCCCAAGCCAAGTATCACCGGCGCAAGCCAGCCGACCTCGCAGCCGGTGTCCGCAGCCAGAGTACCGCTTCTGGACCGCCCCTTAACACTTGCAGATTTCGCCGGCATGGAGCCCAGGCCCGAACTTAAGGATAGACTAGGCCAGCTCAACCACTTCATCCAAAATGGTCCGGTTGACGGAGCGGCCGCTACCGAGCCGACAGAGGTGTATCTCGGACGCACGAACTCCGCGCTGTACATAGTCTTCTTATGTTTTGACCAGCATCCTGAATTGATCCGGACCCACCTGGCTCGGCGGGAAAACATATTGAAGGATGATTTCGTTACCGTCAATCTTGATCCTTTTCAGGATCGTCTGCGCGGGGTGGAGTTTCAGGTCAATCCCAACGGTGTTCAGGCAGATGCGGCGTGGACAGAAGCCAATGGTTATGACTATAGCTATGATCAAGTCTGGGACTCTGAAGGACGCATCACTGGCAAAGGATGGATGGCACTGCTCGCTATCCCATTCCGCAGTTTGCGGTTTCCTCCTCGCAGCAGCGACTGGGGCGCAGTCTTCTGGCGCAACCTTCCTCGCAACAGCGAGAACGATTTTTGGCCGCGAGTCTCTGCAAATGTCAGCGGGATGTTAAGTCAGGAGGGAACGCTTCACCTGGATAGCCTTGACGACGTCACCGGATCACACAATATTCAGATCAATCCCTACGCGCTGAGTCAAGGCGAACACACGTTGCAGACCCTGGATCCCGCCAATCCTTTCTTCTCAACACGTCACTTTGAAGGGACAGCTGGCGGGGAAGCTAAAGCGGTGCTGCACGATTCGATCGTCTTTGATGCGACAGTAAACCCGGACTTTTCGGATGTCGAAAGCGATCAACCACAGTTCACTGTGAACCAGCGTTATCCGGTCTTCTTTCCAGAGCTACGTCCGTTTTTTCTGGAGAATGCCAGTTATTTCGCCACACCTCTTACACTGCTCTATACCCGAAACATTATCCGACCGGAGTTTGGAGCCAGAATTACGGGAAAGATTGGGCATACGAATTTTGGTATTCTTGCCATCGACGATCGCGAACCCGGAGAGGTGACCGAGCCAGGCGACCCGCTCTACAAGAGCAAGGCTATGTTTTATGTGGACCACGTCTCGCAGGACCTTGGCAAAGGATCAAACATTGGGCTGACCTATACCGACGAAGAGTTTGGCGGGGGCTTCAATCGGATTGGTGGAGCAGACTTCACGTGGCGCCTCGACAGTCATTGGACATTGCTTGGGCAGACTGTGGAAAGCGCAACGAAGCAGAGTAATTCCCATAGTACGGCTGTGATCTTTCCAGCCGGCTACAACGCAGGTCCGGCTTCTGACGTTCAGCTTCAACGGAATGGTCACTCGTTCAACATGTTCAACGAGTACCAGGACATCAGCCAGGGATTTACTACGCAAGTAGGCTTTCTACAGACCTCGAATATACGCAGCGATCATCTTCATGCAAACTATCAATGGTTCCCAAAGCAAAGCAGACTACAAAGCTTTGGCCTGGAGACTAATCAGAATATAGCGTTTGATCATGCCGGCAACCGCGTCTACCATTACTCTACATTTGACCCTTTTTTCTTATTGCCTCGTAATATCGTTCTGGCGCCCGTCGGCGGACAGAATTCGGATACAGTCGGCCCACAGAATGGCTATGCTCTTACGACCAACCAGAACTTCATAGAGAATTTTGGCGGCTTTGTAGCGCGCGGACAACCCTGGCAGCAGCTGAACTTCAACTTACAAGCGATCAAGAGCGGGAATGTGAATTACTATCCGGCCGGCGGGCAAGCGCCTTTTCTACTCAATCAGGAAACTGTGCAGGCACTGATCTCGATCAATCCTCTACGCAAACTTACAGATGACAACACTTACCTCCTCGACCGAGATCATTCAGCAAAGGACGCGCAGCTGGTTTACGAAACTCAGACTTTTCGAACGAAGCTGAACTATCAGTTCACGAGGGCCTGGTCTGCACGCCTCATTGTCGAGTACGATTCAACATTGGCAAATCCTGCTTTCACCTCACTCGTACGTACCAAGCAGATCCAGACACAGGCATTATTGACCTGGCTTCCACATCCAGGCACCGTGATCTATGTCGGCTACAACAATGATCTCCAAAACTACAATCACCAGCTATGCAGTACGAGTGCGGCTTCTCGTTATTGCAGATCAGATCAGCCCATTCTTCCGAGGGGACCCGGCTACCTGAATGACGGCCGCCAGCTATTCGTGAAAGCAAGTTACTTGTTCCGCTTTTAGAGACAAGAAGCTGGGACTGAAGCTCCAATGTTAGACGAGCGCTGAAAGTATCTCCCGAGCCTGTTCGATCTCCTCCTGGGCAATCGAGTGGGCTTTACCCGGGTATCTTCGTAGCGTGACAATGCCGCCGATCTGCTGCAACAACTCAGCCGATTGCTGAACCCTGGCCCACGGAACATGGCTATCTGGATCGCTCGCGCTGAGAAGAACTGGAGTCCCATCCAGGTTGCCGCTAAGCTCGAGAGGCACATCCATCGGGCCCAACAGTCCTCCGGTAAAAGCGAGCAGGGCAGCATACCTGCGCGGGTTGCGTCCTACATACTCAGTTGAGAGGCAGGCACCTTGAGAGAAACCTGCCAGAGCAACGTCCTGTTGCTCTATGCCGGCTGCAAGTGCTGTTTCCAGTACCGCTCTTACCACGCCCAAGGCTGATGTGAGTTGGGGTTCATTCTGTTTCCTCGGGGCGAGAAATGATAATGGGTACCAGGAATTTCCGTGGGCCTGTGGAGCAAGCATGGCCCAGCCTACCGGCGCAATCGCCCGGCCGAGATGAAGGATTTCCTCAGCGGTCCCGCCTCGGCCATGCAGCAGAATGATAGCTCCTGCTGCGTCCCGTAGCGGTGTACCTTCGGTTAACAATGGAAACTTGCCAGGATCGAGTAAGCTCATCCAGCCACTTCATCTCTCGCGGCGGTACGGTTGACTGATTTGTGAAGCTGTATTGGCTGGATCTTAGCCTCAATCATGCTGCGACGCGATTCAAACCACTCTGGAATCTGCAATGTCTCTCCAAGCGTTTCAGCGCTCTCATCAATGAGAAAGCCTGGAGCGTCGGTCGCAATCTCAAAGAGCACACCGCCCGGCTCACGAAAATAAATGGAATGGAAATAGGTCCTGTCCTGCACGGGAGTGACATTTACGTGGCGGCCCAGATCCTTCTTCCATTCCACCTGAGCAGAGTCATCACTCGCGCGGAAAGCTATGTGATGTACAGTGCCCGCGCCCATCCGTCCTGCAGTTGCGGACTTATCGATCATTACGTCGACAAAGTGACCTCTCGCTTCGCTTTTCAGAGCAAAGCGAGTGCGTCGTCCGTCTTCCCCGACCTTTTGAAAACCCATAATGGCAAGTAGTGCTTCTGTCCTGTTCAGATTCGTCTCGAGAAGAGTAGTTCCGAAGAAGCCTCGAAGGGCATATTGCGGCGGAACGTCAGAGTAACGAGGCGCAGCGGTGGGATACGCGCCGTCATGCTCGACAATTGCAATCACCATGCCGTCCGGATCACTGAAGCTCAAGTGGGTCTCATTGAAACACTTGTTTTCTTTGAAAGGCACGGAGTGCGTCTTGAGCCTCTCCCGCCAATACCGCATCGCGCCTGCCGGGATCGAGAAGGTGGTCGCTATAGTCTCTCCTGCGCCTATCACTCCTTTTGTTGCTCCCGGCCATGGAAAGAATGTGAGGATTGTGCCAGGCGTGCCAATGTCATCGCCAAAGTAGAAATGATAGGTTCCAGGATCGTCGAAATTGATCGTGCGCTTTACGAAACGCAGTCCTAGAAGCTGAGTAAAGAAATCAAGGTTGCGCTGCGGATCTGAGGCGATGGCTGTGACATGGTGCAATCCAACAATGGGGCTTTTCACAAAGGAATCCTTTCACGCGACCTTCGACCATTCGCGTAGGTTTGCACCAGGGCGAACGACATTTAACTAACTCTACGTCGAGGAGCAGGCAAGCTCCGCGCACCTTCTTCCCCAGTCAGCTTTGGAGTGTCTCAGTAGAGCACCTTGAGGGAAAATTGTATCTGCCTCGATGTGCCGGCCGTGCGGCTTATGTCACCAAATCCGGAGCCAGTGAGGGTATTAGCCGGAAGACCCATGTTCACTACATTGAAGATGTTGAAGAACTCCGATCTAAACTGAAGATCAGCCATCTCCCCACCATCCTTACGTCTCCCGATCGAAGTATCTTTAATCAGCGAAAAATCGAAGTCATAGTAGGCAGGTCCTCGAAAAGTGTTCCTCCCCAATGTGCCGAAGCGGCCGGAGTTCGGGCCAGTGCCACCCGCTATGCCGACCGGGATAGAAAAAAAAGATGCGTTATTATCGCCGCGTCCGAAGTAGTCTTCCCGCTTGGAACGGGAAGTTGACAGGGAAGGCTTGGCAATCTGGTCAGGACGGTCTACACCGTTCGATCCAACTCCCGTCTGCTGAATGCCTGAGTAGATTGTGAAGGGCGCACCACTTGTAATTGTCGAAATACTCAGGAGTTCCCAGCCGGAGCGAAGCTTGTCCGGTAGCACTTGCAGCGCATCAAATCGTTCTAGATGAAGATCCTGTGCAAGGCTCAATGTGAACACATGCGCAGTGTCGAAGCTTGATGGTCCTTTTTCGCTCCGTGTGTCGAACGGGTTCTGAGGGAATGTCTGTGCCAGTGCTCCGGAGGCGCCTGCGATATAGCCCCCAGTGACGCCGCTGGTGTCGTCCAATGACTTCGACCATGTGTAACTTGCCTGCACACCCGGACCACCATGAGCAATGGTTCCCTGGAGCGAGGTCTGCAATGCGTGGTAAGTCGAATGCGAAGTGGACGTAACGACTTGTTCATTCCCGAATCCGCCTACCACCTGTCCATTGCTGTCAAACTCGGTGTGCACCGCAAAGGATGGATCGGCGCCTGGATACGCATTCGGGAAACTGATGCGTGGCAGTCGCATACCTGCTGTGCCCACGTAGGTCGCGTCCGCGGTCATCCCTCCGAATGCACGCTCAAGGCCCGCAGTCCAGGTTGCAAGATATGCATTCCCAAAGTTTCGATCTACCGAGCTTACGTTCAAAGGATTTATCTGGCCGCTTGGTGTCAACGCCGCAAGATCTTGTTCGTAACGATCGATGTCAAACACCGTATTCGCTTTGACCTGCGTGGTTTTGTTACCGGGGAAAATATCCTGTCCCTCCGGCGTGTAGGCGCGAGGTAGTTCAGCAGAAGTGATTTGGTAGCCATAGGAAATTGGCGCGGCGCTGGTGGAAGTGACCCGTGGATAAATAACGAAAGGTGTCCCTCCAGTCAGCATATTGTCCTGCCAGATGTTTGGCGGAATTGTAGTGAAGCCTCCACCGACCCGGACATGCAGGTTGTCACCCACTCGCGTATCGGCCTGTAGTCGGGGTGCCCATTCGAAGCGACTCTTATAAGGAGGCTGTGGATTGACTAGAAACACCTGGCCAACACTGTTGTCGGCTGCCATCAGGCTTGATGTCCGGTGTGCCCGTTCTTCGATCGGCGAATAGTGCTCATAGCGTATTCCGTAGCTGAGAGTCAACCGGCTATTTACCTTCCACGTGTCTTCTACAAAAGCGCCGCCTGCATTGCGGCTTGTGGCTGCCGGCCCAATGTGCTGGCCTCCGGAGATGAAGCTTGGTGCGACTGCCACTGTATAGACAAAGGCGCTACCCAGGAGCAGGCTGCTGAGCGTATCCGGCAATGCATCACCAGGGTGAACAGTGTGTGCGCCACTCTGCGAGCGCAGTTCCACGGGTGAATAAGAAGTTCCTCCTCCAAAATCGTATTCACCATTCGGGCTTTGTCCAAAGTAACTTGTGTCTCGATTTAGACGGACTTCTGCGCCAGCCTTAATCGCATGATGGTCAGTGGTGTAGCTAGCAACCTGCCGTAAAGAGAACAAGTTGTTGAAGGCAGCAGTGATAGATCCTCCGGCAGCGTTAAACGATTCGAACAGATTGTCGTTGAACTTCACTGCCGGGTCGGTGATGTTGTTTGTGTGGAAGGTAGGTGTCGTCCGCATGATGCTGAACTCCGTTTCCATAGTCCAGCGGGGTGACAGGGTTCGTGCGAAGTCGAAAGCTACATTTCTCTGGTGATCGCGATACTGCAGACCAAAACTTGGATCCAACACCGTCTGGTCAGGATTGGTCGTCGGACCAATCAAGTTATCGAACGTGACGCGCGCGAAAAGATGATTCTTCGGTCCACTCTGGTGATCGAGGCGAACAGAAAACTGATCCGCATCCGTTGGAACTTTGGCTGACGTGGCATAGGTGTGAATGCCATACGCCCCCTGGACATAGTTGGGTAAGGGGTACCGCGCCAGCACTCTTGTCATCTGCGGATTCACGGGAACAATGAGGGTATCTCCGCCAAAGGCGGTCGTGTCCACTCCGGATCTTTCCTGCTCCGTTGGAACGGGAAATACCTGGGTAGTCCCAAGTACCTGTCGGAAGCCCTGAAGTTCTACAAAGTAGTAGGTGGTCTTATGTCCGTTATAGAGGCGAGGTATCACGACAGGCCCGCCATTTGTCAGCCCAAATTCGTTACGGCGGAAGGGTGGTATGCGTCCTGGACTTTCGGGCGACGAGTGGTCGAAGTAGTTCCGTGCATCCAGAGCGGAGTTGCGAATGAACTCAAAGAAAGAGCCGTGGACCACATCATTTCCAGACCTGGTGGTAATGTTGGTAAATCCGGAAGCACCCCTGCCAATGTCAGCAGGCATGTAGCCGGATTGAGAATCGATGCTCTGGATGGCGTCCACGTTGAAATTCGAAAATGTGGCTCCGCCCATCTCAGGGTCACTGGTATCAGCTCCATCCATGGCAAAGGTCGCCTCCACCCCACGCTGGCCATTGATAGCAAATTGCTGAGTAAAGTTCGTTGCTCCGTTTACATCCGTTCCCGTTCCCGCTGCCAGGAGCAACAATGCGCTGATATCTCGCTTGTTAAGGGGAATCTCGCTCACTGCGTTACTGGATAACTGTTCGCCGCCTCCATTACGAGTGTCCGCTTCCTGCAGGCTGAGAGTCAGAGCGTCATCGTCCCCTATGGTGAGCAATGCTGTGTGTGCCCGGGCGTTCAAACGCATGGAACCAAGGACGTGCAACGTTTTTCCTGCACTGATCACGTCCATCGAATAGCTTCCCGCTGCCAGGCTTGCAAATACAAAGCTGCCATCGGTACCAGTCACCGACACCTGCCGGCGCGAACCTTGGACTATCTCGATTTTCACGCCTCGAACGGGCGCGCCTGTAGCGTTAATGATTTTCCCGGCGAGCGGTGCTGCAGCTTCCTGAGCCTTTGCTGTCGCGGGGACTAAGCATGCACCCATAGCTATCGGCACAGCGACGAGGCTGTGCAGGTTTTTCAATTTCCACATAATGTCAGGGCCTTACCTGACCTTTAAAGTACCAGAGCCACGGCTTAGCTCAATGGCGAAGCAGATTCATTTGGGGTGATCTGCAAGCAGCATGCTGTTTGACAGGAGCTTTGCGGCTATGCGCAGGAGAGGGTTGGCGAATGGATGATTCGAGCAGCAAACCAAAGGGCGCGATGGCAGCCCTGAAGGGCAGGACTGCCATCAAGCCGGCAAAAGTCAGACTTTCCCGTCACGCAGGTCGCGAACCAAATCATGAGACTTCACGATGTGAGTCTGCTGACGAGTGAGCACGTCGCGGATGTCGGCGGGAAGATGTTCTTCAAGAGCTTCCTTGTAGGCCTTCTTTACGACGTCTTCACCTTGTTCAGCAGTCGCGAGGAGTGTGTGATCACCACCCCCGAGCTTTGCCTTGAGCTCACCCCAGACACGATGAACTTTCCCGGAGACCATCCCGCTCTGATGGACATCTTTCACACCAAGCCGATGAAGCTCATTTTCGAGTTCTGCAGCGAAGTTTGATCGTTCCTGCGTTTCCTTCAAGAAAAAAAGCCGAGCCTTGTCGTCTTTTAAATGCTTACCCAGTTCGAGGAAACCTTCATGTCCATCGCGAAGGATATCGATGAGCTTCCCAAGAGTTGTTTTTACCTTTTCAGCATCAATGGTTTCAGCCATAGGTGTTCTCCCAACGCTCTGAGATGCTCAATTCGCAACTGAAGTGACCACTTGAATCGCCGCAGGCGAGAATGTTAGGTTTCGAACATGCTTCTGCCAATCAGAAGGTTTAATGTCCGTCTGTGAACTCAGAGCTCATCTGCGATCCGAAGGCGGCAAACACGCACATCCTAATTTGCAGCCACGATCCCAGGCTCCTCGAAACACGTCAGCTGGTTCTGGAACGAGTTGGCTTTAAGGTCACTGCGATTGCAGATCCAGAGGCATTTGAGCAGATCGTAGAACAACATCCGGTTGACGTATGTGTCCTCTGCCAGACGCTTTCTTCCCAGGAATGTCAAAGGATCGTGGATAAGGTCCGCGGTCTTCAGCAAGAAATTAAATATGTGGTACTAGCCGCGCCTGGTAGTCAATGCGAAGACCATGCAGCCGATGAGGACGCGGTCCTGAATACCTTTATCTTCCCAGAGCTTCTGGTAGCAGAAGTTCAGCGGCTGGCTGGCATCAAGTCCTGCAGCTGAACCTGGTCAGCAAAGCTAGCCTGTCTTCGCGGTCTTCGTTTTTACCGCATTTCTGGGTCGCCGCTCTACCTGCACCGGCTTCTTTTCACTCGAAATCGCAGAGGCATCACTCGCTCCCTGCTTGGCTGCCAGGCTCTTCTTCAGTGCTTCCATGAGATCGATGACGGGCGCCAGCTTGCGTGGAGCGCCGGTTCCCGTCACAGACGCGCCTTCTCGCTTCTTATCAACAAGCTCAAGCACTTTGTCGCGATAAGTGTCTTTGTATTGTTCAGGCTGGAAAGGCGCACGCAGCTGCTGGATGAACTGCTCAGCAAGGGTGATCTCCTGCGGCAACACGTCCATCGAAGTGTCGTGCCCGTACTCGCTGATTTCGCGAACTTCAGCTGCGTAGTAAAGGGTATGCAACACCAGCCCCTTGTCGAATGGCCGCAGGATGACGACCTGTTCTCGGCCATGCATACTGACCCTGGCGATCGCAGCAAGTCCCAATTGCTTCATACTTTTGAAAAGCAGGGAGTAGGCTTTGCGTCCGGGTTCCTCCGCGACCGTGTAGTAGGAGGTTTGAAAGTACAGGGGATCTACGTCTTGGAGCGCGACGAACTGTTCAATGCCCATGACGTCCGAAGAAGCAGACTCCAGCGTCTTCAACTCTTCGCCAGTGACGGTAACGTAAGTGTCCTTGTCGACCTCGTAGCCTTTTGTAAGTTCGTTGCGTTCGACCGGGCGGTCGCAAACCGGGCAGACTAATTGCTGCCGGATGCGTGAGCCGCACACTGAATGAATCTGGTTGAAGCTCACATGCGATTCGCGAGCAGCCGCGAACAGGCGCACCGGTACCGACACAAGGCCGAACGAGATATAGCCCTTCCAGACTGATGACGCCATAGCTTCTTTCTCCGAAACTGCGCAGTTCCCGAGATTATGGCAGGAGCCAGGTACAAGCAGTCAAGAATTTAGATGCCTTGAACGATGCACCGCCACCAGGAAGATACCTATCGAAGGGCCAGAGTGGGCGAAGATAGGGCGAAGATAAAGAGGCAAGCAACTTATCTCCGCCCTCCTTATTCGTCTTCTTTAGGTTCTGCTACTACCTGCGGTGTCGTAAGTGGCTTGGTGATGTCGTCGAGGAATGCTGGTTTGTCAGCTACCCTTTGCAGCACCGGATACCTTTCGCCATCGTGGTAATTTACGTCGGCGGAGGACAGGAAACTATCGGACTGAAGCAGAAATCGAATAGGTTCACTGGCGCCCTTCGCCTTCTTGATGGCTTCATGCAGCGCGTCAGCAGAGAATACCTGCCCATTGATGCCGATGATCTTCTGCTGAGGTGAAATGCCTGCCTTATCTGCCGGACTATTCCAACGAACATCGACGATCTGTCCCTCGCCATTCACGCGAATGCCGATCGAGAACCAGCAATTGACGGAGGTGGCGCGTCTGCCGCCGGCGCTCACCATCTTCTTCTCGGATGGGTTGGGCTTATCCCTGTAGACAAGTTCATAGCCGCCCAGCTCTATCCCGGCGAGATCAGCCCTGGGATTGATTCTGTCAATCCTGTCGTGAAGGAAAGAGGCCCAGTCATAATTCACAACGCTGTTGAGATCGGAAACCAACTCATTGCGGCCATAGGTCACGATATTAGGTCCGGTGTTGCCGCCTTTACCCAGGAAGACTTTCTCAAAGTCGTTCAAGGATTTCTGGCCATTACTCATCTTACGGATCAGGGTATCGGCATCCAGCCACAGGAGTTCGCCCTCGTCATAGTAATCCTGGCCCCGTCGCCAATTGGACCACGCAGGATCATCGGAGCGAAGGATGCTCGCCGCGATTGCCGTATCCTCAGTCGGTCGCCAGTCACGTCCGGGCCGATAGTCCAGTTGAGCCGCGGACATAGCCAGAATGTCTCGGTATTCTGCCTGCGATTTAAGACCCGATCGTGCGGCGAGCACGTTGCCGAGATATTCGGTCATGCCCTCGTACACCCACAGCAACGCACCCTGCTGCGCAGTCGCAAAGTCCGGCTGATATAAGCCGATGGGTCGACGGTACTTACCATTCCAGGAGTGTGTGAACTCATGCGAAAGCAGATCGGCGTCTGCAAGCTGATGGGACTCGTCCGAAAAGCTCTTCTCGCCTATCCCGTTATCCGACGACTGTCCATGCTCCAGACCTTCTCCGCCGGCTACATCCGAAAGTGTAAGGAGGAAGTGGTACTGGTTATAGTGATGCGAAGCATACAGGCTGTCTGCTTCGCGAACCAGGTTGGCGATTTCAGCAAGCACCGCGGGGCGGAGGTTGGAGTCTTCCGGAGCATCTGAAACAACATCGATGAAGTGTTTGGGCGTGATCTCGGGTGCTAGCGGAAACTCGTGGAAGTATTGGCCGCTGATTGCCGGACTGTCTTCGAGTTGCTCGACATTGGTAGCCGCAAAATGAGTGATGCTGCCTTTGCTGTCCGAGGTGGCCGTTCCCTCAGGTGTCAAGGCCGTTCCGATGCCCCAGCCAGCGGGAACCAGGATGCTTGGCTGGATCGCAATATCACGAACCGGCACTTTGGCCGGATAGAGCAACAGCTTCTCCCACTCCAGAACTGCCAACTTCTGAGAAACGCGTCGCGTGACAATGCAGTCGAGATGAGCGTGCAGCGTAGTGACACCTGCAGGAATCGTTAAATGAAACTGGTACAGATCGACATCATCACGTCGCCAGGGCAACGTCTGTCCGTTCGCCGTGAACACAACGCCGGTAATGTCTTCAACTGGTCCGGTCGGCCGATGATTTCCCGGGATCCACTGCGGAGTAGTCAATGTCAGCGGTCCTGGCTTGACCGGCAAATCCACTTCCGCGTGATACAGCTTGCGTGGCGCGTCAGTCAGGTCGGCAGTAATACGTATTTGTGAATGCGCAGATACTGTGCCGGTGAATGCAACGCTCGCGACAGCAAGCAGAAAGAGCGACGGGCGGAGAGAACGCATGCAAAGGCTACCTTGCTCAGAATTTGGATGGAAGGATTGTCCGCTGGCACTTCTATATCCGCAAAGGCAGCAGCACTTCTCTGCACTATAACCACAATTTGTTCGAAACGCGACCGCATCCCTCCGGCTGGTTCAAGCTTGAAGCCATGTCAATACTTGAGAGTATTCACCATCTCTGCAGCATCGCGGATCGACAGGTCGAACGGGACCTCTTTGAAGTCCGAGTGCATAGAGTCTTCCTGTCGAGAAACGCTTTTCAACAGCAGGATGTTCCCGTCGACATGGATGCGCAGGGTGCCTGTCTTCCACTGACCCGGAGACACAGGAGCACGTGACATAAAGAAGCTGCTGCTTTGGCTTACCTTGCCCAGCAAGCCAAAGCCGAACTCAACTGGGTGTTGCAGGTGGGTATCCAGTTTGCACAGCCGATACTCCGGAGCAGGTGTCACGTACACATCCCCCGCGATGGCATGGATCACGCGGTCCTGGTAAGTCTGTTCCTGGTAGCCAGGATTGGGCTTGAAGTGGATGCGCAGGCAGCTTCCCTCTGTTCCGGCCGCCTCGAAGATATACGCCTTTGGCATTGCCTTCAGTAGCTCGGCGGTGCGCCCTTCATCATCCCTGCGAGACTGGTTCTCACGTCGAAAATCATCGGGATGCTGTACCAGGGATGCAATGCGATCATCCTCAGCTTTCTTCTCGCTCGCGGTAAGCTGCCTTCCATCCAGTGACAGAAGACGATGCATGCGACCATCGCTTGTCTCAACGACAGCTTCGACCCAGAGATGCCCTTTGGTGCGAGTAGAACGCTCCACGCGTTTGTATGAGAAATGCTCGCGGCTTTTACTGGCTTTGATCTCTGCCTGCACCATCTGGTTGATAGTCTCGAGTGGCGCCTGCTCATCCGCGGTTCGCGATTGTTGTGCAGTCGTCAGCAACGTCATCGTGAGTGCCAGCACGAAACAAAGGGAACGCTTGCAGAGCATACGATTCTCGCTTATGTACCTTCGCCCTGCTTCCAACGCGTTGCTCAACATCCCCCCAAAGATACCTCGTCTTCCCCGTTCTACCGGGATAAGGTGAAGACTGGCTGAAGGGTCATTGTATTTTGATTGACAGTTCAATCGTATGACGATCCGTTCATTGTTTTGTCCGGCCACGTTCCTGCGGACATCTTCATTAGAAAAGCTTGATACAGTTCTCGTCATGCAGGCTTTCGAATGAGCGACAGCTACACACCGATTCGTGCGCCTCGAGGGAATGTCCGCACCGCTCGTGGCTGGATACAGGAAGCCGCCAAGCGCATGCTGATGAATAACCTTGATCCCGAGGTTGCGGAGAAGCCCGAAGAACTGATCGTGTATGGTGGCCGCGGCAAGGCTGCGCGCAACTGGGAGTGCTATCACTCCATCATCGCCACGCTGGATCGGCTCGAAAACGACCAGACGCTTCTCGTTCAATCGGGCAAAGCTGTAGCCGTTCTCAATACTCATCGGCTGGCACCACGCGTCCTCATCGCAAATTCCAACCTTGTTCCGCACTGGGCGAACTGGCAGGAGTTTGACAAGCTGGATGCCGCCGGTCTGATGATGTATGGCCAGATGACTGCCGGCTCATGGATCTACATCGGTACGCAGGGCATCCTTCAGGGTACGTATGAAACCTTTCGCGGAGCAGCCCGTCGCCATTTCAACAACACACTCGCCGGCACCATCACGGTCACTGCCGGGTTGGGCGGTATGGGTGGCGCTCAGCCACTCGCTGTGAAGCTCGCTGGTGGCGTCAGCATCTGCATAGAAGTTGATCCGACTCGCATTGAGCGCAGGTTGCAGACCCGCTATCTCGACCAGGCTACCAACTCACTTCCTGACGCCCTTGCTGCGGCGCAGACGGCGAAGAGTGCGCGCCGTGCCTTGTCTATCGGACTAATGGGCAACGCTGCCGAGATTTTGCCGCAGATGGTACGCCTCGGCTTTACCCCGGATCTTGTTACTGATCAGACCAGTTCACACGATCCGCTCTGGGGATATCTGCCGACTGCGAAATCCGATGAAGACTTGAACCTGCTCCGCTCACACGATCCAGCGGTTTATACCGAGCGAGTGCAGGTCTCGATCGCCGCCCACGTGCAGGCTATTCTCGATATGCAGCGACGCGGGGCGATCGCCTTCGACTATGGCAACAATCTGCGGACCCAGGCGAAACTCGCGGGCGTGGAAGACGCCTTTTCCTATCCGGGGTTCGTGCCTGCTTTTATCCGCGATTCTTTTTGCGAGGGACGTGGACCGTTCCGGTGGGTCGCGTTATCAGGAGATGCCGCTGATATTGCAGCGACAGACACAGCGTTGCTGCAGTTGTTTCCTGACGATGAGCGATTACAGGAATGGCTTGGATTTGCATCGACGCAGATCGCTTTTCAAGGCCTCCCTGCGCGGATCTGCTGGCTCGGCTATCGAGAGCGCGATCAGGCGGGCCTGCTCTTTAACCAGATGGTACGTGACGGCCGTCTCAGCGCACCGATCGTGATCGGTCGGGATCACCTCGATGCTGGGTCGGTTGCCAGCCCTTACCGCGAAACCGAAGCCATGCTCGACGGATCGGATGCGGTTTCTGACTGGCCGCTCCTGAACTTCGCCGCCGGTGTTGCCAGCGGCGCAGCCTGGATGAGCTTTCATCATGGTGGTGGCGTGGGCATGGGCTACAGTCAGCACGCCGGCCTCGTCGCCGTGGCGGACGGCAGCGACGAGGCGGAAGAGCGTCTGCGCATGTGTCTTACCAATGATCCTGCAATGGGTGTCATTCGCCATGCTGATGCCGGCTACCAATTGGCTCGTTCCACAGCGACGAAACGCGGCCTGGACATGCCGAGCCTTGGTATAGGTGACCACACGGTTGGCCGCAAGCCGTGAAAGCAGACCTGCTCGTCACGGGCATTTCACAGCTGGCCACGGCGGTAGGCGTGCATGCACGGCATGGCCGCGACATGAGCAAGCTCCGGATCATTCATGAAGCTGCACTTGCCTGCGCCGAGGGAAGATTCATCTGGGTCGGCGAGGCATCGGAATGGAACGGTACTGCAGACAGAGTTTTCGACGCCGGCGGCCACGCCATTGTTCCCGGACTGATCGATTGCCACACACACGCTATGTGGGCCGGAGACCGGCTAGCGGACTTTGAAGCGCGCCTCGCAGGTGCTACCTACGAATCGATTCTTGCTGCTGGCGGCGGTATCCGCAGCACGATACGCGCGACTGCTGCTGCGACGCAGGAACAACTTGTCTCATCAACCATTGGGCGCGTTCATTCTCTGCTGCGGTCCGGCGCGACGACGATCGAAATCAAATCCGGCTATGGATTTACTCCTGCCGCAGAGATAGCCATGCTGGAAGCCCTTCGATTCGTCGCCGTCAGAACACGGGCGAGGATTGTTCCAACACTGCTCATTCATATTCCTCCGGAAGACTCCGTCGAGCGGTCAAAGTATGTTCTGGAGGTCACGCAGCAGCTGATCCCGCAGGTAGCTCGGCAACATCTCGCCACTTCTGTTGATGTGTTTGTTGAAAGAGAAGCATGGAGTGTAGAAGAGGCACGGCTGTTCCTGTCCTGCGCACAAGATCATGGTCTGCGAACAAAGCTTCACACGGAACAGTTTCACTCCGTTGGTGGCCTTGAGCTTGGACTCGACATGCATTCGCTAAGCGTCGACCATCTCGAAGCCTGTACCTCAGCGCAACTCGCAAAGTTCGCTGAAGCACACACTATTGCTACGATTCTGCCCGGTGTTTCACTTCACCTGGGTATACCACCAGCGCCGGGTCGCGCGCTCATCGATGCGGGCGCAGCCGTGGCAGTCGGCACGGATCTAAATCCCGGCTCCAGTCCTCTCCACTCCATGGCTGCCGCTCTGGCATTTGCTGTGCGCCTCAACGGCCTCACTGCTCCGGAGGCTCTCACGGCCGGTACGATCAACGCAGCGCATGCCATTGGCCGCCAAGCGGCGGGGCGGATCGAGGCCGGTGCTCCAGCAGACTTCCTCATGCTGTGCGGGAAAGACTGGAGAGAATTGATCTATGTTTTAGGTGAAAATCCAATCGCCAAAGTTTGGATTGCCGGCAGGATGATTCCCGCGTGACGACTCTCTACAAGCCGGATTACCTCTACACCGGGGAAGGTTTCGTGAGCAACGCTGGTCTGCTGGTCGACGACGAAGGACGCATCGCGGCATTGGGCCCGGCCGCATCACTCTATGCTGATCAGTCAGTGACCCTTGCCGGCAAAGCGCTTCTTCCAGGCCTGGTAAATGCACACTCGCATTCATTTCAGCGCCTGATTCGAGGTATGGCTGAGTCGCGAGTCACCAGCGGCAAAGACTTCTGGTCCTGGCGCGGAACCATGTACCACGCGGCTGCCAACCTTTCACTCGAAGACATCTATGACGTCGCCCGCATGGCCTTCCTCGAGATGCTGACGGTAGGTACTACCACGGTCGGCGAATTTCACTACCTGCATAATGCACCGAATGGCATGGCTTACAGTGAGCCGAACGCGGCCGCCACAAAAGTCATCGCGGCTGCGCAATCAGTCGGTATTCGCATCGTGCTTCTACGCTCCGCGTACTTTCGCGCGGGCCACGGGTTAGCTGCTGATCCCGGCCAGTCACGCTTCTACGAGACGCGCGATGGTTTCCTGGTAAGCATGAAGGATCTTATCGCCGGCAACAAAGCTGATCAGAACAGCACAGTCCACTTTGGTGTAGCGCCGCACAGTATACGGGCCGTGCCTCTCGACGACATACTGGCAATTTCGCTTTTCGCAAAAGCTCATAAGCTGCCGATCCACATGCACATCTCGGAGCAGATCGCAGAAAATCACGCGTGCCTGCAAGAGTATGGTTCGACACCGCTAGCTTTGCTTGCTTCTAAACAGGTCTTGAACGACCGCTTCACCGCTGTACATGCAATCCACATCAACGCGAAGGAAGCCGTCAGTATGGCTGAAGCACGCGCCAGTATCTGCTCCTGCCCTACTACCGAAAGGAACCTTGGTGACGGCGTTCTTGCCGCAGATCAGATGATGCAGCAGGGAATCCCTATCTGTTTCGGTTCCGACAGCCAGGCGCAGATTGATCCGCTCGAAGACGCGCGTGAACTTGACTATCACCTTCGTCTTGAAAGACAACAGCGTGCCATCCTGGATCAGATTGACAACTGCTCAATCGCAACTCAATTGTTCGATAGCGCGACTGTTCACGGGGCACGCTCTTTAGGCTTGACTTCCGGTCGTCTGAGTCCGAACACGTCTGCTGACTTCTTTACCGTCGACCTTAACGACATTTCTATCGCGGGGCATGGCCGCCAGAGCCTTTTGCCCCTGATCGTCTTTGGGCTTCAACGAAGTTCCATAAAAGATGTGATGGTGCAGGGAACTTTCGTTCTCCGTGATGGGCGGCATGCTCAACAGACAGAGATCGTGGCCAGGTACAGCGAGCTTCATCGGAAGGTCTGGAAGGTCCGCGGAGTAACGTCTTGAACAAGAGTGTCGTCAGTTATCTTTCCGACCTGATCCGCATTCCTTCACCATCCGCGGTATCAAACAGATCGATTACTCGATACGCCGCCGACGTTCTTGTTACGGCGGGTTGGCAGGTTCGGGAACTCGCTTACAGGGACAGCAATGGCATTGAGAAAGCTAACCTCATTGCCGCTCCGCATCATCAGCAAATAGACACAAAGGAGGTCGAGCTCGCCCTTGTCTGCCACACCGATACGGTGCCGTTCAGCCCTGCCTGGCAGAAGGCACTCGAGCCTTTCGAAGAAGATGGATGTGTATTTGGTTGCGGCGCCTGTGACGTCAAAGGTTTCCTCGCTTGCCTGCTGACAGCAGCCAGCAGCATCGACTCTTCGCGCATCAGCCAGGATGTACGAATCGTCCTCACCGCTGATGAAGAGATTGGCTGCGTAGGTGCCCGCGCTTTGATGGAAGCCGGTGTGCTGCAGCCGCGCAGAATGGTCATCGGTGAGCCGACGTCTTTACGTCCTGCAGTCGCCGGCAAGGGTTACTCGCTCGCTGAAATTGTGGTGCGAGGCGTAGAGGCGCACAGTGCGCTCCCTGATGAAGGTACGTCCGCCATCTATGCCGCGGCCAATTTGATGGCTGCCATAGAGACATACTCTAAGGTGCTTTCAAAGGAGACAAACGATTTCTTCAGTCCGGCTTACACCACTCTGAACGTTGGAATGATCCAGGGTGGCACGGCAAAAAACATCATTCCTGGCTCCTGTCGGTTTCTCGTCGAATGGCGGCCTGTCTTCGAAAAACATCTGGATGCAGTGTTCCTAAAGCTCGGACAGATAGCAGCGGAGATAGAAAGGCAGAGGCCAAGGATTGGTGTCGATGTCACACTGCTTCGCCAGCAGACCGGATTTCAATCCACGCTTGAGGATCCACTCGTTGAATTCACAACGGAATACTTCGGCAGCGTGCCAACCTCTATCGCCTTCGGATCAGAAGCCAGCCTTTTTGCCTCACCGGATCGCGAGATCATCGTCCTTGGGCCCGGCACGATGCAGACTGCGCACAGCGACAGGGAATGCGTGCCGATAGCAGAATTGCGGGCCACCGTGCAGTACCTGAGGAAGCTCTTTCTCCTGCCGACCTTCTCCTGATTTTCGATCAACGCATCGCTCTGCTGCAGAAGAGCAGTCTTTCGGGCGGGAGAAGCTGGGTATGCAATTGCTATAATCAGCAGCAATCTAGTGGGGGCCGGATCGCGATTGAACAAGCCAAAAATTCAACGACTCTACTTGATCCCCATCCTGTCGAAAGCACTCGACATTTTAGAGATGCTCGAAGCAGAGAAGAAGCCCGCCAAACTCGAAGACATCTACCAGCGATCCGAGATATCCAAAACCAGTGTCTATCGCATCCTGAAAACCTTCGTTCATCGTGGCTACGTCTCTCAGTCGCCCGATGGCTCTTACCGCCTCGTTTCTCGTCCGAAGAAAATGCGCTTCGGCTTCGGAGGTCAAAGCGCGGAGATGCCCTTCTCCGAAGCAGTGACGGCAAGCCTCCGCGAGGCTGCATCCGCTGCGGGTATCGAATTGGTTTTACGTGACAACTGCTACAGCGCTGACATCGCGCTCAGTAATGCACGCGACTTCGTCAAGGATCGAGTTGAACTTGTGATCGAGTTCCAGATCGAGGAACAGGCTGCGCCCGCCATCGCTCACATCGTCTCGAGAGGCGGGATTCCACTGATTGCCGTCGATATTCCTCATCCCCATGCCACTTATTTTGGAGTTGATAACTTCCAGGTAGGCTTCGAGGCTGGCGAGCTACTGGCGCAGCATGCAATGGCCAAATGGAAGGAACATGTCGACTATGTCCTGGGCCTCGATGTGGCCGGCGCTGGCAGTTTTGTGCAAAGCCGCATCGCCGGAGCGTTTGAAGGGGTACGCTCGTTGCTTCCACAGGTTTCCCAGCAGGCATGCATCCGCGCCGATGGAAAAGGTCTGCGTGGAACAAGCCACAAAGTGACCCTCGACTTCTTGAAACGTCATCCGAAAAGCCACCATATCTTGATTGCGGCTGCCACCGATACGAGCGCGCTGGGTGCACTGGACGCAGTCCGTGAGGCCGGACGTACGAGGGATGTGGCGATCGTCGGCCAGGACTGCATCCCGGAAGTTGTCGAAGAGCTCCGCGCCGGCCGCGGCCCTCTTATCGGCACCGTCTCTCATGAGGCACATACTTATGGATCTCGCCTTATCCACCTCGGTGTCGCCATCCTCCGCGGTCACACTGTTCCTCCCTACAACTACGTGCAGCACAAGCTGATTACGTCAGCCAATTTGCCACCTGCGGAGCAATAGCGGATCAACAGTCAGGATGCTTTCTGCTGGCTGCGTTAGCCTGTAAGTCAGTGAACTCCTCTATGCCATCCGAACCCATCATTCCACGCCAGCACGCCTCAACTACATCCTCTATCTTTCAGCCTGCCGAACCTGCACACGCCGAGCGAGTTAGAACCATGCTGTCGCTTGCCAGAGTGGCGGTGCTGTCCACTGTTTCTCGCAAGCATCCAGGAGTCCCCTTTGGATCGCTCATGCCTTTTGCACTTGATGATCGGGGACGTCCGCTCTTCCTCATCAGCAACATGGCCATGCATACACAGAACCTGCGGAATGATCCAAAAGCGAGCCTCTTTATAGGCCCATCAACTGCAGACGCTGATCCACTTGGCGCAGCCCGCGCCACGCTCGTTGGTGAAGCAGCTCCTGTTCCGGACAAAGATATTGCCGCGGTCCGGGAAAGGTATCTCGCTCGTCACGAGAACAGTCGCTACTGGGTCGACTTTGCCGATTTCCACTTCTTTCGTTTCGAGGTTGTGGAAGTCTACTACGTCGGCGGCTTTGGTGTTATGGGATGGATTACGGCAGACGACTATCTCTCTGCAGCAGTGGATCCTCTTGCAGGTTCAGCTGATGGCATCCTCTCTCATTTGAATGCGGACCATGTTGATGCGATGATCCTGCTGGCAAAGATGCATCTGCAATTGGAGGCCAGTGAAGCGACTATCACCTCTGTCGACCGGCTGGGGTTCACCTTGAAACTCAAAACCTTCGAGGGCATGAAAGGAGGCCGAATCAACTTCCTTCAAGAAGTACGTTCTCCGGAAGACACGCGTGCCGCCATGGTCGAGCTTGTAAAAGCTGCCAGACAGAAGTAACTCGTGCGAAAGTTTAGCCTTCGGCGAAGATGAGTCGATTGACTTGTCTACAGCTCGTTTGTAGCGTTGCAGCATTCCCGCACTTACTTCGGAGGCAGCCTGAAAGAGCAAAATGATTCATCCGCGGAATTGACGAAGGGCCTGGGTCTGTTTGACTCGGTGATGCTTGTCGCCGGCTCGATGATCGGCTCCGCCATCTTCATCGTCACTGCGGACATGTCCCGACAGCTTGGTAGCGCGGGATGGGTCATGACGTCATGGTTGATCGCGGGATTTCTCACCATCACTGGCGCACTCGCATACGGGGAACTCGCGACCATGATGCCGAAAGCAGGCGGCCAGTACGTCTACCTACGAGAATCGTTCAACCCGATGGTAGGTTTCCTATACGGATGGACGCTGTTTCTAGTCATCCAGACCGGTACGGTAGCAGCAGTCGCAGTGGGCTTTGCCCGCTATCTAGGCGTCTTCCTTCCTTCTATCTCAGAAAGTCACTACCTTATCGCTCCTATCCATCTTCTTCCCGGCTATGCCGTGTCTCTTTCCACCGCGCAGGCGGTAGCTGTCTTCATCATCGGCTTACTTACCTTCAGCAACATGCGCGGCCTGAATTACGGCAAGATCATCCAGAATGTCTTCACCACGAGCAAGATCGTCGCGCTCGCTGCCCTTGTAGGCGTAGGCATTTACTTCGCGGCAAGGTCTGATGTACTTCGGAACAATTTTCATAACGCCTGGCACCCGCAGGGAGTCGTCGACATCGTTCCAGGTCTAACTTCACTCACTGCTCTCGGCATGTTTGTCGCGATCTGTGTCTCGCAGGTAGGTTCCCTCTTTGCAGCGGACGCCTGGAACAACATCACCTTTACAGCTGGTGAAGTGCGAAAGCCTCAGCGCAATGTTCCCTTGTCACTGGCGATAGGCGCTGGCGGCGTCATTCTGCTTTACATGCTCGTCAACCTCGCTTACTTCGCGGTATTGCCTCTTGCCCAGGTGCAACATCCACAATCCGACCGAGTTGCGACCGCCATGCTGCAGGCGGTTTTTCCCGGGATCGGTACCGCGGCTGTTGCCATCCTGATCATGGTTTCTACCTTCGGCTGTATCAATGGCATGCTTCTGGCTGGTTCAAGAGCCTATCTCGCGATGGCAAGAGACGGTCTGTTTTTTGCCCGGGCTGCTCGCCTGAACAAGACACATGTTCCTGGATGGGCACTTCTTGTGCAAGGTATCTGGGCATCCTTACTGATTCTCCCGCGTACCTTTAATGCCGCGAACAATACCTTTGGCAATCTGTATAGCAATCTGCTGGATTATGTAATCTCTGCCGCACTCCTCTTCTACCTTCTGACGATCGTCGGCCTGTTCAGGCTGCGGAGCACCCGGCCGCTTGCTGCAAGACCGTACCGCGCCTTCGGATACCCTGTCTTGCCGGCCCTTTACATCGCCGGTACTGCCACACTACTGATTGTTCTGCTGCTCTATCGAACGTCAACCACCGTTCCCGGCTTCGTGATCGTCGTTGTTGGGATACCCGTGTACCTTCTACTCAGACGACGTTCCGGGAACGACGACAATCGTCAGGAAAACCCTGCGCCGTGATGAAGAAAGGAAATCTGTGACCTCCGCTACTGCTCCTGCCGAAAAATCCATTGAACTGATCACCGCGATCCCAGGTCCTAAGTCGATAGAGCTTGCTCAGAGAAAATCATCTGCAGTGGCGCGCGGAGTCAGTAGCGCTGTGCCTGTATTTATCCGGAGGTCCCATGGGGCGATCATTGAAGATGTGGATGGGAATCGCTTCCTGGATTTTGCAGGCGGCATAGGTTGTCTGAACACTGGCCATACGCCAGCCGCAGTGGTAGAAGCGATTCATGAACAGGCTTCAAGGTTTATCCACGCCTGCTTCACCGTCACTCCTTACCATAGCTACATCGAAGCAGCTGAACTGCTGAACTCGATTGCTCCGGGAACATTCGCAAAGAAAACCGCGTTCTTCAATACCGGAGCGGAAGCTGTTGAAAACGCTATAAAAATCGCTCGGCTTTATACAAAACGTTCCGCGGTCATTGCTTTTCAGGATGCCTTCCATGGCCGGACTCTTCTTGCCATGAGTCTCACCAGCAAGACAGCTCCGTATAAAGAAGGCTTCGGACCCTTCGCCCCAGAGATCTATCGCATTCCTTATGCCTACTGCTACCGGTGTGAGTACAACCTGACTTATCCATCCTGCGGGATGGCTTGCGCCGCCAAGTTGGAGGACACTTTCCTCCGCCAGATATCTTCAGGTTCTGTAGCTGCTGTCATCTTTGAGCCGGTCCTTGGGGAGGGAGGTTTTGTTGTTCCTCCGCCCGAATGGTTCTCCATGATCAGCGAGATTTGCCGCAGACACGGGGTGCTGGTGATAGCAGACGAGGTACAAACGGGATTCGGCCGTACCGGGACTACTTATGCAAGTCAGCAATTCAACTTCACACCGGACTTGATTGTCTCTGCCAAATCCATGTCGGCCGGCATGCCCCTGGGCGCTGTCACAGGAAGGGCTGACGTCATCGATGCAGCGGGACCGGGTCAGCTGGGTGGTACCTTCGCAGGCAATCCTGTCTCACTGGCGGCAGCCCTCGCCTCCTGGAGTGAGTTTCAGGCTAGTGCAATAAATGAGCGCTCGGTGGCGATTGGTCATCTGACTGAGCAGTATTTAGAACGATGGCAGCAACGGTTTCAGTGGATAGGGGATGTACGAGGGATCGGCGCCATGCGCGCCATCGAACTGGTTCAGGATCGTATTACCAGGAAGCCGGCCAAAGAAGAGACCCAATTCATCTTGGCAGAATGCCATAAGCGCGGCCTGATCCTGATCTCTGCCGGCACCTACTCCAACGTGATCCGCTTTCTCATGCCACTCGTCATCTCCGACGAGCAGGTGAAGGAAGGCATGGAAATACTCGAAGCCGCTTTCATCGCTGCAGAGGCTGCACTTCTAGGTGCCGGCAACTAGATCTTTATGAAGATCTTTCGGCGGTACAGGAAGTAGATAGGTATCCAGCAAAGCAGCACATAGGTGAGTGAGTAGAGAAGCGACGCGAAGGACGCAGAAGAAACATGGCGCAGGTAGAAGTGATACAGCAGTTGCCAATTATCGATGCCGCGCCGTATGTGGATAAGCGCAACTGCTGACCCGAGCAGCTCTGACAGCACATAGGCCGAGATCGCGTTCGTTCCAAAAACCAGCAGCGGGGTAAACAACTTCGATGTCTGTACCTGGCCCGTAACTGATCTCAGCTTCTCCGGAAGATCGACAGCAGAGATACATGCAGCCAGCAGCAGCATGCTCAATCCGCCGGCAAACAGGACAAACGAACTTGTCCAGAGCTTCTTATTGATAGGAAATGAGATGTTCCAGAGAGCGCCTAGTATCACGCTTGTGAAGCCGGCAACAGCTATTCCGGTCACCTTCTGTTTAAGCGAGTAAGCGGACCGCAGCCAAAGCCCTGTCAGCATGCCCAGCAGTGCTGTACCGAGCGCCGGGATTGTACTTAGCAATCCCTCCGGATCTCGCGTCTGCTCGTAGAGATGCGATGCTGAAAATATTTGTCTATCCAGCCACGCCGTAAGGTTGCCGTCTTTGTCCAGGAGGGGCACCGTGTGCGTTGGAATCCCGTAGCCCGGGACCGGCACGAAGCGCATCAAGGCCCAATAACCAACCAGTGCACTCACGGCTACCACTGCTTTACTGCGCCAGCTCGGACTCACCAGGTAGAAAACTGCCACAAAGAGATAGCAAACGGCTATGCGCGGAAGTACGCCATAGAAGCGCATTGTGTGCAGGTGAAAGAAGGGAAAGCTGTTGACGAGCAATCCTAATAAGTACAGGATCACCGCACGCCGCAAGGTGTGACGAAGAAGCTCCGCTTTAGCCACGCCCCTTTCCAGGCGCGAGGAGATGGAGAGCACAGTCGTGATCCCGACAAGGAAGAGGAAAGTAGGGAAGACCAGGTCTGTGGGCGTGAACCCATTCCATGCTGCGTGCTTCAACGGCCAGTAAGCGACATGCTCATCGGCATTGTTGTTCACCAGGATCATGAAACCGATCGTGAGACCGCGAAGCAGGTCGAGCGAGAGCAGTCGGCTCGATTGAGGCTGCCGGACCACTTTCACATCCTCGTTCACTGAAGGCGTTGCGAGTGTGGCTGACGAATTCTTCATGAGTGTCTCCTGCCCGGGTGCGGGCGCTTACGACAAGGCTCCACGCGGAACCACATCAAGGATGTCGTTCTTCACTCTACTAGAGTATGCCGAGCAGGTGACAGCCGATCCGTTGCATCAACAGCAATACTGCCACGGGGTATTTTCAGGGGCGCGACTGTCTCATCATCTTCAAGGGCACGAGTCTTCTGGGATACCAAATTCCCAACGGGAAGTTCAGGCCGACTCGATACTCAAGCCGCATCTGACCTTTGAAAGCTGAGGAGGAACGATGGCAACCAAGAAGAAGAGTGCAGGAAAGGCCAAGACAAGTCGGTGCTGGGCAGGCTATGAGCCCACCCCTGGAAAGAAGCCAGGCGCCCCCGGCAGCTGCAAACCGAAGGGCGGCGCCAAGAAGAGCTAGTTGCCGCTTGGGTCGCTCTACAGCGTACTTGCATAGATCGCGCATTCTTCCTGTGTCGATCCGACGCGATCATCCAGTTGATCTTCAGGACTCATCGGGATGGTCGCTTCGAAAATCCTTCTCAGAAATCTGGACGAATCCAGAAGCGACTGCAGCTCCGTGTTGATATACACCAGGCGGGCCGGGCGGGGATTCATCCGCAGCGACCTTTCCAGGTTGTTCAGCACCTTCTGAAGAACCGGTCGGCAGAAGGGGTGATAGAAGAACAGGATCAGCGGCGTTGGCGGGAATTCGAATTCAAGGGCATCCATGCAGATCAGCCGTACCTGCGCAGTAGACGGGACCATCTTGCTGTATCGCTGTAAGTTGTTCTCCGCGATTGCATGCAAGTCCGGAGACAGCTCGACCCCATAGATGATATGAAACGGATAAGACATCGCGAGCATAACCGCGCGGCCTTTTCCGGAACCCAAATCCACAAACGCCGCGCCTGGAAGCGCGCTCTCTATCTGAGACAGCACCTTCCGGAACACCGACGGCGCGATGCCATAATAAGCAGTGTTCCATTGGTCGCTCGCGCTGCCGGTCGTAAGCTTTTCACCCCAGATCAGTCCGCTGGTCTCTACTCCATAGCTCTGATCGAAGCTGTGAATGGCGGGATGGTCGATCGTGACTGGGGCATTGACATGCGGCGAGCTTCGGCTCAGGCGACCGAGCACCCGCCGTGTGGCCGTGCGCAGCGTTGCGATTATTCCCTGGTTGACAAACATCTGCCGCCAGCCGCGCATCGCTCGTTGATTGAACATACTCGTTTCTAACGTTCGAGCGCGATTGCATGCAAGTCTCAGGCCGCCAAAATCTGCGACCGGTTGGAAGCAGATCTCGCTCATGCGTTATCCTTCTCGGTGCTGTGCGAGAGGAATCCAGCCGATTGAAGAAACTTGTTGCTAGTGCCGACGAAGCAGTATGCGATATACCGAACGGTGCCACCATCATGCTTGGAGGGTTCGGGCTTTGCGGCATCCCGGAAAACCTCATAACCGCCCTCGTTGCACGAGGTGTCAAAGGCCTGCATACCATCAGCAACAATATGGGTGTGGACGGATTCGGTATGGGCCGGATGCTCGAAGCGGGTATGATCGAGTCCCACATCGGTAGCTACGTCGGCGAGAACAAGCTGCTTGAAGAAAAAGTGATTCGCGGTGAGCTCAATCTTACCCTCGTTCCGCAAGGCACCCTTGCGGAACGCATACGCGCAGGAGGCGCCGGCATACCCGCGTTCTTTACCCCGGCCGGCGCTGGCACCCTCATGGCAGATGGAAAGGAACTACGCACCTTTCGGGATCGAACCTACGTTATGGAGCAATGGCTGCAAGCCGACTTCGCATTCATCAAGGCTTGGAAAGGGGACACGCAAGGCAATCTTGTCTATCGAAAGACAGCCAGAAACTTCAATCCCATGATGGCGACTGCGGCAAAAATCACGATTGCGGAAGTAGAGGAACTGGTGCAGCCAGGAGAGCTTGATCCGGATCAGATCCATACACCCGGCATCTATGTGAAACGCCTATTGCTCGGTGCCCATTACGAGAAGCGCATCGAGCGTCGAACCGTTCGTCCTGATCCACCTTCCAAGGACAAACTGTGAGCGCTGACTCTTCCACAAACATCCTCGATTTAAAGAAGCTCACACCGGATGATCGTCGTGAACGCATTGTGCGCCGCGTCGCGCGAGAGCTCCAGGACGGCTATTACGTCAATCTTGGGATCGGGATGCCCACCCTCGTCGCTAACCACGTGCCGGAAGGAATGGAAGTAATTCTCCAGTCGGAGAATGGCATGCTTGGCGTCGGTCCGTTTCCTTTTCAAGGAGAAGAAGATCCTGATTTGATCAATGCGGGGAAGGAGACTATATCCGAACTACCAGGTAGCTCCTACTTCTCCAGCGCCGACTCCTTCGCCATGATTCGTGGCGGCCACGTAGATCTCAGCATCCTCGGCGCCATGGAAGTCGATCAACATGGAAACCTCGCCAACTGGATGATCCCCGGCAAGATGATCAAAGGCATGGGAGGAGCAATGGATCTCGTTGCCAGTGCACGACGGGTCATCGTAGCGATGGAGCACACCGCGAAGAATGGTGAGCCAAAGATTCTGCGGGACTGCAGGCTGCCGCTGACCGGTTTGCGGGTCGTCAACTTCATTGCGACCGAGATGGCCTGGATCGAAGTAACAGCTGCTGGCCTGGTACTCCTCGAGATTGCTCCTGGTCTGTCGCCGCAGGACGTTCAGGTTGCTACTGAAGCGCCGCTGCGGATCTCTCCTGAGCTGAAGCAAATGTACTAACGATCTTCGTCCATCACCGGGACTGCAGCCAGCGATGTATTGCGGCTGCAGTCCCAGTTTCCATCACCACCGGTAGATGGTCATCTTGTCAGTGTAAGCAGTGATAGCTCCGGTAGTTCCGTTTTTGCCGTCGAGCTGGAAGTTCAGCAGCAGGTCGCCAAAAGGCCAGCCCAGACCCAGCGCGGAGGGTCCCACTGCGCCCTGGAAGACGGACTTCACGCCATCTACAATCACCCAGTCATACGTCACCACGCCTGCATCATCACGGTGTGAGGCAATCTGCACATGATGCCATGCATTCACGCTCCAGTCCGAGGGCTTGCAAGGGATATTGGACGGATACCAGTGGGGCTGCCCACCGCTGACCTTTGTATATTCCCAGGTGCCCGAACCAGTGGCACATTGGGTCCCGAAAATGACTGTACGACCATCGGACATGACCTGGTTCATATCCATCTCGACGTTTTCCACCTGCGATGTGTCAGGAAAGAAAACATAGGTGTCGTAGACGAAGTGGGTGGCGTTCGTGTCGCTGCCGAAAGTCAGATGATATATCTCGCCACCCTGCTTCGCGTAGGTAAAGTAATACTGGCGGGCTGTTCCGTCCAGCGATGGGCTCGCCTGCGGATATACGCTCGAACCGCGTGAACTCCCCGGTGTTCCAGGATCGTGGTTCCATTCCCACTTTGCCGAGCCTTCCAGATCACCGGACGAAGTTGCTGTCTCTGGGAACGGCGTGGCAACGATCGGTGCCGCGGGCGCTCCGACCGTAAATGTCGTGTCGACCTGCGGGCACTCGCCTGACGCAGTCCAGGATTTGAAATGGATGGTGTGACTTCCAGTCTTGATACTTGAATCCAAAGTGTCAATATCGTAGGGCGTACTTCCTGGCTGCATCTGACTCCCGTTGTCAACGGAGTAGCCAAAATACAGAGGAGCGCTTCCATAGCAGCCGATGTTGTGCGCCTTCACGTGTACCGGTGTACTGATGATTGGTCCAGCCACCGTAATATCCTGCGCCTGGACATTCGGTCCAAACAGCGGGATGACTAATGAGACCGCAGCGACCAGTAGAGACTTACCTGGTGTTGTATACCTGCGTGCGACAGATGCTCTGGGGAATGTAAACATGTGGTATCTGGCTCCATGGGGGAAGTAGGTATTTTCTTTGCTGAATGCATTTCAGTCATGGGAGCGATGCAGGGGCGTACCCTGGCACCTGTCCCGGCAAGTCGCAAGGATCAAAGATTCGTCACGGATTAAGGATGTACAGGTCCTTGGCGCCGGGAACCAGAATCAGCAATAACCAATTGACTGTGGGTTTAACATACCCGCAGAATGAAACGAGCGCGATTGCACTTATAGGTCACAACTGCGGTGACAGTACTAGGCCGCAACTACAAAGTTGTTGGCGTTCGGAAAGCAACTATGGATGGTGTGAATAGGTTAATCTTGGAACTGAATCGCACATTCCGACCATTGCCATGCGTCGAGCAGGCATCTCTCGGGGCGACCGGTCGTTCGATCCGCGAAAGGCATATCAACGACCTCTTCACAGATGACCTCTGTAAGTGTCGGACAAAATCAGGCGGCGGCCTGTGCCAGATTGCCTAATCTCCGCGCAAGTACTGTTACGGAAGTTGCTGGCCTGACTTTTTTCGCAATGCAATAATCAGGTCTTCTTGGAACACGGGATCCAGCTCAGAAGCGTGCAGCGCATTGCGATAAGCGACCTGGGCCTCGGCAGCCCGACTCATGGCCGACAAAGCATCACCCTCAGCGTCAAGAGCAGCTGCACTCGCAGGGTCAAGGCGCTTACCCAAGTCTGCCTCGGCGAGCGCTTCTTGAACCCGCCTTTGTGCCAGTAGTGTTCGTGATGCGTCCACGTGTTCGAGAGCTGCAGCAGGCCCTATGTCGAATTGCCCCTTGTAGACATACACAGCGCGATCAATAACTGCATCCGGATGCAACATCCGGAAATGCAGGTAGGGATTCGTTTTTCCAGGGATGTCCGCGCCCGCCAGCACTCCGTCGCTCACCAGGACGAGACCAGACACAGTAGAAGTCGACCCAAAGCGAAAAGAACTCATCCCGGTCCAGGAGCCGGAGCCTGTCGGCAACACCTGGCAGCGAACACCATAGTCCCGGAAATCGACAGGACCCTGTTCGAAGTAGGCGAAGTAGCACGGCTCTTCCGGATGAGCATCAAGGTAGGTCTTCACATAGCGGAGCTGCTGACCCCAGTCCGTATTCGAATCGGAAAGATAGAAGTGTGTCTTTGTGGGACCACCCCAGGCCTCGTTCGCATAGGCAACCAGACCGGGTCGTGAAAACTCAGCCGTTGCGATCTGCCAAAGTAGCAGTGCACCCAACGGATACCCCAGCTTGCGATTTACGCGCAGCAGATGTGCCGCGCATGCGCCAATCAGGATGTACAGCATCGGAAAAATCGGAAACAAATGCCGGAAGCCAATGCCGATATCTGAGGTGCTGGCGATACCGAAGAGCACAGCTGGCGGGATGATCAATACGATAGCTTCGCGGCGAAACTTCCATCGCCTGCTCGCAAGCGCCAGGATGGTCGTGACCAGCAGAATGAGGAAGGGCAGCGTTGACTTAATCGTGAAGGCTGCCGGATAGTACCAGCGCGAAGCTTTTCGCGTGAGATGTCCGAACAGGTAACTCGGCAGAGAAGCTGCTGATATCTTGGTGTCCGCGAGGCCATAGAGGTATGCCTCGGGCAGTAGGTGATGTCTTGCGAAGAACAGCATCACTGGCTGGCTCAAGGGTGACGACAGCTCTTGCAAGTACTGCTCTGTTACGGGATCCAGGCTCAGGTTTCCGGGACGCGCCGCAAAGCGGAAGCGATAGATGGCCCAGATGAAGAACAGACCCATCGCCGATACAGCCGCAACCACCATCATAATTTGTCGTGCGCTGGCGCCTTCTTGATCCGGGCTGTCTGCGCCCCTCCGATTCCAGAGATCGAGGAGCGCAATGATCACGATCATCGGGATGACGAAGATGCCCGTAAACTTGGCTGTCAGTGTCAGCCCCACAGCAACACCCAGCCATAGGACGCGGGGCACAGAGGGAACTTTCAGGACACGATAAAACAGGTAGATGGACAGGAGCAGTGTGAGCGACGCGCCGATATCCGTAGTAACAAACGCGCCATGCGCCAGGAAGTTCGGATCGAAACAGAACAGGGCTAACGCCAACAGCGCTGCGGTTTGACCAGACATCTCAAGTGCTGCAAGAAATATGGTGGTGGCCAACATGGCGGTAAGCAGAGTGGCCATCCGGCGGGCCGGAATCAAGGTTCGATCAATACCATTCGCTGCCAGAAAGCGTTGGCCGAGCACAAAGCCTTCTCTCTTGAATGGACCGCCGATGTAGGCAGGCTGTGCGATCTCGCGATGGAGCAGCGGGATCGCGCACCACATCTTTATCAGCGGCGGGACCTCCGGATTGAAACCAAAATCTGCATGCTCCCAGGACAACCAGCCCGAGTAGAGATGCTGCGATTCATCCCAGCTCACCGAATCACGTCGAGCCGCGGACATACATTGCGCAAGCAGAATCAGAATCAGGACGATCCCAACCAATATCCCTGCTCTCGTCACGAGCGGGAAGTTGTTAGATTCTCTCGATCTGCGTGCCGGCATTCCAACTCCATTTACGACTAGACTCTATTCCGCTAAGGGAACAAGGCAGAAGCCTCCCCATGGTCGCCGTGCACCATCTCATACACTATGAGGTGAACTGGTGCTCTATCAACAAATTCTGGACGAGGAGAAGGCAATCCGCAAACGCGCAGATGTAAATAGCGTGGCTGCACAATACCTGAAACGAGCACGTAAAGCAGAGCAATTTAGTCAATGCTTCGCTCATCATGCTCAAGTCATAACCGTTTGGGCTTTGTCCCTGAACGTTCTCTGCAGCCGCTGACCGCTGGAG
>CAZZUX010000028.1:0-9243 GCA_964657395.1 uncultured Ktedonobacteraceae bacterium
ATGTCTACTCATCTGGATCGCATTCTTGTGCAGACGCGGGCTGACCTGGGGCAACGCAAGCTGGCGGCGAATATGGCTGTTCTTGAGCGGGCGGCGGCGGGGCATACGCCGCGGGGATTTGCGCGGCATCTGCGCGAGCGGGCGTTGACGGGGCCGGCGATTATCGCGGAGTTGAAGAAGGCTTCGCCGTCGAAGGGGCTGATCCGCGAGGATTTCGATGTGATGGTGCTGGCGCCGCAGCTGGAGGCGAATGGGGCAGCGGCCTTGTCGGTGCTGACCGATGCGCCGTTTTTTCAGGGGAGCCTGGAGAACCTGGAGAAGGCTTCGGCCGTGACGGCGCTGCCTTGCCTGCGGAAGGATTTTATTGTCGATGAGTTCCAGATCCTGGAGGCGCGGGCGCACGGGGCGGACGCGATCCTGTTGATTGCGGCTGCGCTTTCGGATGCGGAGTTGAAGGTGTTCCGGCAGCGTGCGCTGGAGATGGAGCTGGACGTGTTGTGCGAGGTGCATTCGAAAGAAGAGGCAGAGCGGGTAGCTGAATTGGGATGCGAGGCGATCGGCGTGAACAACCGCGACCTGCGCACGTTCAAAGTGAATCTCGAGACGTCGTTGACGCTGCGTGAGCAGCTGCCAGCGGAGGCAGTGCTGGTGGCAGAGAGCGGGATCCATACGACGGATGATTTGTTGCGGCTGCGGCATGCGGGCTTTCATGCGTTCCTGGTGGGCGAGTCGCTGATGCGTCAGGCGCATCCCGGGCAGGCGCTGGCGGAGTTGCTGGCACCAGTGCTGACGACTGGACGGGCTTAGCTCCTATGTGGATCAAGATCTGCGGCAATACCAACCTTCAGGATGCGCAACATGCCGCTGCGGCGGGAGCGGATGCGCTGGGGTTTGTGTTTGCGCCGAGTCCTCGGCGGGTGACGGCGGCGCAGGTGAAGGCGATTGTCGGGCACTTGCCGGCCTCGGTCGAGACGTATGGTGTCTTTGTGGATGGGACGGCTGACGAGATTGCGCGGACGGTCGTGGATTGCGGGCTGTCGGGTGTGCAGTTGCATCGGTCGTCGGGATCAGGGCCGGGCATGCTGGCGAGGGTGCGGCGCAGCCTGCTGGCGCTGCATGCCGGTGATGTGAAGATCATCTCGGCACTGGCGTTTGATGAGGGATTGGAAACGCAGCTGGAGCAGGCGGCGCGGGATGCGGAAGCCGTGCTGGTGGACTCGCGGCCGAGTGGTGGAACGGGTGTTCGATTCGACTGGAACGCGGCGAGTGCGGCGTTCCGCAATGCGCGTGGACAGGCGCGAGTGATTGTTGCTGGCGGTCTCAATCCGGAGAATGTGGAAGAAGCGATTGCGACGCTTTCGCCGTGGGGCGTGGATGTGGTGACCGGCGTGGAGAAGGTGCCGGGGCGGAAGGATTGGGCCAAGGTGGAGGCGTTCATCGCAGCGGCGCGACGTTTTTCGGCGAAGATGCATGATGTGCATACGCACACGGCAAAACTCGCAGCCGCTGCACAGTAGTTGCGCCGCATCGTCGCAGAGCAGCACGTGTGTGACGTAACCTTTTAGGTGAGGAAAGATATGGCGACAGCAGTGGGTCCAGAAACGATTTCTGCCGAAAGCGCAAGCCAGGCCGCACCACAGCTGCAGTCGAAGGCGGGACGCTTTGGCGCGTATGGCGGCCGGTATGTGCCGGAGACGCTGATGGCGGCGCTGGTGGAGCTGGAAGAGGCCTATGAAGAGGCGAAGCTGGATCCGGCATTTCATGCAGAGCTGCAGTCGCTGCTGAAGGATTTTGCCGGACGGCCGACGCCGCTCTTCTTCGCTTCGCGACTGACGGAGAAGCTGGGTGGCGCGAAGATTTATCTGAAGCGCGAAGACCTGCTGCATACCGGCGCGCACAAGATCAACAACGCAATCGGCCAGGGATTGCTGGCGAAACGAATGGGCAAGAAGCGGATTATCGCCGAGACGGGCGCGGGCCAGCATGGCGTGGCGACGGCGACGGTGTGTGCGCTGTTCGGCATGGAATGCGTGATCTACATGGGCGATGAGGACATGCGGCGGCAGGAGCTGAATGTCTATCGCATGCGGCTGCTGGGTGCGGATGTGCGCGGCGTGAGTTCGGGATCGAAGACGCTGAAGGATGCGATCAACGAGGCGATGCGCGACTGGGTCACGAATGTGCGGACGACGCATTATCTGCTGGGGAGTGTGCTGGGGGCGCATCCGTATCCGACGATGGTGCGTGATTTTCATCGCGTGATTGGTGAAGAGGCGCGGCGGCAGATTCTCGAGAGAGAAGGCCGGTTGCCGGATGCTGTAATTGCGTGTGTGGGTGGTGGTTCGAATGCGATTGGCGCATTTTTCGACTTCATCCAGGACAAGCAGGTGCGGTTGATTGGGGTAGAGGCCGGCGGCCATGGCATGCGGCTGGGGCAGCATGCGGCGCGCTTTTCGAAAGAAGGCGGCGGGGTGCCGGGAGTGCTGCAGGGAACGTACTCGTATGTACTGCAGGATGATGCGGGGCAGGTTTCGCTCACGCATTCGGTGTCAGCCGGACTGGATTATGCGTCGGTGGGTCCTGAGCATGCGGCGCTGCATGATGCGGGGCGCGCGGAGTATGTGTCGGCTTCCGATAAAGAAGCCCTGGATGCGGTGGTGATGTTGTCGCGGACCGAGGGGATTGTGCCGGCGCTCGAATCTGCGCATGCGGTGGCGGAGTGTATGCGGGTCGCGCCGCAGATGGCGAAGGATGCGATTGTGATCGTGAATGTGTCGGGTCGCGGCGATAAGGACATGGGCATTATTGCGCGCGAGTTGAATCTTGCGGGAGCCGATCATGGTGACGTGCATGCCGAGAATGTCGGCACGTCCAAGGCTTAAGCGATGCCGATAACGTTTCAGCAGAAGCCGGGACTGGTGGTGTATCTAACGGTCGGTGATCCGAGCGTGACGGTGACGCGCGCGATTGCGCTGGCTGCGCTGGATGCTGGTGCGGATGTGATTGAGCTGGGTGTACCGTTCAGTGATCCGCTGGCGGATGGTCCAGTGATCCAGCGGGCGAGTGAGCGAGCGCTGGCACATGGAACGCGGCTCAGTGATGTGCTGGCGTTGGCGCGCGAGTTGCGTTCGGAGCGACCGCAGGCTGGACTGGTGATTTTCAGTTATCTCAATCCCATTCTGCGATACGGCCTTAAGCGTTTCTGTGATGAAGCAGCGGCTGCTGGCATCGATGGTGTGCTGGTGACGGACATCACGGTGGAGGAAGCGCAGGGTGAGTATCTGAAGCACATTCATCGTGCGGGACTGTCGCCGATATTTCTTGCGGCACCGACGAGTCCGGATTCGCGGTTGAAGGCGATTGCCGAGGCGAGTGGCGGATTTGTGTATGCGATCTCGCGGACCGGCATCACGGGCACGCAGGTGAATATGGCTGCCGATGCGCAGCAGCTTGTCGAACGGATACGGCGTTACACGAAGCTGCCGATTGCGCTGGGCTTTGGAATTTCGCATGCCGCGCATGTTGCCGCGGTAGGTGCGTATGCGGATGCGGCCGTGATTGGAAGTGCGATCGTCGCGCTTATTGAGCAGTCTGCGGCAGAAGAAGCGCCGCAGGTGATTGCCCGATTTATCAAGGGCCTGCGGCCGGCAGCCCGGCTCGCGGATCCTGTCGTCGCGTAGAGCCTCTCCAGCAATTTGCGCCTGGGCGCATCTGGCGTTCCACTTACATTGACGCGCGAAATGCACTAGTCTTCACAGGGTATCCCTCCACTATGCGAGAGCCGCGGGCGTGACGGCGGCGAGGAGTGCAGCAATGGACATTGAACACTGGCGACAGAAAATCGATGAACTGGATCGTCAACTGGTGCTGCTGATCAGCGAGCGGGCGAGTGCGGCGCAGGCGATTGGCAGGCTGAAGCGCGAGACGGATCTGCCGGTGTATGAGCCGCAGCGGGAGCGCACGATCTTTGACAATGTGCGTTCGCATAATCCGGGACCGCTGCCGGACCTGGAACTGGTTCACATTTACGAACGCATCATTGACGTGATGCGTGCGCTGCAGAAAGACGAGCTTGCATCGCGCCCTGCTGTGAAGACGGGCGAAGCTCCGGAGACAGGAAAAACAACATGATCGTGGCAATGCAGGAACACGCAACAGAAGAACAGATCCAGAACATCATCGGGCGGCTGGTGGAGCTTGGCTTCAATGTGCATCGGACCACGGGTGCGCAGCAGACGATACTTGCGGGCGTGGGAACGCCGAGCGCGTTCGATCATAAAGATTTCGAGTTGCTGGGTGGTGTGGCGCATGCACATCGCATCTCGTCGCCCTACAAGCTGGTGAGTCGCGGCTTCCGGCCGGAAGGCACGGTCGTCGAGTTTCCGAATGGCGTGAAGGTCGGCGGCGAGGCCGTAGTGGTGATGGCAGGGCCCTGCTCGGTGGAATCGCGCGACCAGATATTTACGTCGGCGGCGCTGGTGAAAGCAGCAGGCGCGAAGTTTCTGCGTGGCGGAGCGTTCAAACCGCGCTCGTCGCCGTACTCGTTCCAGGGTATGGGGCTCGAGGGATTGAAGCTGCTGCGCGAAGTGGGTGATGCGACCGGACTGCTGATCATCAGTGAAGTGATGGAGATTTCGCAGATTGAGTTGATGCTGCCGTACGTGGATTGTTTCCAGATCGGCGCGCGCAATATGCAGAACTTCAACCTGCTGCGCGAAGTGGGACAGGTGCGCAAGCCGGCGGTGTTGAAGCGCGGCATTGCGGCGACAATTGAAGAAGTGTTGCTGTCCGCCGAATACATTCTGTCGGGCGGCAACTACGACGTGATGTTGTGCGAGCGTGGCATCCGGACGTTTGAAACGTACACGCGGAACACGATGGATATTTCTGCGATCCCGGTGATGAAGCAGTTGTCGCATCTGCCGGTGGTGGCGGATCCCTCGCATGGGATCGGCATTCGCGACAAGGTGCCGGCGATGGCGAAGGCTTCGGTGGCGGCTGGTTGCGATGGATTGCTGATTGAAGTGCATCCCAATCCGGACAAGGCGTTTTCCGATGGCGCGCAGTCGCTGCATCCGGAGCAGTTTGAAAAGCTGATGGCGGATCTGCGGATCCTGGCGCCGGCGGTAGGACGCAGTATCGCTTAGCTCCTATGTCGATACGCACCATAGCGATTTTCGGAACGGGATTGATCGGTGCGTCTGTGGGGCTGGCGTTGAAGGCGCATGGCTTTGAAGGCGTGATCCTGGGCTGGGACAAGGACGAGGCGCAGGCGCGGATTGCGTTTGAGCGTGCGTCTATCAGCGTGATTGCTGATGATCCATTGCAGGCGGCGCAGGCGGCAGACGTGGTGCTGCTGGCGGGGCCCGTGTTTTCGATACTGGAGTGGATCGATCGGCTGGCTTCGATACTGGCACCGCACCAGTTGCTGACAGACGTGGGCAGTGTTAAACAGCCCATGCTGGAGCGGGCGCGGGAGAAATATGGTGCCGCTGATCAGGCGACGTATCTTGCCGGGCATCCGATGGCAGGCAAAGAAGTGTTTGGCGCCGAGCATGCGGATGCCGAGTTGTTTCAGAATGCAGTATGGCTGTTCACGCCGGATGAACATGCAAAGGCGCATCGTCTCGAAGCAGAGTGGCGGAGCTGGATACTGAAGATCGGCGCGCGTCCAGTTGACCTGGAGGCGGCTCGGCATGACGAGTTGTGTGCATGGGTAAGCCACATGCCACAAATGCTGGCGACTGCGTTGAGCGCGCTGTATGAGGACACGTTCGGGGACGCGGAAGATATGCGGGCAATCGGCGGGCGGGCTCTGCGCGAGATGACGCGGCTGGGTGCGAGCCCTTACTCGATGTGGCGGGATGTGGCGTTTACGAACGCCGATGCGATCCGCGATTGTCTTGCGGCGCTGGAGCAGCGGCTGGCACATCTTCGAGAACATCTGAAGACGCCTGAGTTGCGGAATGAGTTCGCGCTGGCGAATGCGTTTCGCGCGAGTGCGGTGAAGCGCGATTGACGTTCTTGAGAACGTCTGAGCTAGAAGCGTGGGCTAGACTGACTTCGTGACAAATTTGATTCGGCGTTGGATCTTCCCATCTGGCATACTGCTGGCCACGTGCCTGGGCGTCTTCGTTTTTCCTTTCCTGCTGCCACCACCAGTCATTCAAGGAGTGTCGATAGCGAATGCCGCCGGCTTCAACAATAAGGTGGCAGCTGTCTTCGCAGCGTTCATGGGTGTTGTTGTACTTCTGTTCAAGCTGCGAGAGCCACGACCGGTTCGTTCGGGGTCGCCCGCAGGCTACCGGCTACTAAGTTCCCGGCTGGTGGCAGCTATAGTCGTCGCCATCCTCGTGTGTTACGGCGGGCTGTGCCGCCTTGTCGTGATCTCACATTCTCGCTACCTGGGAGATGCCGGCTACTTTATTGAGCAGATCGGCGCGCATGCGGATTATGGACGCCACCTGTATGACGAGATCGAATTCCCCTATGGACCGCTACTTCTGTATGCGCCGATTGCAATGCGCGCTTTGTTGTCGCCATTGCATGTTTCGCTTACGGGAGCTTACTTCCTGACGCTGCTGGTGGCGCAGTGCGCCGGCTTGCTGCTGGTGGCGTACACGTTGAATCGCCTGCCGATCCGCTATCGCTCGAAGCTGCTGCTGCTTCTGTTGTGTGTGCTGCTTACATTCATGCTGAACTTCGGCCTGAATTACGCAATCTTTCGTTTCATTGCTCCCATAGCGCTGCTGGTGTGGGCGACCGGATTCCGGAGACCGGAAGCGGCATCGGCAAGCCTGCTCATCGGGGAGTGCGTAAGCCTGAGTGTGTCGCCGGAGATGGGCTTTGCCTACCTGGCAGGTGGCATGGTGTATGCGGCTTACATGTTGTTCACGCAGGGCCGGCGGTGGTTGATGGCAGTAGCCGCGCTGCCGGCATCGGTGATCTTATTTCTGCTGGTGGCTGGTGGCGGCTACCTGCGCATGCTGAGCTTGTTCGCGCGCGGATTGTTCAACCTGATCGTGGAACCGCTGCCGCATATTCTGATTTTTCTGTTTGCATTGGTTTGGCTTGTGCCTGTCGCGCTGGCCGGTTATTTCCGAGAGCGAAGTCCACAGGCGCCGCGACTGTTTGCTTTGTATGTATTCGGCGTGGCGCTGCTGCCGGTAGCCTTCGGACGTGCCGATCCTGGCCACGTGACGTTCAACGGCTTTGCAATTTTGTTTCTTTCGATGATAGGAATGCAATCTTACCGGCGCGGCGCACAAGTATCCTGGGCGCTTGCATTATCTTTCCTGGTAGTGTGGACAGCATTGATCAACACCCGGCCATTTCAACTGGATATGCGTGGAGTGATCCATTACGACGTGCTGCATTATGGCGGACCGCGATTGCAACGAGTGGCACTGGCGATTACTCAGAAACTTTCGCCGGAAGCTGCGCAGCGCTACATGAATGTGAAGTACCCGGAAGATGACGCCTTCGATGTGGCGAAGCTGCAGGCGGTGATTGGTCATGATCGCGTTGCGACACCCGCAACTATTCCTCTGACAGTCGAAGAGGCCCTGAAGGCGTCTGGCCAGTACACTCCCCAGTTTTACTGCTTTGGCATTGCCGCACTGGATGCCAGTGCAGAGGCTCGCGAGATTGCTGAATTCAATAAGGCGAAGTGGGCGCTCATTCCTCGCGGTGCGGCTGTGGAGATGACAGAAACACAGGCCGAGATTGGACCATACCTCGGCATTGCACTTCCCTACAGGATGAAGCATGAACCATACAAGGCGGGTCCTCGCTTCCGCGAGAATCTGGAGAAAGCATGGCGCCCTTATGCTGTGCTCGGGGAGTACGAGATTTACCAGCGTCGTTGAGCTGCCGGGCACATGAGGATGGAGCGGGATATGATGTAGCGACTTCTCGACGTCCGCTTGCGACGTTTTATTCCAGGAGACCCTTTTCCATGCCCCGGTTCATGACTAATCTTCTTTCAGCATCCTGCCTGCTTTCGGCGCTTTGTATGTATGGCCAGTCGCCGACACTGCTGGTGGATGCGGACCATCGCCCGGCTACGAGCCTGAATGGTGACTGGCACTACATCGTTGATCCCTATCGCAATGGTCTTGGCGCGCCGGGGTCCACGCCGAACGTGAAGCAGGATATGCCAAGTGAGACGGGCTTTGCGGCCAATAAGCACTTCGACCTGGGCGGGCCGCTGCTGGAATATGACTTCGCGAAGTCGCCGACACTGAAGGTGCCGGGTGACTGGAACACGCAGGCAGCGAAGCTGTACTACTACGAAGGCCTGCTGTGGTATCAGCGGGACTTCGAATATCACGCCAGGCGCGACCACAAAGTGTTTCTGCATTTCGGCGCGGTGAATTACCAGGCTTCCGTGTTTGTGAATGACAAGCATGTCTGTGAGCACGAGGGCGGCTTTACAGAGTTCGATTGTGATGTAACAGAGGCGTTGAAGGACGGCAGCAACTTTGCGGTGATCGCGGTGGACAACACGCGCAAGCCGGAGAGAGTGCCCACCATGAAAACGGACTGGTGGAATTATGGCGGCATCACGCGGGATGTATCGCTGATAGAAGTGCCGGCCAGTTTTGTGGATGATTACGGGCTGGCATTGGACCGCGGAGAGGCAGCAGACAGTCACGGTCACATATCGGGCTATGTGCATGTGGTTGGCGCGGCTGCTGGAACGACTGTGACGGTACGCATTCCGGAACTGAAGATCAGCAAGACTGCGGCGACCGATGGCGAGGGCAAGGCGGTGTTCGCTCTGGATGCGCAGGGGCTGGAGCGGTGGTCGCCGGAACATCCAAAGCTGTACAAGGTGGAGCTGGAAGCAGGCGCGGACAAGCTGACGGATGACGTGGGCTTTCGGACGGTGGAGGTGCAGGGCGAAAAGATACTGCTGAACGGGAAGGTGATGTCGCTGCGTGGCGTGTGTATTCATGCGGAGGCGCCATATCACACGGGGCGCGCGAATACTGATAAAGACATGCAGACTCTGCTGGACTGGGTGCACGAACTGAACGGAAACTTTGTGCGCCTGGCTCACTATCCACACGACTCGAAGATGACGCGACTGGCGGATAAGATGGGCATCCTGGTGTGGTCGGAAGTGCCGGTGTACTGGGGCATTCACTGGGAGAGTGACGCGACCTTTCAGATCGCAAAGCAGCAGCTGGATGAGGAGATACGCCGCGACCGGAACAGAGCCTCGATCATCCTGTGGTC
>CAZZUX010000028.1:9343-36112 GCA_964657395.1 uncultured Ktedonobacteraceae bacterium
AGCTGGATGAGGAGATACGCCGCGACCGGAACAGAGCCTCGATCATCCTGTGGTCTGTGGCAAACGAGACGCCGATCAGTGAGGAGCGGACCAGCTTTCTGCACAGGCTGGCGGAGGAAGCACGTTCGCAGGATGGGACGCGGCTGATCACAGCGGCGCTCCTGCCGCACCAGGAAAAGAATCCGGACGGAACAAAAACGATCATCCTTGACGATCCACTGGGGCAGTACCTGGATGTGATTGGCCTCAACGAATATGTGGGCTGGTATGGCGGCGTGCCGGAAGACCTGCGCACGCTGGTGTGGCAGGATCCGCTGCAGAAGCCGGTGATTGCGAGCGAATTCGGCGCGGGTGCGAAGGCCGGCCTGCACGGCGACGCAAACGCGAAGTTCACGGAGGAGTACCAGGCGCGGGTCTATAAGGAGCAGATGGCGATGTTTGGCAAGATGCCATTTGTAGCTGGCACGACGCCGTGGATTCTGATGGACTTTCGTTCGCCGGTGCGCCTGCTGCCCGGCATCCAGGATGACTTCAACCGCAAAGGGCTGATTTCCGACCAGGGACAGAAGAAGGCAGCGTTCCAGGTGCTGCGCGAGGTGTATGCGGCGAAGGCGAAGGCGGCGGCGGCTCAATAGACTCTGGCCTGCAGTTGGCCGGGAGCAATCGAGGTGACGCTTCTGCGTTCTGGAGTCGTGTGAACAAAGGCATGCGCCTGCGAATTAATGCCGAGAGTGCGGATAGAGTGAAGCTGAAGCTGCATCGTATCTCGCAAAGGCGGACGTGACGATCTAACATGGCGATTCTCGATTTACTGTTTGGCCGGCCTCTTGCGACGGCGGAGGAAGGGGCTGAACATGTGGGCCCTGTCTCCGGAGTGCCGATCTTCGGCTTGGATGCGCTCAGTTCCGCAGCGTACGGTCCGGAAGCGGCGCTGACGCTGCTGATCCCACTGGGACTTGTCGGCGTTCACTACATCGTGCCCATCATTGCGGCCATCCTCGCGCTGCTGATCATCGTCTTCTTTTCCTATCGACAGACGATCGATGCTTATCCGAATGGCGGTGGCTCCTACACGGTGGCGTCTGAGAACCTGGGGCCACATGCGGGATTGCTGGCCGCCTCGGCGCTGATGATCGATTACGTGCTGACAGCGGCGGTCGGCATCTCTGCTGGTGTGGGCGCTCTGGTATCCGCTCTTCCGAAGCTGCAGCCGCACACGCTCGGACTTTGCCTGCTGATCCTGCTGATCCTGACCGTGGTGAACATGCGCGGCGTGCGCGAGGCGGGGGTTTTCTTCACGGCGCCTACCTACCTGTTCATCGGCACGCTGTTGATACTCATCGGCGTGGGACTGTTCAAGGCTGTGGCGGCTGGCGGCCATCCGCACGCGGTTGTCGCGCCGCCGGCTTTTCCGAACAGTGTCGGGAGCCTTTCGCACCTTGCCCTGGTATGGCTGCTGATCAAAGTGTTTTCCAGCGGCTGTACTGCGATGACCGGGGTAGAGGCAGTGAGTAATGGAACCCCGGCATTTCGCGAACCGAATACCAAGACTGCCAAGACCACGCTAACGATTATTATTGCCACCTTGATTGTGCTGCTGGCTGGGATTGCGCTGCTGTGCCGCGCCTACGGTGTGGGGGCGACTGATCCGAACGGCGCGAATTATCAGAGTGTGCTGTCCATGCTGCTGGGTGCGGTGATGGGTCGCGGCTGGTTCTATTACCTGACGATTGCGGCCATCCTGCTGGTGCTTTCCCTTTCGGCGAATACAGCATTTGCTGACTTTCCGAGGCTGACCCGGGCCATCGCCATGAACGATTATCTGCCGCATGTATTCATCGTGCGTGGCAGACGGCTGCTGTACTCGCATGGTGTTTATGCGCTGGTCGGGTTTACCGCTGTTTTGTTGATTGTCTTCCGCGGAGTGACCGACAAACTGATTCCGCTGTATGCCATCGGGGCATTTACCGCGTTCACGCTCTCGCAAGCGGGCATGGTTATGCACTGGCATCGTAGCAAGGAAGAGCACCGGGGCTCGCATATGTTCGTAAATGGCCTGGGCGCAATTGCGACAGGCATTACGACGGTGGTCGTACTGGTAGCCAAGTTCGTCGATGGTGCATGGATCACGGCCTTGCTGGTGCCGCTTCTGATTTTCACGATGTTCAAGGTGAAGCGCCATTACGAGACAGTCGCGAGTGAGATTGAGAATGCAGCGGCCATGACCACTATCGATATTGAGCCGCCCCTGGTGGTAATACCGTTCGATCGCTGGAGCCGCATCACCGAAAAGGCGATCCGATTTGCGCTGATGCTTTCGAGCGATGTGCATGCTGTCCACGTGGATACGCATACGGATGAAGAGAGCAAGGAAGAGTATGAGCAAGGGGGCAACTTCCGCAAGGTCTGGGACGAGAAAATCGAGCAGCCCTTGAAAGCGGCCAAGCTGGCGGTACCGGAACTGGTAGTTGTGAAATCGCCATTTCGCTTCGTGATTGCTCCGATTGTCGAGTACATCCTGAATATCGAGCGCAGCAATACACATCGCCAGATTGCTGTGCTGGTGCCTGAACTGGTCGTAAGTCACTGGTACCAGAACCTGCTGCATAATCATCGCGCGCAGGCATTGAAGATCTACCTGCTCTTGAAAGGCAACCAGCGGATCGTAGTGATCAACATCCCCTGGTACCTGGAGAATAAGGGCAAGTAGATTCAATTGTTGGGCGACTCACGCAGTCACTTCAATCCGCCTCCCGAGCCAGAACGTGCGGAAGCGAATAAAGAGATCTACTGCTATTTCACCCAGGCCGCGTGATGGGATAACTGCCGGTTCCGGTTCCCGGATGGAAGCTGGAGGCGTGGGTAAAGAATTCACACGCATGGCGGGAGAGTGCTCGATCACAGGCAGCGCGGGGCGCAGTGCACACTCGCGGACGTAAACGGCCATGGGCTGGTGGGCGTCAGCCGCACGGCTTCGAAGCTGCGAATGTTCCGTGTGAGAGAGCCGCAAATTGATGGAGATGGAGCGGAGCACGGCAGCTGACCTTTGCATTGCGTCGTTTGCAAGCGTTGAGTCCGCAGGCTTTGCTTTGGGCGAAAGCGCCAGGGTCTTCCCGGGTTTGTTGATGGCTGAGGCCCCGGTCACCGGTGTCTTCGCATCTTGCACTGGACGCATTTGGAAGCCGCCTTTGCCGCTTTTCGATGCCCCCTCCAAACGCACTCCATTCTCGCGAAGGCTCTTCATGAGTTCGGCCCGGAAATCGGGCCGACCGGTTGTGCGCGAAGTGGATGCGGGACTTGCCGGCAGGGCGGCCTGAACGGCGGCTTTTGCAGCTGGACGGCGAATGGCGGTTCTGCTTTCGGGCTTCGCCGATACAGTTCGTACGCCAGGGGCTTCAACCCTCGTCGCTTTCCTGCCCGGCTGAGCAGCCTTCGTAGTCCTGGGCCGAGTTGATCGAACTGTCGCGGGGATAGCCGCGACTTCCTGCGCAGCCTGGGCCACGATTTTGCCGGTCGCTTTCGGCCGAGCCTCTCTTTTGGCAGAGGGGATTTTCGAAGCGACTGCTAAATTTTGAACCGGCGAATCAATCGCGGTAATCCCGGCAGTGAAAAAAGCCTTCGGAGCAGACACACCGATCGAGGAGGCAGGAGGCGGTGCGACAGGCTTCCTGGGCGTCAGCAAGGTCGCGAGATCATGGGTCACATCGAGAGGGAGGTCGTGGCCGATGTGCCTGGGTATTCCAGATCGTGTCGGACGTCGCAAGCGTTCTGCAGCGAGGGCTTCCTGGTAGGTGACTTCACGCACGCCCTCGGCTGGAGACTGCGACCGTGACCCGGCCGGCTGGGTTGCTGTCCAGGCCTGAAAGCGGTCCATGACTCCATTCAGATTTTCGAGCGGACCGTTCTGGGTGCGAGTTGGGGGCATATCGTGGCTCTCTCCTGTGCTACGAAGAAAAGGATAAAAGCGAAAGGCGGGAATGCAGCGAGGATTTCACAGCACTCGGGCTGACAGAGTTCCGTTTCGGGAGGGTACGCGAAGCGGAGTCGTAACGGGAACTGCACTGATGCGTGGCAGGATTATGATGCGGAGCCTGCTGTTTTCGGCAGGCCCGGCAATGGTCGGTCACGACGCGGCTAGTTTACGGGTGAGGCCAGGCTGAACAACCCCGGAATTTTTTACCCGCTCTTCATGAATATGCGATGAAGCTGGGTTTCACTAGAGACTGGGCTCTTCCCGGGCCCGAAGGTCGAAGCAGGTCGGTGCAGCTGCGCTGGCTGCGATGTTTCAGCGGGAGTCTGAGCAGGAAGTGAAAGTGGATGGGCAGACGGTCGCCGGCATGCCGGTGGGCAGCCGCTGAATTACGCTGTATCGGAAGGAACATGACGCTGGGTAACTGGAAGTGGTTGTGGCTGCTGCTGGCCGGGGGAATCGTGTGCGCGAGACTGGCGTCTGCGCAGAACGCCGCGCCGGCCCCTGTTTCGGACCAGCAGCCGACGTTTATGAAGCTGCTGTCTGACAAGGGCGAGCACGATCTTGAAAATGAGCGGTGGAATGCCTACGGCCAGTTCACTTATATCTATGGATGGAAGCAGGCTTTCGACGCCAAGTACACCAATCTCGATGGCAGCATCAACTCGCTGCTGCCTCTGCCTGAGCAGAGTTTTACCGGGTCGGCTACTGCATACCTGGGCGCACGGGCGTGGAAGGGTGCAGAGTTTTATTTTGTACCGGAAGTGATTTCAGAGAAGCCGCTCTCCAACCTGAAGGGACTTGGCGGCGCGGTGCAGGACTTCGAGTTGCAGAAGGGCGGCGCAGAAACGCCGACACTGTATGTCTCGCGAGTGTATGTCAAGCAGACGGTGGGCCTGGGAGGAGATGCGGTCAAAGAAGAGTCAGGTCCAACCCAGCTGGGAGAGACAGTAGACAGCCGGCGGCTGGTGTTTGTAGTCGGCAACTTCAGCATCCTGGATTTTTTCGACAAGAATGCTTTCGACATTGATCCACGGCAAGGCATATTCAACCTGGCGTTTCTCACTTACGCTGCATACGACTTTGCTTCGAATGCGCGCGGTTACTCCTATGGCGGAGTGGCGGAAGGTTACTGGGACAAGTGGGCGCTGCGGTATGGCCGGATCACGCCGCCGCTGCAGCCGAACCAGTTGCAGACCGACTACAGGCTGTTCAAGTACTACGGCGACCAGGTGGAGCTGGAGCACAAGCACGAGGCCCACGGCGGCGGGACGGTGCGGTTGCTGGTTTACCGTAATAACGAGAACATTGGCAGGTTCAGTGATGCGATCGGGGCCTACCGTGCCGACCCCGGAAAGAACGCAGCGGCCTGTACTGCTTTCAACTACGGTTCGAACAATGCAACGGCACCGGATCTGTGCTGGGTGCGCAAGCCAAACGTGAAGGCGGGCATCGGTCTGTTTGGTGAACAGTATGTTGCGCGGGACATCGGCGTGTTTGCGCGTGGCATGTATGCTGATGGAAAAACGGAAGTGGATGCGTATACCTCGACGGACCGTTCGCTGACGGTTGGAGTGCTGGCGAAGGGGTCGACCTGGTCGCGGCCTGGTGACGTAGCGGGTGGCGGGTATAACCTGGGCTGGATTTCATCGACGCATGCCGAGTATCTGAAGATGGGCGGTATCGACGGGTTCGTCGGAGATGGAACGATCCGCGCATCGTCGGAGCGTGCGATCGATGCTTTCTACAGTTTCAATTTTCATAAGGGGCTGTGGCTGGCAGGGGATTATCAGCGGATCACGAACCCAGGGTTCAATACCGATCGGGGCCCGGTGAATATCCTGAGCGTGAAGATTCATGGAGAGTTTTAGATCGTTCGCTGCGGCGGTCCACCCAAGAGGTGTAGTCGGAAGATTGATAGATAGCTGCTACACTGCCTGCGAGCGGGGAAAACACTTCCCCGGATCCTGTATGCAACATCCTCCTCGAAGCCTGAAGTGCCAGCTTCTGATGATGCTTGGCCTGGCGTTGTTCTTAGCCGCGCTATTGCTTCAGATGACGACACTGCACCACGTTTTGGCAGCTGTGTTCTTGCTTCCATTCGTTCTGCTTTTCGGCCTGGTGCTCGTACCGCCTTCGCTTTGGCCTGCCTTCGCTCAAGAGGAGCGCGTTGCAACTTCGGTCCTCTGCCGCACTGAGCGCTTTCAGCGCCCACCTCCCTCCTTCCAGAACTGACTCCACACATACTGAAGCGCAGTGCGGCCCATTGTGGCTGCGGAAGCGCATCTTGTCCTCGCATTGTCAATGGAGGGATAGATGGTTGTGTCGTGGTTGTTCCATGGATGCCTTGCTCTGCTCTTCATCTTCGCAGCGGCACTTCTGCTGCGCCACCCGCGTGACAGAAGAATGCGGAAAGCCAAACGTGAACTGCGTGTGTCGCGACTTTCGGGCATTGCCCTTGGCGCGATGTTGCTCGGGTTGCAAGCAATTGTGCAGCCGGAAAGCAGGCACAACACTGCAGAACAGCAGAACGAGCCGGACACTGAAGACGGAAACGATGTGGAGTTGCGGGGCGATGCTGTTCTGCGTCAGCAGCTTCGTGGGATTCGCGACGGCCAGGATGAAAGTCGCCTGAGAGTGCAAAGCGACCAGTCAAGACGGTAAACCAGGTCCCTACCCGCAGGCTGATCCGGCTGGCATCTATTTTTTTCTTTGACTCACAGCGAAAGACAGCTTGAACAAAGGTTGCCTTGCTGCGGCTGATTGGGCATATCGCCTGCGGACACGCTAAGATGCCAACGTTGGTATCTATCGAGGACATACACGCATGAGGGTCAGGCACTACCCGGTTTCTTCTATCCGCTCCCGTTCCATCGCAGCTGTGATTCTGGCTGCTTCCGCATGTTGCGTTCAGCCGTTGCACGCCCAATTTTTCAAGAATGTGCCGGCTGGCGTTGAGGAGAATCTCACCAGCAACGAGAAGTCCGTGGTGGAAAAGCTGAGCACGTTGGATTCGCTGCCGGCGGGCGAGTGGCGCTTCCACGCGGGCGATGTGGCGCATGGCGAGACGGTGGGGCTGGATGATTCGGGCTGGGAGAAGGTGCAGCCGAAGTCGGAGGCGCCGGTGGATGCCGTTTGGTATCGGCGCGAGATCGAGGTGCCGAAGTCGTTGAACGGGTACGACCTGACGGGTGCAAAGATCTGGTTCCGGTTTGAGGCGTGGGAGAACGGACCCATGCCGCAGATTATCTATTTCAATGGCCGCCGGGTGGCAATGGGCGACGACCTGGAGCCTATCGAACTGTTCGACAAAGCGAAGCCCGGTGACAAGGTGCTGGTGGCGGTGAAGCTGCTGCATACGGTCGAGAAGAAGCGCTTTGCGGGCGTGCAGATGCGCGTCGATTTTGCCGAGGGTCGGCCCAATCCGAATGACCTGCGACAGGAGATCATGTCTGCAGCTGTGCTGATTCCTTCATTGTCGAAGGATTCGGCAGGCGACAAGGCAACACTCGAGAAAGCTGCCGGCCAGGTGGACGTGAAGGCACTGGATGGCGATGGCGGCAAGAAGAGCCAGGCGGATTTCGATGCTTCGCTGAAGGCTTCGGCTGCAACGCTGGAGGCTCTGAAGCCGATGCTGCAGATGGGTGACTTTCACCTGAGCGGCAACTCGCATATCGATGCGGCATGGCTGTGGCCGTGGACGGAGACAGTCGAGGCAGTGCGGCGGACGTTCGGAACGGCTGTGCAGTTGATGAATGAATATCCCACGTACACGTATACGCAGTCGGCTGCGCAATACAACGTGTGGATTGCGGAGAAGTATCCCGACATCAACAACCAGATCAAGCAGAGGATTGCGGAAGGCCGCTGGGAGATTGTGGGCGGCATGTGGATTGAGCCCGACCTGAATATGCCGGACGGCGAGTCGCTGGTGCGGCAGCTGCTGATTGGCAAGCGGACGTACAAGCAGTTGTATGGCGTGGACGTGAAGATCGGGTGGAATCCGGACAGTTTCGGTTACACATGGCAGCTGCCGCAGATTTACAAGAAGAGCGGCGTGGACTACTTTGTAACGCAGAAGATGGCGTGGAATGATACGAACCAGCTGCCGCTGAAAGTGTTTTGGTGGGAGTCGCCGGACGGCAGCAAGGTGATGGCGTACTTCCCGCATGATTATGCGAACAATACGCTGAACCCGGTCCGCTTATCGTCCGACCTGGCGACGGCACGCAAGTATTCGCCGGGCATTACGTCGATTATGGACCTGTACGGCGTGGGTGATCACGGCGGCGGTCCGACGCGCTCAATGCTGGACGAGGGCGTGCACTGGATGCAGCCGGATAAGATCGTACCGAGGTCGAGCTTGGGGATCACGATGCCGTGGTTTGAGAAGACACGGTCACAGGTGAGTACGGAATCGCCGACGTGGAACTACCAGACGCTGGCGGCGAATGGTCCGCACCTGGAGCAGCCGACTGCGGGACAGATCACCATTCCGACATGGAAGGATGAGCTGTATTTCGAGTACCACCGCGGTGTGTTTACGACCCAGGCGGACCACAAAAAGAATATGCGGGACAGCGAAGAAGAAGTGCTGAACGCCGAGAAGTATTCGTCGCTGGCCTGGCTGGATGGACGGCCGTATCCGCAGACGGAGTTAAATGACGCGTGGAAGAAGGTGCTGTTCAACCAGTTCCATGATCTTGCGGCGGGCTCGGGGATCGGCATCATCTACAAGGACGCACGCAAGGAATACCAGGAAGTTAAGTGGGCGACCGATGAGGCGTCTGCGAAGGCGCTGACGACGCTGCAGGGCGAGGTGAATACGGCGTCCGCGGTGAAGGGTGCGGCGGGTGCGGTGCCGGTGATGATCATGAACCCGCTGGCGTGGGAGCGGTCCGGGCTGGTGAAGGTGGATGCGCAGCTGCCGGTCGAGGCCGGTGATGGCGCAACGGTGCTGGATGCGCATGATCGCGTGCTGCCGTCACAGGTGGTGTCGACTGACAAGGCGACGAACACGGTACACCTGCTGGTGGATGCGAAGAGCGTGCCATCGATGGGGTACGAAGTGGTGCACGTGATGCCGGGCAGGAAGGCATTTCAGAGCGATCTGAAGGTCGACGGCATGACGCTTGAGAATGCAGCGCTGCGAGTGAAGGTGGATCCCACAACTGGCTGCATTACCAGCCTGTATGACAAGAAGGCCGGCTTCGAATCACTGGCGGCAGGAGCCTGCGGCAATGAGTTGCAGGCTTACAAGGACACGCCGAAGGAGTATGACGCGTGGAATATCGATCCCGGGACTTACGACGTTCCGCCGACGCTGTTGACCAAGGCGGATTCGGTGGAGCTGGTAGAAAAGGGACCGATGCAGGCCACGGTGCGGATCACGCGCAACTGGCAGATGTCGAAGTTCGTGCAGGAGATTACGTTGTATGCCGGGTCGGACAAGGTGGATGTGTCGACCGATGTCGACTGGCATGAAACGCATGTCCTGCTGAAGGCGGCATTCCCGCTGGCGGCGTCAAGCAAGATGGCGACCTACGAGATTCCGTACGGCACGATCGAGCGGCCGACGACGCGGGACAACAGCTTCGAAAAAGCGAAGTTCGAAGTGCCTGCGATGCGCTGGGCCGACCTTAGCGATGGCAAACATGGCTTCTCGCTGATCAACAATTCGAAGTACGGGTATGACGCGAAGGATAACGTGCTGCGGATGACACTGCTGCGTTCGCCGGCTGCGCCCGACCCTGAGGCTGATCGCGGCCACCAGCACTTCACGTATGCGCTGTATCCGCATGCAGGTGACTGGAAGGAAGCGATGAGCGTTCGTCACGGTTACGAATATAACTATGGGCTGCAGGCGATGCAGGTGCCGGTGCATCCGGGTGCGGATGGGCTGGAACACTCATTCGTTTCGATCAAGGGCGACAACGTGGTGCTGACTGCGGTGAAGAAGACCGAAGACGGCGATGGCCTGATTGTGCGGTTTTATGAATGGGCCGGCAAGAGCGGCGATGTGACGTTGACGGTGCCGAAGGGTGCGACGGGCGCGAGCGTGGCGGATATGCAGGAAGTGGCTTCCGGTGCGGCGTTGCAGTCTGCTGGTTCGGGCGATGGCAGCAGCTTCACGGTGCCGATCAAGCCGTTTGAAATCCAGACGGTGCGGGTCGAGTATCATCCGGCAGCGATGGCGAACATGGAGGCGGCAAAATAGGCGGCTTCTTGTTTGAGGTGGAAGGAGGCAGCCATGACGGCTGCCTCTTTTTCTTGGAGGTGCTATGAAATTCTTACGATTGTCGTTCGTGCTTTTTGCCGGTGTTCTGCAGGCGCAGCAGGTGACCGTAACAGCAACGCGCTTGTCAGATCAGCCGCTGCTTTCGCCTTCGTCGGGGAATGCGAGTGCGGGGATTTTCAATCCGGCTGCGGTGAAGGTCGGCAGTAAGACGATCCTGCTGACGCGCGACCAGGATACGAAGGGAGTGTCGCGGATCGGGTATGCGGAGAGTGCAGATGGGCTGCACTTTACGCATGCGGCGGAGCCGGTGTTGAAGGCGGAGGCGCCCTTTGAAGTGGGTGGTGGCGTGGAGGATCCGCGGGTGGTGAAGATCGGCGACCTCTGGTATCTGACGTACACGGGCTACAACGGCAAGGATGCGCAGCTATGCCTCGCGACGTCGAAGGACCTGAAGCATTGGGACCGCAAGGGAGTGATCCTGCCGGCGTATATGGGGACGTGGAACAAGCGGTGGACGAAGTCAGGTGCGATTTTGCCGGAGCGCGTGAACGGGAAGTGGTGGATGTACTATCTCGGCACGAAAGCGGATGGGCGGGACTACATGGGTCTTGCGGTGTCCGAGGATCTATTGCATTGGAAGGATGCGACCGCGGAGCCGGTGCTGGCTTGGCGCGATGGCGCGTTTGATGAGCAGGTGATGGAGCCGGGGCCCGCGCCTTTGATGACCGACCAGGGGATCCTGTTGTTGTACAACGGGGCGAATCGCAATCTGGTGTATGGGCCGGGCTGGGTGCTGTTCGATCGGCATGATCCGTCGAAGGTAATTGCGCGGAGCGACGGTCCATTCATGAAGCCGGAGCTGGCATGGGAGAAGGTCGGGCAGGTGCCGAATGTGATTTTCCTGGAGGGGGCGGTCGAGGAAGGGACGTTCGCGACAGGATTGGGCGGTGGTGTTGTCCTGCGCGCCTACTACGGTGCTGCTGATACGCGCATAGGAGCCGCCAGAATCATCATTGGGAATGCATTAACTCAGGAGAGACCAGTCGACAAAATTCCGCTGGAGAATCGGCGCTGATTTCGTAATTCGATGGCTTAAGCCTTAAGAGGTTGAAGGCGAATCTCTTTGGAGATCGCGGCAAGAGCCCCTCACTTCACTCTGCAATGACAAAAAGATCGATATGGGTTCGGACGATAAACTTAGCTGAGGGCAACGAATGAAGGCGTTGGTAAAAAGTCGTGCGGAGCGCGGGCTGTGGCTCGAGGATGTGCCGGTTCCGGAGATTGGGATCAATGATGTGCTGATCCGGGTGCGGCACACGGGCATTTGCGGGACTGATGTGCACATCGACAACTGGGACGAGTGGGCGCAGAAAACGATCAGAGTGCCGCTGGTGATCGGACACGAATTTGTGGGGCAGATTGTGGAGGTCGGCTCGAATGTGAACGACTTCCATCCGGGCGATATCGTCAGCGGCGAGGGCCACGTGGTGTGCGGACGGTGCCGCAATTGCCTTGCCGGGCGGCGCCATCTTTGTGCATACACGCAGGGTGTGGGCGTGAACCGCGCGGGTGCCTTTGCCGAATACATCGCGTTGCCAATGAGCAATATCTGGCGGCATCATCCCGATGTCGACCAGGAAGTCGCGGCGATCTTCGATCCGTTCGGCAACGCGGTGCATACGGCGCTGTCATTCCCCGTGCTGGGTGAGGATGTGCTGATTACCGGCGCAGGTCCGATCGGGATCATGTGCATCCCGGTGGTGAAGAAAGCGGGTGCGCGGCATGTGGTGATTACAGACGTGAATCCCTACCGCCTGGCCCTGGCGACGAAGATGGGTGCGCTCGCAGTCGACACGCAGGAGACGCCGCTGAAGCAGGTGCAGCAGCAGCTTGGCATGACGGAAGGGTTCGATGTGGGTCTCGAGATGTCCGGCAACGGCTCGGCCTTTGCAGACATGATCGGGAACATGGCGCATGGCGGCAAGATTGCGATGCTGGGGATTCCGGCAGGACAGATGTCGATTGAGTGGCGGCAGGTGATTTTCAACATGCTGACGATCAAGGGCATCTATGGCCGCGAGATGTATGAAAGCTGGTACAAGATGAGCGTGCTGATCGAGTCGGGTGTGGACCTGCAGCCGATCATCACACACAGGTACAGTTACGAAGAGTTTCAGCAGGGGTTTGATGCGATGCGATCGGGCCAGACAGGAAAGGTGATTTTGGATTGGACCGAGTTGATTCGGTGAGTCAGGCTACAAGGTGCAGGAAGTCGCGCGGCGAGACGATTCGAGTTGTCAGCCACTGGTCTGGAAAATGCCGCAGGTTGCCGGTGACGAGATAGTCTGCTTCAGCCGCCTGAGCACATTCGAGGAAGATATTGTCGTCTGCATCTGTGCAGGCGTGGACACTGACCGAGCTTCGAAGCCAGAAGGCTTCTGCTCGAATCGCAGCCAGAAGCTCCTGAATTTCTTGATCGGAGCGTTGGAAACGCGGTCTGCGGATTACGTCAGCATATTCGTTGAAAATCTGTCCGGTAACGCATAGTTGTAAGTCGGCTCGAAGCAGAGTCATCCGCAGGGTAAGGGAGGGCGGTCCTTCAGGAGTCAGGAGAGCTGAAATCAGGATGTTCGTGTCAAGCACGACACGGATCATTGTCGATTGCGGATCTGATCCGAAATCCTTGATTTGCGTGCGCTTCGAATTTCAGCGTCAATGTCCTCTGCGGACAGTTGGTCCACGCCGTGTTGTTTTGCGCTCGCCCAGGACTTTTCTAGCCATTGGGGCGCAGTGCCAGGCCGTAAGGTCTGGATACTCACGGCTTCATCGTCACTCACGGGTCTGCCGACAAGGCTTTCGATGGCAGCTTTCTGTTCAGGCAACAAATCCTTGGCTTGGTAAATCATGCGGCCCGCTTTCGACTAGGTACAGCTTAGGACGTCTGCTGGTAGAAGCCAAGAGCGGATGGCTTTGCATCCCAAGGCGCCACTACGTGTCGATCATCGGGCACCGACTTTGTCTACCGCCTAGCGGTTGAAGGCGCCGTGGCCCGGTAACGAGTGCATCAGCAGGGCAAGGGCGGCGAGCAGCGCGGTGTAGAAGAAAAGAATCTTTGTGCTGGAGACTTCCGGTTCATCCTGGTGCCGGTAAGCAGTATAGACACGGTAGAGGGCCCCGGCGGCGACAAGGTAGAACGTCAGCTGGCCGGTGATGTAGCCGATCGCGGCGGCGATGGCGACCAGGGCCAACCGGCTGGTGCGATTGAGTGCGAGGACGGACTGGCCGCCGTCAAGGATGAAGACGGGGATCAGATTGATAGCGTTGAGCCATCCTCCGACTGCGGCGAGTGCGGCCCACAGACCTGTTCCGGTCTTGAAGAACACGACAGCGCACACAGTGGAGGCAAGCAGTCCCGCGAAGGGGCCGGCAAGCGAGATCTCCGCACGCGTTTCGAGGCTGACGCCGAGTGCCTGCCAGCGGACGTAGGCGCCGAAGCCGGGCAGGAAGACAGGCATCTCGGCAGGGAGGCCGCGTCGTTTAACGTCGAGGTAGTGGCCCATCTCGTGAATGAGGACGAGCAGGGCGAAGCCGATGCCGAACTTTGCGCCGTAGATGGCCCAGTAGAAGCCGAAGAACGCGAAGAGGCTGAAGAGGAATTTGAACTTCAGCAGGGCGACGAGAATGAATTTGAACTTGGCGAAGAAGACGGCAATGGGTGCGGCCCAGGCACCAAGCTTCTTGACCCAGGCCGAGCGGCTGGCTTCGGGGTGAGCGGCCTCGATGGCGGAGATATGTTCGCGGATCCAGACGGCCTGGGCTGACTCTTTAGGCAGGAGCTTCAGCGCCTGCTGCCAGCGTTCGATGGCGTGTTTTTGCTGGCCCTGCTGCTCCATCTGCTGGGCTTCGCTGGAATAGCGCGCCAGCAGTGCGGCCTGTTCGGGCGTGGCCAGGCTGGAAGGATCACTCATGTTCTGACGCTACCACGGGCGACCGGGTCGATGCGCGGCTTAGACAATGCCGGCGATGAGCCTGGATCTGCGGGCGAGCAGGACCGTTGACCAGCTGAAAGCCATGGTCAAGAGGAAGACGGCTATGCCCTTGATCACGCCGGGCAGGGCTACTTTCAGGAGCGCGTATTGGAGCCAGACAACGTAGACGTAGTGAACGATGTAGATGCCATAGGAGCAGACCAGCAGGCTATCCATAACGGGATGGCGGCGCTGCAGAAGAGGAAGGACGACAGCGAGAGCCGCCAGACTGCTGAGAGCGCACGAGAGAGTGAACGCGAGTGCCAGGCCGACGTTCCACAGTGGTGGATTCCAGTGCCGGTGTGAGAGGTAGTCGAGGCCCAGCCACAGGCTGACGCCGGAGATAGCGGCGAGAAGCCACCAGGCGCGTTGATGGACCAACTGCTGCATGGTGTTTCGTGGCTTGTCCTGCGTGCCGACCGGAAGCAGGTCGATGCCGCCTATGCCGACCGCAGTCCCCATGAGGAAGTAGACCAGGTAGAGGAAGCAGCGGCTCTTCGAGATCATGAAGGGTCCGTAGAGGAAGACATCGAACGGTCCGTAGTGAAGAACGAGAGGAAGGTAGGTGACAGCGGCCAGTACCGTCAGCAGGGCAGCGAGGATGGCGGGGCTGCGCAGCTGGTGAATAGATTGGCTGAACGCCTCAAAGCTGTTGCGGAAAAGAGTGAAGAGAAAGACGGCGATGAAGTCGAAGGCGAGAAGTGTCCACAGGAACCAGGCGTGTCCGGAGGCCCAGAAGCCAAGGCTGATCCACTGATGCCAGAAGCCATTGTGCAGGCCGCCCTGCAGGTAGGCCGGGTAGTAGAAGGCGGGAGCAGCGATGACGATGGCGGCAAACGGTATGCCAAGGCGAACGAGGCGTCGTTTGAGGTAGGCAGCAGGCCCTTTGCGCTGGAGGCTGCTCCAGACGAAGAGACCGCTGACGAAGAAGAAGAGGGCCATGCCGAAGGAGCTGTTCAGCAGGATGTAGAGGGAGAAGCCTATCCAGGTGGCGGTATCGTAGACCGGGATCATGAGCCACCACGGCGGCCGCGTTGCCAGGGAGCTGGCGTGATGGGGCATGGTGGGGTCGTAGGCAAACCAGGAGTGTCCAGCGACGACAAAGACGGTCATGATGGCGCGAAAGTAGCCCATGGCTACGTTGTAGGCGTCGGGCTGCCGCACCCGTGCCTGGGAAGGTGCGACAGCTTCGGCAATGGCGGGCATAGGCAGCGACCTGCGCGTTCCTGTCTCCTGACTGGAACGGCGAGGTCAGTTTACGGCTGTCCGGGTGCCGCCTGGCCGCTGAATGCGCAGTTGTCGAGCACGAACGTTGTAGATGCGGCAGGTAGTTCCCGGATCGGGAAACGTACTGCTTTCAAAGGGGATGCTGATCATTTTGCGTGCTCCCGACCTGGGAGGTCACGGCAGTCCGGGTGATATCGGGTTGGCTGTTGACTGGCTGGAAGGTTTCGAGGGGAACCCAGTGATCGATGGTGACCAGGTGCATCCCGGTACGAGGAACGATAGCTAACAGGGCAGCGGTCGCGGCGATGGTGCGGCGCCGATCCGTGCCCATCTGCTTGTGGCTGCCGTCATGGAGGAGAACATTGGTGCCGCGGCCGCGATTCTGATTGTGGACGATGCCGCGCTCGACATTGATCTCTATGGCGCGACTGGAGCGCGCACTCCAGTCGAAGCCGGTGACGTTCCACATGACAGGTGTCAGTTCCAGCTCATGCAGAATACGGAAGACCTCCGGACGACGTGAGCCGAAGGGAGGACGAAAATAGGGAACGCGTTCGCCGAGGGTTTGCTCAAGGATGGTGGTGGATGTCTCGATCTCCTGGCGGATCCGGAGTGCGCCTGCATACATGAGGTGAGGGTGAGTAAGGGTGTGGCTGCCGATGGTGTGTCCGGCTTTGCGGACAGCTCGAGCAATCTCGGGCTTCTGCCGGACGTATTCGCCGATCATGAAGAAGGTGGCATGAACATTGAAGCGGGCGAGCACATCCAGCAGTTCAAGGGTGTGAGGATCATTGGGGCCGTCATCGTAGGTGAGCGCCAGTTCTGCCGAGTCTCCGCCTTCGATAAGGGCATTGCCGAAGAGGCGCGACTCGGGCCAGAGGGCGGCGTAGTGATAGCCGCCGGCGGCGAGGCCGGCAGCCGCTCCGCAGATGGCGAAGGGAAGATACATTCGACCCAAGTGTAGCAACTGCGACTCGCAGCAGCGGCAGGAAGCTGGCGGGTGGAGCGGGATGGTCTCGCCGCGCATCTCACTACCGGGCGCCATGAGGCGAGCTTCCAGGTTTCGGTGGTAAGTTTCAGGCCCGGCGATGGCGGCGTATACTCTCGCCTGAGCAGGTAGCATCCCGAATCGGGAGCTGCACTGGAGATGATGATGAGCATTTTAAACTTCCGCGATGCGGACAAGTCTGCGGCCTCCCAGGCCAATACTCCTTCCACCAATACTCCTACCAAGGTTACTTCCAGCACTCTTATTGAGAAAAAGCTCGCCGGTACGCCGATCACGGCGCTGACTGCGTATGACTACGCAACGGCCCGAATGGTGGATGAAGCCGGTATCGACCTGCTGCTGGTGGGTGATTCGCTGGCCATGGTGGTGATGGGACTGGATAGCACACTGCCGGTGACGGTCGACGAGATGCTGCACCATACCCGCGCGGTGCGCCGTGCGGTGAAGCGTGCGCTGCTGGTAGCGGATATGCCGTTCGGCTCGTACCACGGGTCAGTGGATGTGGCCCTGGCGAATGCGGCGCGGTTCCTGAAAGAAGCTGGAGCCGAAGCGGTGAAGATTGAGGGCGGTCGGCCTGAGCTGGTGGAGAAGCTGGTGAAGTCAGAGATACCGGTGGTGGGTCACCTTGGTTTGACGCCGCAGTCTGTCCATCGCATGGGCGGCTACAAGGTGCAGGGTCGCACACTCGACACCATTGAAGCACTGCGGCACGATGCGCTGGCGCTGGAGGCGGCGGGCGCCTTTGCCATTGTGCTCGAAGGCATTCCCCGCGAAGTCGCTCGCATGATCACAGCAGAGCTTTCCATTCCGACGATTGGCATCGGGGCCGGACCGGACTGCGATGGGCAGATCCTGGTTTTGCACGACCTGGTGAACCTGACGTTCTCGCATCGCCCGAAATTTGTGCGGCAGTATGGCGATGCTGCAGCGTTGTATCGCGAGGCACTGGCGGGGTATCGCCGGGATGTGGAGAGCCGTGCGTTTCCGTCGGAGGAGGAAAGCTATCATCTGCCGAAGGAAACGGGCGCGGCGCTGACGGGTACGGGCAGCCACCAGGAACAGCCGGCCGTTTCCAAGTCAAAGCGATAGGTCTGCATGCGGATTGAGAGGACGGTAGCTGGCCTGCGCAAGGCACGGCGCGAGCTGACTGGAACGCTGGGGCTGGTACCGACGATGGGAGCTCTTCATGAAGGCCACTTATCGCTTGTGCGTGCTGCGAAGGCTGGCTGCGATCATGCGGCTGCATCGATCTTCGTGAATCCGACGCAGTTCGGGCCCAAGGAAGATTTCGGCAGTTATCCGCGAACGTTTGAGGCAGACTGTGCGCTGCTGGAGCGGGAAGGCGTGGCACTGCTGTTTGCGCCAACTGCCGAAGAGATGTATCCAGTCGGAGCGACGACGCGCATTTCCGCAGGGCCGGTGGGGGATCGGCTGGATGGGTTATCGCGTCCGGGCCACTTTACGGGTGTGGCCACGGTGGTCGCGAAGCTGTTTCACATCTTTAGTCCGCAGCGGGCTTACTTCGGGCAGAAGGATGCGGCCCAGATCGCAGTCCTGCGGCAGATGGTGCGCGACCTTGATTTTGATGTGGAGCTGGTGGCGTGTCCGATTGTGCGCGAGGCAGATGGGCTGGCGATGAGCTCGCGCAATCGCTACCTGTCTGTTGAGGAGCGCCGTCAGGCACTGGTATTGTCCCGGGCGCTGGCGGCGGGAGTGGCGATGCATGCCAGTGGTGAGTCGTCCTCACGGGCGATTGTGGAGGCAGTAGAGCAGGTATTCGATTCAGAAAAGGCAGTGCGACTCGATTACGTAGCAGCCGTGGATGCCAATACGCTACTACCAAAGGAGAGTGTCAGCCGGGGCGATCTACTGGCGGTTGCGGCCTTCGTCGGTACGACGCGGCTGATTGATAACCGGCTGTTGTGAAGAGCGGGCTCAGATGCCGCAGGATTTTGGATCCGCTGCCGGCACGCGGTGCCAGACCTCTGTCCGGCCGAGAAGCGAAATCCCGATGAAGCCGCGCAGGTTGAGCCGGTCACCTTCGGCCACGATGGTGCCCTGGTAGGTGCGGCCGTTCTTGGGATCGTAGAGGTGGCCGTCCTGCAGGTGGGCCGGGTCAGTCTGTTTAAACCCGGTTCCAATGTCGAGTCCGCAAAGCTTGCGATTGCGGAGGTCAGCCTTGGGATTATTGCTGTCTTCGCGTTCTGGCGTGGATGCCGACAGCTTGACGATCCTGGCGCAGACGGCTCCGCTGCAGGGATAGATCCGGATGACGGACTGGTTGGGACTCATCCAGTCACCCATGACAGTGGAGGTCGTGGCAGCCGCGGAGGCGATGCCGGTTGCAGCGGCGAGTATCAGTGTAGCGACTGCGATCTTCATTCCGACTCCCAGATGCTTCGATGTGCGACGTGATGGTGGCAGGCAGTCAGCGATTGTGCCCGGCAATTCTACGCGCTTGAGGACTTCTGGATCACGCTGATCTGTCCATTGCGTTCCAGGATGGCGTAGTCGACCTGGTCCAGTGTGCGGAGGCCGCTGGCGCGCGCGGCGGCCATGACGTCTGCGTGGGAAATGCTCATCCTGGTCAGCACTTCAGGGGTCCAGCTGCCGCTTTCCACAAGCAGCAGTGGAGTGCCGTCGAGAAATGTCGCAGCCTTTTTGGAGTGTTGCTTCAGCCAGCCGACCAGTACGTACATGAGGGCGACACCCATAACGACGGTGAATGCGCTGGACATGGAGAGTTCGTCGCCGAGGACGGGCGCCATGACGGTGCCGCCGAGAAAGAAGATAATCACCGTGTCAAAGGGCGTGATCTGGGTGCCGAGGCGCTTGCCTGTGAGGCGCACGGCGAGGATCAGGAACAGATAGCCGATCATGCCTCGGAACACGTTGACCATGGAAGCCGCAAACCCTCGCAAAGGTAGATGCAGTTCCAGAAGGCGGCGAAGATTTTCGGGATTGGTCAGGCAATAATAGAGTTCGGAGAAAGACAGATGGCTGGTTGTGAAGCGCAGGTCTACGAGGGAGTGACGGGCGAGATGCTGCAGTGCCTGTCCGAGTCGATTGAGAGTGCGTTCGGGCTGGCGCTCAATGGGGATAGCGGTTCCGCGTCCGCCATGGGAACCACGCTCGCATGGAGCTACGAAGCCGAAGCGCTGCGCCTGACGCTTACCTGCACGGCCAAGCCGATGATGCTGTCCTGCAATGCGATTTACGAACACCTGGGCAAAATGCTGGACCGCTGCCGGGGCTGAGGCTTAGGCGTGTTGCAGTTCGGCGCGTTCGACCGGGGTGCGGCTCTGCAGTCCGAAGGCATCAGCGACCAGTTGGTACGACCGCCGGCGGGCCTCGTGGCTGTGCATGATGTTGACCAGCAGGACTTCATCGGCAGAGTACTCGGCGGCTACGCGGCGAATGCCTAGCTCCACCTGCCTGGGTGTGCCCAGGATGACGCGGCGACGCTCGAGCAGGCCGGCGAGGGCATGCGGATTCTGATCGAGGAAGACACCGGCGTCTTCCGGGGTGGGTACGGCGATAAGGCGGCCTGCGTGCAGCATCACCATCATCATGTAAAAGCTTTTGGCGAGGTGCTGGGCTTCGGCTTCGGTGTCGGCGCAGATGACCCAGGCGGCGACGGTGACGTGCGGCTGCCCTGACACTGCGGATGGCTGGAAGGATTGCCGGTAGTGGTGGGCGGCATCGGCTCCGAAGGGATTGATGAAGTCGGCAAAGGTGTAGGGCAGGCCGAGTTCGGCAGCCCAGATGGCGCTTTGCGGGGATGAGCCGAGCAGCGAGATGGCCGGACGCGCTTCGCCGCCGGGAAGGACGGCGCGACGGAACTGGCGGGGCGTCGTGGTGTCGCGATAGTGGAAGTCTTCGAGCAGTTCGATGAGCTGGTCATGAAAGTCGTCCGGGCTGCGCTGCCGTCGATCGCGCTGCAGGGCGAGCGTCGTGGAGGCGTCCGTACCTGCTGCGCGGCCAATGCCGAGATCGATACGATCGGGATACAGGGCGGCGAGCATGCTGAAGGTCTCGGCCACTTTGAGCGGACTGTAATGCGGCAGCATGATGCCGCCGCTGCCGATGCGCAGGTGCGTTGTCTCGGCGGCGAGCAGGCCGATCATGACCTCAGGAGCAGCGAGCGCGAGGCCGGGTGTGCCGTGATGCTCGGCGACCCAGTACCGCGAGTAGCCGAGGGAGTCGGTCAGCCTGGCGAGATCGAGGGTGTTGCGCAGGGCATCGCCGCCGGTGTGGCCTTCCGGAACCGGCGACTGATCGAGAACGCCAAGAGTGAGCGGGCGGGCAGTGGTCATGTGGGCACCTGTTGTTCTAGATGCCCGGAGGCGCAGAGGCGATTCAGGAGGGTAGCTGCGGCCCCGGTCGCACGGCGACCTGGAGCAAATTAAGAGCTTTACGCGCGTGCGCATGCCGGGTATTAGATTAGTTCGTCGTAGAACGGCAGAGTCTTGATCCATTGCGGCACAACCATGGATGCTGGACTCGATGGAGGTATGGAGGTAGTGAAAAATCTTTTTGACGCGAGAGTGGTAACCCAGGTGAAAGCCCGGCTGGGGCAACTGGAACCGCAAAGTGAGAGGCGGTGGGGAACGATGAGCGCTGCGCAGATGGTGGCGCACTGCGCGGTGAGTATGCAGTGGGCAGTGGGAGAAGTAGTGCCTGAAAAGGCAGCTCTACCCGCCCGAATGATGGGGCGGCTGGTGAAGCCCCTGGTGTTGCGGAACGATGACCCCATGCGCAAAAAATCGCCGACGGTGAAGAGCCTCATCGTGGCGGACGAGCGTGATCTTGGCACAGAACGCGAGCGGTTAGTGGAACTGATCGACAGGTTTGCGGCGGGAGGGGCCGAAGCTTGTACGAACCATGCGCATAGCTTCTTTGGACGGATGACGCCGGAGGAGTGGGCAATCCTGATGTACAAACACCTCGACCATCATCTGCGGCAGTTCGGGGTCTGAGGGGCTTGGACTCACGCGGCGGAAGCGGCTGAATGCGGGCGCAGGACGCGATTGCCTGAACCCGCAAAGATCATTTTGGCTGCACGACTACATTGAGCGGATTGGGGATGCTGTAGGGCGAGCCGGGAGCCTGGGTGGCGCTGGTTGGGGTGATGGTGAAGACGTAGAGCTTCTGGTTGACCTGGCTGATGGCGTAGAGGTGATTGTCGTTGTCCCAGAAGGCCTGTGCGATTTCGTCGGTGGTGAGCAGACCGGTGTAGTGGGTGATAGGGCTGGCTCCGTTGTAGTGAAAGATCTGCAGACCGCTTGATCCAGCGACAGCGAGTAGTTTTCCGGACGGAGACATCCGGATATCCGAAATGTATTGGATATCGGTTTTCGGCATGTTGCTGCTGGTGCTGGCCGTGGAGAGGTTGCCGCTGGTGTCCGCCGTATAAGTCGCCAGCTGCGGCGTGCCTACGTTCTCGTCGGTGTAGGTGTCGATCTTCTGAAATGTAATGGCGACGTGGTTGGTGGGGTCAGCCGCGGTGAGCGCGGGGCAGTAGAGGTAGCGCTCGGGATCAGGGGTGGTGGGAAACGGGGCGTTGATGCCGATGTGAGAGGTGAATCCGTTTGTCTGCCGTTCGAATCCATAGATTTGTGGAACGTACTCGTGGTCGTAGTTGTCGCACTCAGCAGCGTAGGCGAACTTGTTGTTCCCGATGAAACTGAACGGCAGGTAGAGGAAACCGAGGTTGGGATCGGCACCTAGATACTTGAGATTGCCGGATGGTCTTTCGACCTCGAAGGATTGCGCGGCGTCCGAGCCGCAGTTGAGAAAGTCGTCGAGATACTCGTAGATGGTGGAGCCGGTGTGATCGAGAATCAGTGGTCCCAGGGAGTTGCCGCAGCCGGGTGTGTCGTAGGAGGCGACGTTGGTGGAGTGGACCCAGTTGAGAGCGCCATTCGGCTCGATGAGAAACTGCGCGATGTAGAGATTGCTGCTGGTATTGCCGAAGAAGTATTTTCCGTTGACGGCCATGCTGCTGACGTCGTCTTGGAAGGGCGAACCGGGAACTTTGGTGAGTTTCCCGCTGGCAGCGGCGGCGAAGGCCTGGACGACGTGTTTGCCTGTGCGGGCAGGCGCGCTGGAGACATAGACAAACGCAACAGGCCCGGTTGCAGTCTGCGCTGACTCCTGACTCTGTGCCCCGGCAGATGGCAGGAAGGACGCTGAGGCGAAGAGAACGGCAGAGAGTGTTGCAGGAATGACGCGGTAGTTCATACAGCCTCCTGGTACAGCAGGGGCCCGGGAAACCTGCCGATTGTAGGCCTGTCCTCCTCCCAAGGACAAGCTTGTTCACGCGCAAGAGTTGTCCGGTGTGATCCGGCTTTGCGGTGACTTACTGCGGAGTGACCTGGATGACGTTGGCGCGGCAGGAGCGGACACCCTGGCAGGCTTCCGGCTGCAGGTTTTTGTCCAGGCAGATTTCCACGGCGGTCAGGCGATTGTTGCCGCAACTAAGAGCGAAGCTGCCGGCGGGATAGCCCCGGTTGGCGGCCTGGAAGCGTGCGAGCAACTGGTCGGGGGTGACGCCGTCGCGGTCGTTGCGGCTACCGATGCCGGACGGGATTTTCACGGCTGCGTAGGCGCGGCGGATCGTCGTGAAGTAGGCATCGGGAGTGAGGCCGGAGCAGGTGCCGTGAGCATGCCACTCGTGCTGGATGAGGCTGATAGTGGGCATGATGTCGGTGTAGGACTGCGGATTGGCGGGACCGGGTGCCTCACTGCAATCTTCCGGATAGCCGCCGCGGGCATCCTGCGGCCACAGGCCATGGACGACGAAGCCGAGACCTCGACCGCATTCGGTGGAGTTGGTGTGGGTGGCGCAGAACTCCGGTGACCAGGAAAGGTTGAGAAGGTAGAAGTCGAAAACCTTCGTATACACCTGGCGGCCGGGACTTCCGCCTCGCGGACGATGGCGGCCCGACCGCCTGCCCCTGAACAACAAGTCCCGGAGAGAGGATCGCCAATGATACGTTGAGCCGCTGTGAAGGGCATCGCGCGAAACGTATTTGCACCCGGAAAGCGCGAAGAGAAGCGCGCATGCGAGGAGGGCTGGCGTGAGCGTACGGCGAAGTTTGTGAGCTGCGATCACTTGCAATGTTCGTCTCTTCCTGAAGCGACATGAAGATGGCAACCTGGATGCTCAGCCGCTTCCGGCGATTATCTAACAGCCGATATCGAACGCAAGGACATGACGAGTTTTTATACACGTTTGTAGTGAAAAGTCATGTGCCCGGCATAGGATGATCGTCTGCGACGCGACATTGCTGGAGGGAGACATCATGGGGATGGCTGTTCAGGAAACATGGCCGGCTCTGCCGCAGGGCGAGTGGAGCGATACCTGTGTGACGCTGCAGTTGTGGATGCAGATCATTGGAAAGATACGGCTGAAGCTGATGCCCGCCATCAATCACACGTGGAGTGTGACACTGTATCCGACGGTGCGTGGCTTCACAACCACGCCGATGCCCCACGGCACCGTGATGCTGCAGATCGATTTCGACTTTATCGACCACGTGCTGGTGATGGAGACGAGCCTTGGCGAGCGCCGCAGTATCCAGCTCAAGCCGATGACGGTGGCTGAGTTTTACAACCAGGTGATGCATGCACTGGAAGAGCTGGGAACGCCAGTGCACATCTGGCCGACGCCGGTGGAGGTAGAGAAGCCGATCCCGTTCGCCGAGGACCTGACGCATCACTCGTATGACCCGGAATACGCAAAGCGGTTCTGGCGGGTGGTGCTGCAGGCATCGCGTGTCATGACGGAGTTCCGGGCGCGCTTTACAGGGAAGGTCAGCCTGGTTCACCTGTTCTGGGGAGCGATGGACCTGGCATGTACGCGATTCTCGGGTCGGGTGGCGCCGGAGCATCCCAGCATGGCCGGACTTGCGGATCGCGTGGTGCGGGATGCGTATTCGCACGAGGTAAGCAGCTGCGGATTCTGGCCGGGGGCGCCCGGGATGGAGGCGATGTTTTATAGCTATGCCTATCCGGAACCGCCGGGATATGCGCAGGCTGCGATCGCTCCGCCGGAAGCAGGCTATGACGCGAAGATGGGCGAGTTCGTGCTGCCGTATGAGGCTGTGCGGACAGCGGCTGATCCGGATGCCATGCTGTTGCAATTTCTGCAAAGCACCTACGAGGCGGCAGCAGATTGCGGCAAGTGGGACAGAACCGCGCTGGAATTGGCGAAGCCCGCCAGCTAGGCGCTGCGTGTCGCGGTCACCTGCAGATACTGGTTGGCTACAAGCAGATGATCGGCGGGATCAGGTGCGGTGTTGGCGCCTGCCCACAGGGCTTCGAGGTCGCTTGCCAGCGCCGCCTGCCCGGCTTCGTCGAGGCGGTTGAAGGCCATCTGGGTGGGTCCGAAGTAACTGCGGAAGAAGGCGACGGCCCCGGCAGCGTTGGTTGCCATCTCGAAGTCGATGTCGATGAGCCTGGTCTCGATGTTCTCGAAGGCGGGCGCGAGACGCTGACGGATTGTGGCTTCATCTCCCCAAAGGACGGGGGGAGCGATGCCAGGTGGCGGAGGGACGTGACGGCCGGTGACTGCAAACATCTGTCCGCTGAAGCTGGCGGGGTTCCAGTTAGCCATGGCAAGACGGCCTCCGGGTTTTACAACACGCGCTAACTCGGACGCGACGACTTCCGGACGCGGTGCGAACATGGCGCCGAACATGGATACGACAGCGTCGAAGGAGGCGTCGGCGTAGGGCAGCTGCTCGGCATCGCCTTCGTCAAAGGTGACGGTGAGGTTTTCTGCGGCGGCACGTTCGCGGGCCTGCTCGAGCAGGTTCGGCGCGATGTCGACGCCCGTGACGATGCAGCCCTGGCGTGCGAGAGGGATGGCGAGGTTGCCGGTACCGCAGGCAACGTCGAGCACGCGGGCTCCCTGGGGAAGGTGTAGGCCGGCGATGAAGAGTTCAGCGCCGCGGGCGATGGTTTTGGCAACGACGCCGAAGTCGCCGGCCATCCAGGAGGCGCGCATGGAGGCTTTGAGTTGTTGCAGTTTTGGATCGGCGGTTGAGGTGGTCATCGTGCCCTCGCGGTGTGGATACAGGGTGCTTGACGAGGGTGCGGGCGTCAAGGATTTATGGGTTGTGCTGATCGGGAGGGAGCGGATGGCTTCGCCATGGCCCACCCTAGCTGCGCGAGGATGGGGCATCCCGTCTTGGTTTGATCGTCAGGAGTGGGCGGCGTGTTCCAGGGTGGCGAGGTCGATCTTCTTCATCTGCAGCATGGCTTCCATTGCCTGTGGGTTTTGGATCAGGGCGGGAAGCTGCTTAGGAATCACCTGCCATGACAATCCGAATTTGTCTTTAAGCCAGCCGCACGGGCCTTCCTTCCCGCCCTCGGAAAGCTTGCTCCAGTAGTGGTCGACATCGGCCTGGTTCTCACAGCTGACGACGAAGGAAACTGCTTCGTTGAAGTGGTGGATGGGACCGCCGTTCAGAGCGGTGAAATTCTGACCATCCAACTGGAAGCTGATAGTGATGACCTTGCCTGGTCGGCCCTGCGCGTCCTCAGGCTGCAGCGTGCGGGTGCGATGCGAGTTGGGGAAGATGCCTAGATAAAAGTCGACGGCCTCTTCTGCATTCTTGTCGAACCAGAGAAATGGCGTGATGCACGAGGCGGGATGAATGTCGGTCATGAATGCTCCTTGGGGAAATGCAGGAGCGCAGTATAACGGGTCTTTACTGAGCCCTGCTTTCTAGTCGGAAGCAGCCAGTGGGGCGGAGACATTTTCAAGAGACTGACCTTCGGCTTTGACGCCCAGGAAGGCTTCAGCGACTGCGCCGAGGACCATGAGAGCAGCGCCTCCATAGTAGCCGTAAACCAGCGGCTGACGGCTTTGTTCGGCGATGAGGTGGCCGAAGATGGAGGGCGCGCCTACGCCGCCAATGAGCGTGCCGGCGGCGTAGAAGATGGAGATGGCGAGGGCACGGATCTCCAGCGGAAAGATTTCACTGACCGTGAGGTAGGCGGCGCTCGAGGCGCAGGAGGCGACGAAGAAGATCGCGGTCCAGCACAGGGATTGCGTGCGTGCGGTGAGCACGCCCATGCCGAAGAGCCAGCCTGTGATGGCGAGCAGGATGCCGGAGCCGGCGTAGGTGAAGACGATCATCGGTTTGCGTCCGATGGTGTCAAAGAGGCGGCCCATCAGCAGCGGCCCGAGAACGTTGCCGAGTGCGAAGGGGAGCAGGTAGAGGCCGGTGCGGCCCGCGGGGACGTTGTAGAAGCGGATTAGGACGAGCGCGTAGGTGAAGAAGAT
>CAZZUX010000029.1:0-30252 GCA_964657395.1 uncultured Ktedonobacteraceae bacterium
GTAGTTCTGGGCGCCCAGTGGGGCGACGAGGGTAAGGGCAAGATTGTCGATGTGCTGTCCGGCAACTTCGCGGTCGTCGCGCGCTACGCCGGCGGTCACAATGCAGGCCATACGGTCATCATCCACGGGCAGAAATTCATCCTGCAGCTGGTTCCATGCGGCGTGCTGCGCCCCGATTGCCAGGCAGTCATCGGCAACGGGGTCGTGCTGGATCCAATGGCCTTTCTGAGTGAAGTCGACAAGCTGGAGAAGCTGGGCGTCGACGTGCGCGGACAGTTATTTGTCTCGAACCGCGCGCAGGTGATCCTGCCGTACCACCGGATGATCGAGCTGGCGTCAGAGAGCGCGCCTGGACGACAGAAGATCGGGACGACCAGTCGCGGGATCGGTCCGGCGTATGAGGACAAGATGCACCGCAGTGGTTTGCGCGTGGTGGATCTGCTGAATACGAAGATCCTCAAGAGCCACATCGAGAATGCCTGCCACGAGAAGAATGCAATCGCTCATGCTCTGTTCGGCAGCGAACCTATTGACCCGGCAAAGATGTATGAGGACTATGCGGCGGCTGCGGAGCGTATCCGGCCCTTTGTGACGGATACGGCGGTACTGCTGAATGATGCGATCCGCGCAGGCAAGAGTGTGATGTTCGAGGGCGCGCAGGGCACCATGCTGGATATCGACCACGGCACCTATCCGTTTGTGACGTCGTCATCGGCGACGGCGGGCGGGGCGGTGATCGGGACGGGCGTGGGACCGACCAATATCGGTACAGTGATCGGCGTGACCAAGGCGTATGTGACGCGGGTGGGGGAAGGGCCGTTTCCGACGGAACTCGATAACGATGCAGGCGAACTGCTGCGAAAACGGGGGGCAGAGTTCGGTGCGGTCACCGGCCGTCCGCGGCGCTGCGGCTGGCTGGACCTGCCTCTGCTGCGCTACTCCAATCGCATCAACGGCACGGAGTGGCTGGTGGTGACCAAGATGGATGTGCTGGATGCTTTCGACGAGATCCCGGTCTGCACCAGCTACAGGATCGATGGAAAGACAACGGACGTGATCCCCGCCGATGTGCAGGGACTGGAATCGATTGAGCCGCAGTACACCACGCTCAAGGGCTGGAAGACGTCGACCGAAGGCATCGCGACGTTCGATGAGCTGCCGTTGGCGGCGAAAGACTACCTGCGTTTTCTTGAGAGAGAGTCAGGCGCGAAGATCGGCATGGTGTCGACTGGGCCAGACCGAACGCAGACGATGGAGCTGCCGGCGTTTACGGAAGCTTTACGGGAACTGCACAGCTAGGCTGCTGCGCGGCTAGGGGACACATACTCGATGATCAGCTTCACAGTTCGCATGCGCTTTGACCCGGATGATCTCAACCGTGTCATGGCGAACCTGCGGGCTCTTGCCACTGCGTCACGGCAGGAGCCCGGCTGTGTCAACTATGTTCCACACTTCGTCGAAGGCAATCCCTCCACGATTGTGATCTATGAACAATACCGGGATGAAGCTGCGCGGGAAGCGCACAAAGCCAGCGATCACTTTCGTCTTCATGCCATCGGCGGTCTTTACCAGATGATGAAAGAGCGCGAAAGCGAGAACCTCGTCGCCATCCTCTAAGATCCATGCGGCTGCCGTTGAATACATTCGGCGCACCGTTCGCTGCGTTATTCTGCACTAGCACGTTAGTATTTTGACCGGGAAGCCGGATGCAGACTAGTATCCAGACGCCGATGGAAACCATAAGGCAGCATGCGAACTGCACGATGTACACAGTGGCATCGCGTACGGCGCGATGGGTGCTGCTGGGGTGCATGTTGTCCGGCGGATTGTGTCTGCATGCCAGCGTGCTGGTGCTTCCCTTTGCTCACCGCGACGGCGGTTCCCAGCATAAAGAGATTGAAGGCCTGGAGCAGGACTGGCGACAGGCACTCCTCTCGTCGAATATCGGTGCGCTCGACCATCTGCTCGCCGACGACTATCTTGGCGTAACCGCGAACGGCACCCTGGAGACCAAGGCTGACCTGCTGGCTCTGCGACGCGGCGGTACAGTCAAATTCTCGGAGTTGAACCTGAGTGACCTGAAGGTGCGAGTATACGGTGACACTGCAGTCGTTACCAGCCGTGCAGAAGTAGCGGGCACGAACGGCGGGACCGACATCAGCGGCCACTATCGCTACACGCGTGTGTACAACCGGCGCGAGGGTCAATGGCGCATCGTCAGTTTCGAGGCCAGTCGCATTGCCGATTCCGGCCGCGACAGGAAGTAGACGTCCTCAGGCCGAGCGGACAGCATCGGCAACCTTTGCAGCTTCGACCGATGCCTTCACATCATGGACGCGGACAATAGCCGCACCTTTAAGGATGGCCGCAGTCATGGCTGCCAGGCTCGCATTGACTCGCTCGTGGGCAGGCAGATCCTTCGCCAGAAAACCCTTCCGGGAGACACCCGCCAATATCGGTCTGCCGAGTGAATGCAGCCGGTCCAGACCGGCCAGCAGCGCATAGTTTTCGTCTAATACTTTGCCGAAGCCGAAGCCGGGATCAAGAACGATGCGGGCCTTATCGATTCCGGCAGACACTGCCGCGGCAAGTCGCTCGCGGAGCTGGTCATAGACAAGCGGCACCACCTGGGCGGGAGCGAGCGGCGGGAGAGCGTGCCATTCCGCAGGGCGTCCCCGGGTATGCATCAGGACTACGCCGCAGGCAAGTGCCGCGCAGGTCTCGGCCATCGCAGGATCCCAGAGCAGACCGCTGACATCATTCACGATCTGCACACCTGCGCGCACCGCGAACTGCGCAGTACCGGCTCGATAGGTATCGATCGATAAAACGGCGTGCGGCCGCTGCTGCAGTATGCCTTCGATGACAGGGAGCACGCGATCGGCTTCCTGCTGCGCGGAGATCGTTCCATAGCTGCCGGGGCGCGTCGACTCGCCGCCGATGTCGACGATTCCGGCGCCTTCGTCCAGCATGCGCAGTGCTGCGGCTACACCTTCTGGTACGCTGCTGTACCGACCGCCATCAGAAAATGAATCCGGTGTGACATTGAGGATGCCCATAATCACGGTCCCACGACCGAGCTGCATTACGCTCTCACGGAGACCCCATGCGGACACGAGTTGCAGCGATGAAGGCACCAGCAGATTGTAAGGGCCGCGATACACTCGCGGCATATGCCTAGACTGCGAACCTGGCTGCAGATCATCCTTCTGCTTGCGACGTCCGGCGTGCTGAAGGCGCAGCGTCCCCGTCATGCCCACGCACATTCCACAGCCCCGGCCAGGGGCGCGACACTGGCAGACGCGATCAATACGCTCGTCGCCAATCCTGCAGTCAGCCGCGCGCACTGGGGCATCTCGGTGCGAACACTGGATGGACGAACCATGTATGCGCTGAATGATGCCCAGTTCTTCCAGCCGGCTTCGAATGCCAAAATCTTCACCACGGCTGCTGCCTTCGCGCTGCTCCCCGCCAATGCGGTGTACACCACCAACGTGGTGGCCGAGGGGACAGTCGACGCGGCAGGCACCCTGCATGGCGCACTGGCGATCCTGGGGTCAGGCGATCCGACGATGTCCGGACGGGCGTATCCTTACGGCTTGCATAGTGAGCGGCCGAATTCACCGCTGGCAGCGTTTGAAGACATGGCCGACCAGATTAGGCGGGCCGGTGTGCACGTGATTGATGGCGGCGTGATCGGCGACGACACCTGGTACCCGCTGGAGCGTTATGGCACAGGGTGGGCTTCCGACGACCTGTTGTGGCTGTATGGCGCTCCTGTATCCGCGTTGACGATCAACGACAATGCAGTCTTTCTGAACGTGCTGCCGAATGCTGCGCCGGCCGCACCTCCGGTGATGATGAACGGACCTGCAGCGACGACGTCGGCAAACTGGAACCCGGCGACTGCGTATTACACCCTTGCCAACACGGCAACGTTTGCGCCTGCCGGCGCGCCGGCACACCCGGGGCTGGACAGGCCGGTCGGTTCGCTGGCAGTGCGCCTGTTCGGAACACTCCCGGCAGATGGATACCATGCGGGGATCGCTATCGAAGACCCGGCAGAGTATGCCGCCAAGTCACTGACAGAGTTACTAAGAGCTCGCGGCGTGGTGGTGAATGGGCAGCCGAGTGCACGTCACCGGCTCTCCAACAATACGCAAAGCTTTGTCGCAGAGCGCGGCCAGCCGCTAAGCCTGCCGCGCGTCCCCTTGCATCCCGGGACGCCGAACTTCGGATCGTTCCACGTGCTGGCAACACACAACTCTCCCCCGATGGCGCAGGACTGGACCGTGACCAACAAGGCCAGCCAGAATCTGCATGCCGAGCTTGCATTGCGCACCCTGGGCAAGCTGTATGGCACAGACGGCAGCTTCGTGCAGGGCACGCGGGTCGTGCGACAGTTCCTGGAAAACGCCGGGGTCGATCCGGGAGATTTCTTCTTTTATGACGGCTGCGGCCTGTCGACCGGCGACCTGGTCACGCCGCGAGCGGCAACACAGCTGCTGCTGTATGCCTCGCAGCAGGGCTGGGGAGAGGCGTTCCGCGCTACGCTGCCGGTAGGTGGCACGGACGGCAGCCTGGCCTCACGGTTCGCGGGAGCAGCGGTCAAAGGACGCGTCTTCGCCAAAACAGGCACGCTTAACGAAACGAATGCCTTGTCGGGGTATGTGCAGGCGGCTTCCGGAAAGATGCTGACATTTTCCATCCTGGTCAATGATCATTCGCCGGACAGTGCTGCTTCGCTGCCGGCAATGGATGCGATCGTCGAGGCAATTGCCGCACGCGACTAGCGTCCGAAAGCGAAAGTGAGCTGAAGCATGCCGCTGTCGACGCCAGGATTGTCGGACGCAGTGTTGTGGTTGGAAAAATGATGAAATCGATACTCTGCGCGCAAGGAACGTTTGCCGAACCGGCCCCCGGGTCGCTCCGCCCGCTGGTAGAACTCGAAGCCGGCGCCAAATTCAAAAGTGAAGTTGAAGGATCCAGCCGTAGAAATAGGAATTGGCTGCGTGGAGAACATGTATCCGCCAAGGCCCGTGAAGACCGGCTGAAGTCGATGGTGCGGGCGAAAGTTCAGCTTGATGCCGACAGGACTCAGTCCCTCGGCAAAGGTCCACTGGCGGCCGCCGCAGGTCTGCATGCTGATGTTGGAGAAAGTAGTTCCATCAGAGTCGCTGCCACTGCTCGTATTGGAAAATGGCTGGCACTTGTACACCGGCGCGTAGGTGCCGCTGGCGCTGCTGACACTAGTCGGGCTGCCCGGAAACGTGACCGAACTGCTGAATGTGTAATGGGCCAGTGGATCGCTCTCAAGAATGACCGGACGCAGCTCAATGAGGTACTGGAAGTCGACCGCGCGGCTGCGCACCAGGCTGCGGCTGTAGAAGGCGCCGAAGTTCAAAAGCCTGCGCTGGTCGGCGTCGCCCAGAAGCATGTGACTGGAACTGTTCGAATATTCGGTGAAAACGCCAAAAGTGTTGCGGCGGCTGAACGCGTTAGCCGCGGGATCTGCCTGGCCAAGGAGGCAGGAAGGGAAGCAGAGAAAGAACAGCAGTACTCCAGGGAAAGCAGCAAAACGCGGGGGACTCATGCTAGCTGACGGTAGCACGTGTCAGGGGTAGTGTCGGAAAACTGGATACCACGCAAACGAAAGTACAGTCTTTGTCTGCATGCCAGTGCGGGTGACGACGCGCGAAGCCACGTGACTCTGCCGAAGCGGGCTGTAGACTGAGGCCGCTGTCCAGCATGCCGCCCGCAGGCATCAGGTTGATCGGACAGCGAAGGAACAGGAACATACCGCGATGGCAGACAAAGTACAGAACTTGAAGAATCATGGCCGGATTGATCCCTGGTACCACATCGTGCTGGGATTGTTGCTGGTGATCACGCTGGTGCATTCCGTCATGCTGGTGATCCACCGCAACGATGTACTGGCATGGACGATGCTGACCATGATCCTGGCGCTCACAATCGCAGCGATCGAGGTCCGTACCTACTCGCTCAAGGTGCAGGACCGGGTCATCCGGCTGGAGGAGCGGCTGCGCTTGATGACTATTCTGCCTCCATTGCTGCACCACAAGATTGCCGAATTGAGTGTGCCGCAGCTGGTTGCGCTGCGCTTCGCAAGCGACCAGGAGCTGATGGCGCTCGTAGCGCGTACGCTCGAAGAAAAGCTCGAACCCAGGGAGATCAAGGCTGCCATCGTCGACTGGCGTGCGGACAACTTACGGGTCTGAACAATCGGCTTCGTCATAAGGGCGTCCCGAGCGCGCGTAGAGCATCGGCTACGATAGAACTACATGCCCTCACGACAACAGATGGAAGCTCAGCCTGTAGAACTGGTGATTTTCGATTGCGACGGCACCCTCGTCGACAGTGAGACCGTGGTTGCAGAGGTGCTCGCCGAGTGCGCACGCGAACAGGGAGTAGCCCTGACTGCCACCGAGTCGCTCCGACGTTTCAAGGGCGGCAGGATGGCCGATGTTGTCAGCGTGTTCGAGGCGGAACGCGGCGTGGTGCTGCCGGAAACCTTCGTCGCAGATTTCCGCGAGCGCTCCAATCGTGCGCTGCGGGAAAGACTTCAGCCGATGGAAGGTGCGGTCGAGTTACTGCAGGCAATGCACCTGCCCTACTGCCTGGCTTCGAATGGCATGCGTTCCAAGATGGAAGTCACCCTCGGTACCACCGGGCTGGACCGCTTCTTTCCTCCTGACAGGATCTTCAGCGGCTATGAGATAGGTTCGTGGAAGCCGGAGCCGGAACTGTTTCTGCATGCTGCCCGCCACTTCGGGGTGGCGCCATCACGTTGCGCCGTGATCGAAGACAGTCTGCCCGGGATCCAGGCCGGGCTGGCCGCGGGCATGATCGTGTTTGCGCTCGCGGAGACGGACGAAGAAATTGCGGATGCCTGGCCGAAAGGTGTGCGGACGATCCGCAGTCTGCATGATCTGCATCCGCACCTGGTTACGGCGGGGTCGGTTCAGGTGCAATCCGGAGTCGCGGCAGCAGCTTCGCGCGCATGAGTCGGATTGTTTCAAGACTAGAGCTTGCGAGGCGTGCGGCAGGAATGAGCGGACTGCTTGTTGCTCTCGGTTGCGCGTCCATGGCCATCTTCGGATGTAAGCCGCCGCTGCCGCCGGGCAAGCCGGTCAGCCAGCTGACGCCCGTCGAGATGGACGGATACAACGTCTACCAGGCGCACTGCGCCCGCTGTCATGCGGCATATGATACCCATGCTTCGCACGGTCCGAGTCTGCTGGGCGTCTTCCGCCAGCCCTATCTCAACAGCGGCGCACCGGCTAGGGATGACCGTGTCACGGCAGTCGTCCTGCACGGCCGCGGCATGATGCCTGCTCTTGGTGATCGCATTGATCAGCAGCAGCTTCAGGCACTGCTTGCCTACCTGCACACCTTGTAGACGGTATGCTGAATCAGTGACCAGCCCTTTCGACAAATCGTCGTCGCCGTCCGACACCATGACGCCCACGGCAGCCACCAAACTGCTGCCGGGCATGGCGATCATCTCGCTATGGATGCTGGTAGAGGCGGGTATCGGCGCATTTGCCGTCTATCGCGGCGTCTTTACCGGGGCCAATCGCAATGGCGTCCTCGGAATTGCAACAGTGCTCACCGGCTGCGGACTGGGATTGATCCAGCGGCGTCGCTGGGGTTGGGCGCTCAGCCTGGCAGCGTCGTTCTTCTCCCTCTGTTTTGGCGCCTACGCGCTGACGAAAATGCACATGCCGCAGTTCCTGGTCATGACCTTCCTGAACGCTGTATTTTTTCTCTACCTGGTCCGACCCGAGGTCCGAACACGCCTGCGGGATTAAGCAGCGTGATTCTGAGTCATTCGGTAGTCGACGTATGATGGTGCTCTCTGTGGATCTGCCACATACATAGGGAGAAACCATGCCTTCTGCTTCAACCGGGAATACCGGGTCTCGCACCAACCCGGATGCAGCCAAGCGTCTGAACGAGATGAACCGCCTGGGCGACATGGCCCGCTTTCCGCTGCCGGTCCTGCTCGGGGCCACGCTGAACGTACTGCTTACGATGGCAGTCATCTGGCACTTCGAACCGAAGACTGACCGCTACTACCTGGCCCTGCCGGAATGGATCGTTGGGGTGCTCGCCCTGAACCTGCTGCCGGTCATCGTGCTGCGCTTCGGTCTGAATCCGGGAACCGAGTATCCGGTGATCGAGAAAATGGACTTCTTCCGCGACCAGCATAAGTTTTCGAACTGGGTGTACCTGGCGGCTTCCGCCAACATGGCATTCTGGGTCTGCGCAACATGGATGGCGTCGTACTACTCGCATACCCACGCAGTGATCACGCCGTTGTTAATCGTCGCGCTGATCGCGACCCAGGCGCCGGCATGGATCCGCCTATTTCGAAGCTAGGCTGGTTGCTGCTGGCGCCTCTGACTCGGTCACCTCTGCCTCAGCCATAAGGACACGAAGATCAAGCGGGCGGGTGAACATGGCAAGATCGCCGGTCTCAGTTTTCGGCCATTCTTCAACCGGACGATCCCAGTAGAGTTCCACCCCGTTCCCATCAGGATCGCGAAGGTACAGCGCCTTGCTGACACCGTGATCGGAAGCGCCTTCGAGAGCAATGCCGCCCTGGATCAGGCGGCGGAGTGCATCTGCCAGTTCAGCCTGGGCGGGATACAGGATGGCGAGATGGTAAAGGCCGGTGGTTCCCAGCGCTGGAGCCGGACCTCGATGGCTTTCCCAGGTATTTAAGCCGATATGGTGGTGATAGCCGCCGGCCGAGAGGAAGGCTGCGGAGTTGTTGAACCGCATCGTCACTTCAAAACCAAGCACGCCATGGTAAAAGGCCAGCGCGCGGTCAAGATCGGCGACCTTCAGGTGAACGTGACCGATGCGCGTTTCAGGGTGTATAGCGCTCATGGAGCATAGATGAGCGACGACCCGGAACGATGCAGGTAGAAGCCGGACCAAGCAGCGGCCCGGTTGGTAATTGCTCCCGACATTTTTCTGTATAGCGCTGGACGACGAGGATGGTAGCCTTGCTCGGCTGTGATGCTGCACGGAGGTTCTGATTTGCAACTGTCTCGTTTGTCCTGCCTGCTTTCCGGTGTGATCCTGCTTGGTGCATTGCCGCTGTCTGTTTCCGGTGAAGGATTTGCCCTGCCTACCGACGCCAAAGCACAGAAGACTTTCGCGGAAGCGCAGCAGAAAGAGCACGAGAAGAAGCGTCTCGAGGCTCTTGACCTCTATAAAAAAGCTGACAAGCAGGATGGTCATCACTGTGCTGCCTGCGCGGAAGAGGTAATCACGCTGGCAATTGCGAGTGGTGACTACAAGCTTGCCACCGACTACGCCACCGAGCTGGTGTCACTGTCGAAGACGCCGCTGGAGACCGCCACAGCGCATGCATATCGCGGAATGGCCGAGGTACGGCTCGGTACGCAGGAGCACAAGCAGCCGCTGTTTGCTTCGGCACACGAGGAGTTCCTGGCGGCCATGCAGACGCGTCCAAATGACCGGACTGTTCTTTACTTCGACGGCCTGGCGCTGGCAAATCTTTCACAGGATGATGCAGCACGTGAGCGCTTCCAGGCTTACCTCAAGATTGCGAAGGCCGAGTCGGTGGAAGGCCGCCGCGCGCTCCGCTATGTTCGCGATCCAGGCCTGGTAAGGCAGCGGATGGCGCCGGCATTTGAAGTGACGACGATCGACGGCAAGCGGCTGTCACTCGATGAACTCGAAGGCAAAGTCGTGCTGATCGACTTCTGGGCAACGTGGTGTGGGCCGTGCCGGGAAGCCTTGCCGCATGTGCAGCATATCGCACAGAAGTTTGCCGGTCAGCCGCTGGTGGTACTGAGCGTGAGCCTAGATACCGACGAGCAGAAGTGGAGGAGCTTCGTCGCTTCGAACCACATGACCTGGGAGCAGACCCTGGATGGCGGATGGAATGGCACCATGGCCCACCAGTTCAGCGTGCGTGCGATTCCACAGACTTTCACGATCGATGCGAATGGCGTCCTGCAGGATCAGCATATCGGTGACGCCGACATCGAAGGCAAGCTGAAGAAGCTGGTAGCACAGGCGCAGCAGACGAAACCAGCCGGGGCGGCTGTGGAAGAAGCACGGACTGCAGCGCAGTAAAGAGCGGCGGCCTTGGCAGACCACGTGATGATGGGTGTGGAAGGTAGCGAATGCCTGCGGCTGCTCAACGTCCATCTCTGACACCGGCAATGTCCGCGGAAGAGTTCCGTGCCTGGTACTGGCTAAAGGAGGATCTGGTGGCCTTCTGCCGCGCGCACGACCTTTCGCGTGCAGGGCTGAAGCGCGAGATCGAAGCCCGCATTTGCGCTTACCTCTCGGGATCCGAAAAGAGCAAGCCCCGTGTGCAGCCGCGGAGAGCAGGCGTGATGCCGCGTGAATTCGCTCTCGAGACAATCATCGGCAAGGGTTGGCGCTGCAGCCCTGTCCTTGGTAGCTATTTGAGGAGTGTGCTCGGCCGCAGCTTCCACTTCAACCAGGCGATGCGGACCTTCATCCATACTGCTGAAGGCCGAACCCTGCGTGACGCGTGCCTGCTCTATCAGAACAGCGTCCGACCAGGTGCGCCGAAAGCAGCGATCCCGGAGCAGCTGGAATACAATCGCCACTTTCGCGAATACTTTCGCGATCATCCGAAAGCAACGCGAGACGAAGCCATTGCGGCGTGGCGGAGAAAGCGGGCAAGCCGCAAGCCAGTCGAGGGATGAACGGACGTATTGAAATGGTGCCGGGTTGCAGAACAGGAAAAATTCCCGATTTGCTCTTGTCGACACAAGCCTACTTCTGGTGACTTGCAATGCTACGGCTTGGGCATTAGCATCCACTTCATAGACCGGCCTGCAAAGCAGGTTTGGTGATCTACGCCGGTTGAACCTTTAATCATTGAACAAGGGACTCGACTCGACTATCGGCTCTGTGTGCAGCGTCCGCCAGTCCGGAATGCCTAACGAGCTGCGGAGAGTCCCGCCGTCTTAGGACGGGTTCACCGGCGCTTCACTGTACGGCCCCGTGGGTCGGTCTTGTAGTACTCAGTCGGCAGTCGCTCCTCCTGGGCTACTCTTCTCCTTGTGTATCCCCGCCTCTTCACCTTCGGACACATCACCATCCCGACCTATGGGGTACTTGTCGCCTGCGCCGCAATTGCCGCGCTGCTGCTCGCTGTTGTTCTGGCGAAAAGGCTGCAACTGGACAGCGACCGGGTATGGAACCTGGGCCTGCTGGCCATCATCTCCGCCATCGCCGGCTCCAAACTGTTGCTGATTGCCAACAACTGGAGCAGTTTCCGGGAGAGTCCACGCTTACTGCTGAGCCTGCCGGCACTTCAGTCCGGCGGCGTCTTCCTCGGCGGAGTGGTGCTGGCCTTCCTGGTCTGTATCCCCTATGCCTTGCATGCCAGGCTGCCCATCCTGCGCACGATGGATGTCATAGCGCCGGCGCTGGCGCTGGGCCAGGGCGTGGGGCGGATTGGCTGTCTCGCAGCAGGATGCTGTTATGGTTTGCCGGTGCCGGGCAGCCGATGGGGACTCGTGTTTATCAGCCGATTCGCCAACCGGACCACGGGCGTGCCCCTCGACGTCCCTCTGTATCCAACGCAGATTTTCGAGAGCGCCGTCTCACTGCTGATCTGCGCGTTGTTGTTGTGGCTGCTCGCTCGGCGGCATCGCGACGGCGAAGTCATGGCAGCGTGGCTCTTCCTTTATGGAGTAGCGCGTTTTTTCCTGGAGTTTTACCGCGGCGATCCAGGCCGCGGATCGCTTTTCGGCGGCGTCTTCACGGTGACGCAGGGCCTGGCCATGCTCATGGTCGTGCTGAGCGGCGTATTGTGGAGTAGAGCGACGTCTATCCATCCAACCGTGAAAGACCCGCAGCTTACGCATGCCTCCTGAAGGGCCAATGCCTGAACTGAACACTGAGCCGATCCCCGAGCTCACCCATGAGCTCATCGACGTCGGCTCCAAGATTGGTGAAACGCTTACCGTAGCTCCCGAGTTCATCGGTCGGCGCCTGGACCAGTACCTCACCGAGCAGCTGGCGATCAGCCGCGCCCGGGTGCAGCTATTACTGGAGCAGGCTGGCATTATGGTCGATGGCAAGGCGGCCGCCAAGCCTTCGATGAAGCTGAAGGGTGGCGAGCAGATTGCGATCCTGGCGGCACCGGAGCCCCCACCGCTGCGGGCAACTGCCGAGGATATTCCTCTTGAATTTTTGTATGAGGATGATGACCTGGCCGTGATCAACAAGCCGCCGGGCATGATGGTGCATGCTGGCGCAGGCAGTTCTTCTGCCGGATCGGACGAGATGCTGGATGATCCGCGCCAGAGTGGAACGCTAGTCAATGCGCTGCTGCATCATCTGCAGAAACTTTCGACAGGCAGCGCACCTCTGCGGCCGGGCATTGTGCATCGGCTGGACAAGAACACCAGCGGACTGATGCTGGTAGCCAAGAACGATGCAGCTCATGCCAAGCTGTCCGACATGTTTGCCCGTCGGCAGGTGAAGAAGACCTACATCGCCCTGGTGCAGGGGACGCTGAAACAACCGACAGGCACCATCAACACCCCGATCGCGCGCGACGTAGTCCGCCGCACCCGGATGACCACGCGGCGCGAAGGCGGCCGCATGGCCATCTCGCATTACAAGGAATTGAAGTTCATTGATGGACCCTATGGCAAATTTACGCTGCTAGAGGTCCGGATTGAAACCGGTCGCACCCACCAGATTCGCGTGCACATGTCGTCCATCGGACACGCCGTCGTCGGCGACACCTTATACGGTGCGCAGAAGAGCATTCCCCTGCAGGCCACGTTGAACAAGAAAGGCAAGAAGCCGACCGCTGCGGAAGAGGCGCGTGTCTCACTTGATCGCAACTTCCTGCATGCGGCAAAGCTGCAGCTGGCGCACCCGCGCACTGGTAAAGCGCTGGCGTTTGAAGCACCATTGCCGCCGGACCTGGTCGACTTTATGGACAGGCTGTTGCCGACTCCCGCAGGAAAGTGACAACCACGGACCAGCCCGCGGCCTGTTCGCATAAAATGATGGCAATCCGTATGTCACTGAATCCGAGCGTTCGCTCGCTGCTTGCCTCCGTAGCCGCTTCTCTCACGCTTGCCTGTTGCTCTGCCGTCTCGTTTGTTGCCATGGCGCAGAGCACGGCGCTCCCATCTGCGCCCGCACCCGTAAACACGCAAAGCCCTGCTCCCACAGGCAGTCCCGCCCCGCAGACGCCGCCCCAAAGCAGTGCCGGCACGCCTGCACCGGCAACGCCTGGTTCCACTACTGCGGCACCCAGCCCGGCTCCAGGTGGAGCAGCCCCGGCTGCAGGACAGGCAAGCCCGAATGCGCCAGGACAGCCGGCGGCCAATGACAGTGGCTCTTTCACCCTGAAGACCAGCGTCAACGAAGTGAACCTGATCTTCACCGTCACTGACAAGCACGGCAAATTTATCAATAACCTGGAGCCGAAAGATTTCGCGCTCCTCGACGATCAGAAGCCGCCCGCGCAGCTTTACAGCTTTACCCAGCAGACCAACCTGCCGCTCCGGGTCGGCCTGCTCATCGACGCCAGCACGTCGATCCGGACGCGCTTCAAGTTTGAACAGAGCGCTGCCATCGAGTTCCTGCTGGAGGTCCTCCGCCCACAGTCGGACCGCGCGTTCGTGATGGGTTTTAACAACAAGCCCTACATGATGCAGGACTACACGAACAATCCTGACCTGCTGGAAGGCGGCATTAACAAGCTGCAGCCTGCAGGTGGCACGGCGCTCTACGACGCGGTCTTTACAGCCTGTCGGGATAAGTTGCTGTCGGCGGCGCCGGCGCAGACCTCCGTGCGCAAGGCGCTCATCGTCGTTTCGGACGGCGACGACAACCAGAGCCGTGCCTACCTGGATGACGCGATCAAGATGTGCCAGCGGGCCGAGACGATCGTCTACACCATCAGCACGGATACCAGCCCTAGCCGCGACAACCGCGGTGACGACACGCTTTCAAAAATTTCTGCGGCGACCGGCGGAACAGCCTTCTTTCCGAAGCAGCTCGAAGACATGTCCAACGACTTCAAGGCCGTGCAGACCGAGCTGCGCAGCCAGTATGCGCTGGCCTACAAGCCCTCGGACTTCAAAACGGACGGCTCGTTCCGCACCATCTACCTGGAAGCACTCGACCGGCATTACAGCGTCCGGGCACGCAAGGGATACTACGCGCCACAATAGACGGTGTGTGTCCATCGCCGACAAGTTACTTCAAGATGGTAGGTAACAAAAAAATAGCGGACCGGTAATGCGAAATTTGTCGAGGGTCACGCTTGTAACGAAAGGTGTAGTCGATAAACGGAGAGAACGAACGCAGCCAGACTGGTACAGGAGAATGAGATGAAGCAGCCATCAACGAACGCCCCGAAGAGTGAGCAGTCCAGGTCCGAAGCACGGCAGGAGAGAATCAATGAAATCCGCCGACAGCTGTCCCAGGGTACCTACCAGGTGCCATCTTCAGACGTGGCGACTGCCATCCTCGACCATATGCTGGAGCGCGGCAAGGCCAAGCATCGCGCGGCCTGATTCCGTAATTTGATGAAAGTATAAAAGGTTACGTTCCGAGGTTGTTTCCCGTGAAAGAAGCTTCTACTTTTTAAATGTCGGCTATGGCAAACAGCAAAGACAATGCGCGCAACGTGCTGGGCACACCGCTGGAAGTATGTGGCAAGGATCCAGTCACCGGCTTCTATCGGAACGGATGCTGCGACACAGGGCCGGATGATGCCGGGATGCATGTCGTCTGTGCCATCCTGACGGACGAGTTCCTGGCCTTCAGTCGCGATCGAGGCAACGACCTCGTCTCCCCTCGCCCCGGCTTTCCCGGTCTGCAAGCAGGCGACCCCTGGTGCCTGTGTGCCATGCGCTGGCTGGAAGCAGACCACTTCGGCGTGGCCCCACCAGTGCTGCTGACAGCGACTCATGAAAATACGCTGACGCTGATTCCGCTGGAAGCTCTCAAGCGGCATGCCCTGGATCTGCAAACAGGGGACCTGCAACCCGACATTTAGCGATATACCCTGAGCCGTGAATGGCTCAGACCTGCATCACTTCTTTTTCCTTGGCCTTGCAGAGATCTTCCATGCGGCTGATTTCTTCTGTCGTCAGCTTCTGAATCTCTTCGAGCGCGCGCTTCTCTTCATCTTCGGAGATGAGCTTGTCCTTCGCAGCTTTCTTGATCATCTCGTTGCCATCGCGGCGCACATTGCGAATACCCGTGCGATGCTCTTCCAGCTCACGATTGAGCTGCTTGACGACATCGCGGCGACGCTCTTCAGTCATCGCAGGCACTTTGAGACGGACGATCTTGCCATCATTCTGCGGGTTGTAGCTGGAGTCGGCGAGACGCAGTGCCTTTTCAATCTCGGCAATGGAAGACGCGTCGAAAGGCTGGATGACGATCATCTGCGGATCGGGCGTGGACAGCTGCGCGAGCTGGTTGATCGGCATTTCCGAGCCGTAGTAATTGACGCGGACCTGGTCGAGCATCTGCACATTAGCGCGGCCGGTGCGTGTGGATTGCAGGTTGACGCGAAAGTCGTTCACAGCCTTGTCCATGCGCGTTTTGACGAATTGCTGCGTGTCTTTCAAAGCAGGGATGGCTGACATTGCGGAAACTGCCATGAGTTGTTGAACCTCTCTGACTGAAACTGTCAGTAAAGATTTTAGCGGAGACTGGCCGTCTCGGGCACCTGCGCTTCGTGCTCTACGGAAGCGATGCGTCGGCAAGTCTGCAGTGAACGTCAATCCACTTCCGCGAAGACGTCTGCCAGCTCCATCCGGATGGGTGTTCCATCGACCACGAAGGAGGTGCGCTCATGCCAGTCAGCGAATTGCCCGGAGGAGCAATCGAGCCCCGTCTTCTCACGCGGATCGAGGATCCAGACGGCCTTCACGCCCATGTGGAAGTAATCCTGCACACGCGCCTGGAAGCGCTTGATGCGATCTTCCGGCGACAGCACTTCGATGCAGACCAGCGGAGGTCGCGTGAAGACCTGCTCGACCGGAAGATCGCGAGAGAAGATGGATGTATCGGGAACGCGATAGCGGGTCTCGCTGATGCGCATGAGCAGTGCCTGGGCGACGCGGATGTTCCATTCGCTCCGCCTGGCGCGAAAACAGGCCGAGAGAGCACCTTGCAGAGAGCTGTGGTCGTATTCGCCCACGTTGCGGTCCTCGAGTACTCCGTCCACATAGTCGACGTCGGGACGATAGACGCTGTGGAGGTACTTTTCGACGGAGACCTGCGCGGTTTGGAGTGCTACGCCAGCCATTTTGATCAATTCTCGCGATGACACAGTCATGTTACATGGCCGACTGCGGAGCGACTTACTAGAAATCTTGCGAGAGCCGACAGGGGTTGCTTTGTCCTTCCCCTGCTCTATCGGCTTCCGCTAGGGAAAACGGTCGTAGGGTTGAATTCAGCTCGAGCGGCCGGATCGACGCGCTTGATTTCGATGGGCTTCATGTGCTCAGCTTCGCGCTGTACCTGCTGACAGGAAGTTTCTTCCATCTGACTGTTCAGCCGCGCATACGGGATTAATTCAAAGTTCGTCATTCTTGCGTATAGCCGAACACAGTGCTGACTGCCGCTTTCGACGTTGATCATGAGCGTGTCCTTGCCAGGGCCGCTGGAGTGCCAAGGGACAGTGAAGGAATGAACGCCGGGATTGAGATTAAAGGTCATAAAGCGGCCCGGGCGGACATGGACCACCCGATCCGGACCGTCGAAGAGCCAGCCCGTGAACGGCTGCTGACTGCTTGGAAGGAGACTGGCGGCAGCGCTTCTTGCCGAATTCCTGAAGTGTAGAAGGTGACTGCGCCGGTTTGTGCGAGGCAGGATGCGACTGAGAGGATCGCCATCAGAAGAACGACGGCATAATTCGGAACCTGGGGAATGGCTACCATGACTTCATCATGACGGCGATCCGCTCGACGCTTGTTGTCGTCGATCTTATGTTCGAGCGCCTCGACCCTCGTCTTCAGTTCGCCAAGCTCGGGTGCGAGGAAATCCCGAACTACCTTGCGTGTACCTTCGACGACGCTCATGGCTTGGCCTCTTGAGGTCAGCTTAGGAGTCCTAGATCTTCGAAGGATTACGAAACGACCGTCAGTCCGGTACTCGCGGCCTGCTCGTGAGCGTGATAGCTCGACCGTACCAGCGGGCCGCTCTCCACGTGGCGGAAGCCCATCTTCATCGCTTCCTCCTTCATGAAGGCGAACTCTTCCGGCGTGTAGTAGCGGGTCATCGGCAGATGATCTTTCGATGGGCGCAGGTACTGGCCAATGGTCAGGATGTCGACGCCGACCTTGGCGAGATCGCGATAGACATCGAGCAGCTCGTGCATCTCTTCGCCGAGACCGACCATGACACCGGTCTTGGTGATGACGGTCGAGTCCATCTCCTTCGACATCTCGAGTAGTCGCAGGGTGCGCTCATAGCGTGCGCCGGAGCGGACCGCGCGGTAGAGTCGCGGTACGGATTCCGTGTTGTGGTTCAGCACTTCCGGATGCGCATCAACGACGATTCGAATAGCGTCCGCACGGCCCTGGAAGTCGGGGATGAGCACTTCCACCTGGCAGCCCGGTGCCTGCTTGCGGATTTCGTCAATGACCATGGCGAAGGCGCGCGCGCCGCCGGTGATATCGTCGTCGCGGTTCACGCTGGTGATGACGGCATGCTTGAGGCCGAGGGCGGCGACGGCTTCGGCGACGCGACGTGGTTCGTCAAAATCGATGGCGTCGGGGCGTCCCTTGGGCACGGCGCAGAAGCCGCAGCGGCGCGTGCAGAGATTGCCGAGCATCATGAAGGTCGCGGTCTTGTGGTTCCAGCACTCGCCGATGTTGGGGCAGTGGGCGCTCTCGCAGACGGTGTGCAGGTTGAGATCGCGGGCAAGCTTCTTGAGGGAATGGAAGTTGTCGCCTGCCGGAGCCTTGGCCTTCAGCCATGCCGGCTTCGCTGCCGGCTTGCGCGGCTCGAGATTAATCTGCACCAGGTCGCCGGAAAAGGAGCCGGCCAGTTCGTCAGAGTAGGCGAAAGGCGCGGCGTTGCTGGGCGTCGTCGACATCACTCAATATTGTACTGCGTGGCGACCGGACGATCTTCATACGCTGCAAAGCGACACGGTACTGGCATCCGGAACAGCTTTCCTTTCTACTGGGCGCAATGAGTTCAGTCGGCCAGGCACGCAGACCAAAAGTAGCCACCAGCGCTTATGTCGCGCTGATTGTGGGCGTTTGTGCAACAGCCTGGTCAGCGATTTTCGTTCGATGGGCGCCGATCCCGGGACCCGCGTCGGCCTTCTACAGGGTCGCCATCGCAGCAGTCGTGTTCTGGCCGTACCTTTTCTTACGCCATCGACAAGCACTCCAGATGTCGCGACCGTCGCTCATGTTCGCGGTACTGGGAGGCCTCTTTTTCGCTGGCGATCTCGCCTGCTACAACACGGCCGTCCTGCATACGTCAGCAGCCAACGCTGTACTGCTGGGCAACAATGCGCCAATCATCGTAGGCCTCTTCGCTTGGCTGATCTGGCGTACGGCGCCGCGTGCGCTCTTCTGGATTGGACTGGCAGTCGCGATGTCCGGGTCGGTGTTGATTGTTCTTATGGATATGCAGCCTCATCCTGGCGCCGGACCGCGCCTCGATGCTGGGGACCTGCTGGCGCTGCTGGCCTCCGTGTTCTTTGCAGGCTTTCTGATGGTGACGGAGCGTGTACGCAGCCGCGTGGATGCAACCGCATTGCTCGGCATCTCTCTCATTTCGAGTACAGTCTGCCTCGCGTTGTTCGATGCCGTCTTCCGCATCTCTCTTGCGATCCCCAGCATGCGGATCCTGGCGGCGCTTATAGGCATGGCCATCGTGAGCCAGGTTCTCGGCTACTTTTCGCTGACTTATGCACTGGGGCATCTGCCGGCAACGATCACGTCGGTCACGCTGCTGGGACAAGCGCCTCTCGCCGCCATCCTGGCATACGCACTGCTCGGCGAACGCTACGGCTGGGGACAGGCTGCAGGTGCAGTACTGGTGCTGATCGGCGTCGGAGTGGTGAATCTTAACAAAGCAAACTTGACGTAGTAGCAACAGCGGGCCGCGTAGTTCGGCGGCCCGAGATCAACCGTCTTGCTGCCTACACCGTGCAGCGCTGGACTGCCTGCGTCAGACTCGCCAGCGGATCGCCCGTCGGAATGAACTCATGCGCAAAATATCCCTGGTAGCCGGTGTCCGCAATAGCGCGGGCCACTGCGTCCCACTGCACTTCCTGCGTGTCGTTGAGTTCGTGCCGGCCGGGAACGCCCCCAGTATGGAAGTGGCCGATCCAGTCATGACCCGCGCCGACATTGGCGCGGATGGTAGCGATAAGGTCACCCTCCATGATCTGCATGTGGTAGATGTCGTAAAGCAACTTCACGTGCGGTGAGTTGACAGCACTCACCACCTCAACGCCCCAGGCCGTGTGGTCGCACATGTAGTCAGGATGGTTCACCTTGCTGTTCAGCAGTTCCATCACGATGGTCACGCCGTGGTCTTCCGCAATGCCTTTGACGCGATTCAGACCGGCGATGCAGTTCTTCGCGCCTTCTGCATCTGACATCCCGGCGCGGTTGCCGGAGAAGGTGATGACGTTCGGAATCTTCGCCTTCGCCGCGAGCGGGATGTTGGTCCGAAAACCTTTTTCAATCGCAGCATGGTTGTCAGGACGGTTCAGCGCATTCTTGATGTCACCGCCTTCCGCATAAGCCATGCTGCAAACCAGTCCGTACTGCAGCGGCACTTCGTAATCGGGTGGCTTCAGCAGGTCAATACCCGAGAGTCCCAGATCACGCGCGTGTCCGCAAAGTTCGGCAAGCGACCACTTGGGATAGCACCACTGGCAGACAGACTGATGAAGACGGCCCATTGATGGCTTGCTGCCGGCGTCTTTCGCTGGACTGGCTTGGGGAGAAGCTGCCTGGGCTGGTGATCCGGTTGATGCGAGGGCCGAGGATTGCAGGGATGCGCCAGCAGCGATCGTGGCTGCTGCTTTCAAAAGACTGCGTCGTTGCCAATTGCTCATGACTGTTCCTTCTAGGTGAATGCTGGGCCGGAATGGTGGAAGAAGAGTCGCACCTACTTGGGCGCGATTGCTTCTCCCATGGGATCGCGTGGTTCGATGGGACCGAGGTTCAACTCCTTCAGTCCCGGTTCAATCTTGCTTTGGTCACCCACGGCGACCACGATCATCTGGTCAGGATGGATGTATTGTTTGGCTGCTCGTTCAACGCTTTCCGGCGTGACTGCCTGGAACTGCGCAGGAAGCTTGGCATAGTAATCGATAGGCAGACCGTAGTTGAAGATTTCAGCGACGTGCTCCGTCACCTCGGTTGTTGTTTCAAATTGACCTGGCAGGGAACGCAACTCGCTCTCGTCAGCCAGCTTGAGTTCTGCCGGTGTCGCCGCAACAGTGCGGATGCGATCCAGTTCAGAGAAAAGTTCCTTGGCTGCCGGACCAGTCACATCAGTCCGCACCTGCGCGCCGGCGTAGAGCGGACCGCCGCCACGGAAATAGGTGAACTGCGAGAAGGCGCCATAGGTATACCCATGCTGCTCACGCAGGTTCATGTTCATGCGGCTGGAGAAGAGGCCGCCGAGTATATCGTTCATCACGACCACGGAAGGATAATCCGGCGCACTGCGCGGAACGCCGAGGCCAAAGGCGAGCAGGACAGTCTGCGGTGAGCCGGGCTTGTCCACGATGATGACCTTGCGTGACGGTGCGGCCGGTGCAGGTGGAACAGGCGTCGCGGCTGCAGAATCAGCTGCCCATGGCTTGAAATATTGTTCGGCAAGCTTCCGGGCATTGGCTTCCGTCACATCACCGACGACGACCAGTGCAGAATTCTTCGGTCCGTAATGCTGCGTGTAGAACGAGGAAAGATCCGTGTTGGTTGTTGCCTTGACGGATGCCGTCGTGCCGATCGGCCGGTAGCCATAAGGCTGGTCGCCATACAGCGCCTTCAAACCGACGCGCAATGTGGATTGAACCGGCTGATCGCCCTCCTGGAGAATCGCCGTAAGACGCTGCTTACGGATGCGCTCTACTTCTTCCGGTGAGAAAGCGGGATGCAGCACCACATCCGAAAGCAGGTCCATCGCTGCATCGGTCGAGTTGCTCAGGTTGGAGATGCTGACAGAGGCAGCATCAATCGTGCCCTCCGCCTTCAGCGTTGCGCCGATCTCTTCTGTCTGGTCGGCAAGCACGGTAGAGGAGCGTGTTGCCGTACCTTCCGTGAGCATGCGGGCAGTAAATGCCGCAAGCCCCGGACGGTCCGTCGGATTCGCCTCACCACCCGCCTGGGTGATCATGGCCGCGCTCATGACCGGCAGCGCATGATCCTCAACCAGATAAACCTTCAGGCCGTTGGCGAGCGAGAACTCGGCAGGAACCGGCAGATGAAGTACCGGCGCAGGCCCTGCTGCCGGCGGCGTTTTACGCCAGTTCTGGTCGTCTTCGAACGCCTGCGGATAGGGCGGTGTGATCTTGACACTCGCATCGGTGTCGGCGGGACTGCGCGGCACATCGGTGATCACCTTCTTGCCGGGAATCGTTGTCACCACCACCCGCTGATTGTTGCCGAGCGTCGATTGCGCCACGCTGACCATGGACGCAATCGTCACAGCCTGAAAGCGCTTGATGTCTTTCGGCAGGTAGCCGGGATCATCGAGATAGTAGTTATAAAGGTCCATCTTGTCGGCCACGCCGCCAAACCCGCCAAGCCTCTGCAGACCGCTGATGAGGCCGGTGAGCTGCTGGTTTCTTGCGCCATCCAACTCCGCCTGCGTCGGACCGCTCTTGCGAAGCTTATCGAGCTCTTCATCGATAGCCGACTGCAGCTGCTCCGGTGTGACATTGGGCCGAGCCGTAACATCGCACTGAAAAACGGATCGCAGCCGCAGTGACTCAAGGTCACAGTTGACGCTCTGGGCGATCTGTTTTTCGTAAACCAGCTTCCGATAAAGCCTGCTGGATTTGCCCTCTCCCAATATGCGGTGGAGCAGGATCGCTTCCGCGTCTCCAGGCTGGAAGGCCGGAGCCGTAAGCCACGCGATCGAGACACGCGGCAGCTGCACCGTATCGGTGACAGTTGCTCTCTGCTCCGACGTGATCGCCGGCGTGTCAACGGTGACCGGGGCAGGCTCTGGACCTTTCTTGAGCGGTCCGAAATACTTGACGATCAGCGCCTTCAGCTCGGCCGGCTTGAAGTCGCCTGCGATCGCCAGGTTGGCATTGTTGGGTGTGTAGTAGCTGTGATTGAAGTCGCGCACATCGTTCAGCCGTGCCGCTTCAATGTCCGCATGCGAGCCGATAACGGCTGCGTAGTAGGGATGCGTCTTCGGGAAGAGCAGGTGATACACCGCTTCGTCCGCAAGATCGTAGGGAGTGTTCTCACCCTGGCGCCGCTCGTTCCGCACCACGTCTCGCTGATTGGTCAGCTTTTCGCGATCGAGGGTTTCCAGCAGAAAGCCCATGCGATCGCTCTCGAGCCACAGGCCGGTCTCGACCTGGTTGCTGGGCAGCGTCTCGAAATAGTTGGTGCGGTCGAAGCTGGTAGTCCCATTGATGTCCGTCGCGCCAGCGCCTTCCAGGTACTTGAAGTGCGCCTTCTCGCCGACATGCTCCGAACCTTCAAACATCATGTGCTCGAAGAGATGAGCAAAGCCGGTGCGGCCGGCCGTTTCATTCACGGGTCCGACGTGGTACCAGAGATCCACGGCGACCAGGGGCAGGCGGTGATCCTCATGCAGCAGGACCGTCAGGCCATTCGGCAGCGTGTACTTCTCGAACTTCAGTTGTGGAACCTGGAGAGGTTTGCTGGGCGGCAGGGTATCGGCCGCCTGCATGGCAGCGGCAGCCAGGCCAAGGGCCACGAATGTCAAAGTTGCGAACCGGGAAAGGGTCCGGTTAGAAAAGCAGTTCATAGTTCTCCTGGGACAGCGCGTCAACCAAGGCCGGGGAAACCTTGCAGCGAATGATATCAGCGGTGTAGCAGGAGGGTCGCGCCGTCTGAACTAATACACCAGCGTGCCGCGGCTGGTATTGCCCGCAGTACCGACGCCGGCGAGAGTGAAGTTGAAGCTTTCGTAATTCTCGTTGCGCAGGGAGCCAAGCGCCAGGCGGCGGTACTCGAGCGTCAGTCCGCAGCAATCCCAGTTGTAGGTAGTCTGCGCACCGCCATATTGCAGCTGGCTGTTCTGATAATCGAAGCCGGCGTTCAGGCCCGCGCTGAATCCGGGCTTGGTGTCAAACCCATAACCGATCACCAGCTGCACCTGGTTGTAGGGGGTCACCGGCGTATAGCGCGCGGCTTCCGCAGCTAAAGAAGCAAGGCTCGTCGGGCTCTGGCTCAGGAACGCACCGCTTTGCGTCGTCAGCTGACGCAGCCGGTCTTCACTGACGGAGCCAAAAAAGTTGTCGTGGCGGAAGCTCGCATACAGATTGCTGTTGTTCATGCGGCCTGCGCGCGTGTCGTAGTCGGCGTCCCAGCCAAACTGCACATGCTGACTCGTGTGGACAGCCATGCGCGAGACAATGGGCGACGACGCACGCTCACCGTACATAAACGAGATCCCCGTCAGATCGAGCGTGGTAGCGAGCACATTGCGTCGAAACGGCAGAACTGCGCCGCTGAAAGAAGAATTGTAGTAGTGCTCGCTGCTGAGATCCCAGCTCGCCCACGCCCCCGTATCCCCTGCTTTATCGGAAGACGAAGACCCGGTTGCGCACTCGTGATAGTCGAGCGGCACATAGATTCTTCCCGAGGCGGGAGGTGGCACCGCGGGATTGGTGCAGGGTGCAGTGCCTGGTCTGCGAAAGTAGAAACGCTGGCTGAGGGTGAAGCGAAGCTGGTTGGTATTGCTGACGACGTCACGGTCATCGAAGCGCAGGATCGAACCAAAGTTGCCCACACCCGTGACATAGCTGTATTGCACATCCGGCGCGATCACATGCCGAACGTCGCTGCCCAGCAGACGTTCCAGCCAGGGCGCGCGGAACTCTCGTTCCAGGGCTGGCGGTCGAACATCAATCGACGCCTCGAAGTCCTTGCGGTCCGCACTGCCGCTGCGATACGTCGGTATGTCGAGGCCGGGTGACTGGCTGGCGGAGTAGAAGGTCTCGCGCACGCCAACCACGGGCCGCATCGCCCAGCCGTCAAAGTGCAGCGGCATGGCCAGCTGCGGGTGCAGATCAATGCGGCCAACCTCCGACGCTGTCTGGAACTTCGCTTCTCCCGTCTGCCCGGGCTCCCGCCGGCTCAGGCCGCCTGCAACCGCGTCGAAGGAATACGTGAACGGGGTGTGCTGCAGGCTGCGGTCCATGGTCTCGTATTCCACTTGCGGTTCATGCGAGATCAGGATGTCTTCGCCGGCCGTGGTGCTCTGGTAGCTGGTGTAGCGCGAGTAGCTGATGCTTTCGGCAGCGCCGTTAAATTCGTTGCGCGAAGCGAAAGCAGTGGAGTCGACCTGCGAGGCAACTGCAGCCGCGAAGCTGTTGGCAAACACGTTGCGATACGTGTAGGAGCTCAGATACTCCAGGTTGGACACCGCCCGGGTCTCGGCACCGGCGCCACCGCTCAATGATCGCCGTCCGTTCAGGATAATGTCGGTGCCGCCCTGGTTGAGGCGATCGAACAACGCGGTAAAGCGAAGGTCTGCATAGTTGCTGTCGCGCCCCCGATAGCGGTATTCACCGCTCGGCGCCCATCCCCGCTTGGAGTAGTAGTCCGTGCCGATCGTCAGATCCATGCTGCGGTTGAGTGCCAGGAAAACCTGCTCGCCGATGACCGTGCCCTTGACGTTCGAGTTGGAGTAGACCGGGATCAGGAAACCACTCTGGCGATCGTTCGCGCCCAGTGGGTGCGTGACATAGGGCAGGTACAAAATAGGAACGTTGAGCAGCCGGAAGCCCGCGTTCTTGGCCGACGCCGTGTCTTCACCCACCATGATCTGTCCGGCGGTGATGCGCCAGTCGGGATGCGGCAACCGGCAGGACGTCATGGTGCCGTCGATGATCTTGAACTTGCTGCGGCCTTCCTGGATAACGACGCGCCCGGTGAAGATGAACGGGTTGATGCCGGTATACACGACCTTGCGGCGGGTGGCATTCATGCGCACTCCGACCGTCCCGATCACATCGAAGAAACGCGCCGAGTCGACGTCGACGTTGATAGTGCCATGATCCGCCTGGATCATCTCGTCATCCGGACCGCCCTCTACCTGCAGATGTCCGTCGGCTTCGATGTCCCCGGTGTCCTGGTTGTAGTTCACCTTGTCGGCGCGCAGGATGTAGTCACGATAGTGAACCGTCACTTCTCCGAGAAGAGTGTAAGTGTGTCCATTGATCTGCTGCTGCCCGGCCTCGACATGGACGGGGGTGCCGGTAGGCGGGGAAGGAACCGGCCGGGCTACCGGGATCGGCTTTCCATCCGCGTCGAGAGCTGCCGGCGCATCCGGCAGCTGGCTGTTGTCCGGCGACGGCGAAGCAGGTACGGAGGAAGGAGAAGTGGAATCCTGCTGAGGTGCTTGGTTGGTCAATGCAGAGAACGCGCACCATGAGTGACACAGGTACAGCAGCGTGATACACAAAAAAGTGCGGGCACTCATCAGCAAGGCTGCACCCAGCATAGCAAAGCCGCACAGCCTGCCGGGTCAGTGCTCAATGGTCACAGTGCGGCGGAACCAGAAGGCGGGTACGAAGGTTGACGCGGCGTCCATCCCCGGCACAATTTCGTTCTTCCATCGCAACGCCGTCATGTACGATCCCACAAAATGGGAATTGAACACCATCGGCTCAGGCCGGTAACAACGAAGAGGGCCAAGCGTGAGTACTGTTCCATCTGATCTGGAAGCGGCGGTAAACGGGACAACGGGAATGGATGCTGCCTGGAAACGGGATCTGAATGACAAGGTAGCGGCAGCGCGGGCACGCCGTCAGGCCGCGCGGCAGAGTTCTACCGGGCAGAATGGTAGCCCGGAGGGTGAGGTGCTCAGGCCCGGCCAGGCCGACTCTCGTGCTGCGCGCGTAGCAGCCGCAGTCGCTGCGCGCTATGCGCATGCTCCCAGCTACAGTGAATACCTGGCAACGGAAGTGCGCACCGCCATGATGGCTGCCTTGGCCGCGCAGGAAGCAGCGAACGAAGCCCATGCTGCGGCAGAGTCCGCTGCGCGGCAGGCGCGTGCCATGCAGGCGGCCCTGCACGCACCTGCAGAGTCACAGGCAGACGCCCGGGCACAGGCAGAGGCCAGGATGGATAACGCAGGCATCGCACCTGCTCCAACCGGCGCTCCGCGCGTGGACTATGCCGCAAGCGGTATCCCGTACAAGCCGGCTGCGGAAAGCCCGGCACGGCAGAAATCAACCAGGAACGTGTCTGAGCGCCCGGCCGCTTCAACCATTCCGTCCGATCCCATAGAAGATGCCATGATGGAGCCGGCCACGCCGCTTCCAGCCAAGCTGCTCGAATTTCCGCGTGAGCTGGTAGCCGCACGCAAAGCTCGGCCCCGTCATGCCGAGGGTCCGCTTCGTGATGAAGCCCAGGATGAACCGCAGCTGCGCATCTTTGAGGTAGAACCTGAGCCCAGCTCGCAGGCGTCCGACAACCCCGCGGCAACCGAATGGAGTTCCATCCGGCTGGACGCGCATCCGGCGTCGTACGGTGAAATGACAGCGATGGATGAGGTATCCTCGACGTATCCCCCGCATGCCTACACCAGTCATGCAAACTCGGTTCGGCCTGCTTCTGAGCGCCGCTCTTCTGCACGTCGCGCGCAGCCTTCGTACTACGCGCTGCGGGATGAGGGGGCGTTCTTGAAAGTCGCCAGCCTCTCCGACCGGCTCATGGCCGGAATCGTCGACTGCGCCCTGGTCGGCATCGCCTACCTGCTCTTCGTGCTGGTGTTTACTACCTGCACCGCTCACCCGCCTACCGGCAGGCCTGCGGTAGTGGGATCTGCTGTCCTGATCGGAATCTTCTACCTGGTCTACCAGTTCCTCTTCTTCACGTTCTCGAACGGCACGCCGGGCATGCTGTATGCGCGCATCGCACTCTGCACCTTCGACGACGATAATCCGTCCCGCGACGCAATGCGGAAGCGTATCTTTGCCCTGGTGCTGGCAGCCATGCCGCTGGGCCTCGGCTTTCTATACGCGGTGTTCGATGAAGACCACCTTGGCTGGCATGACCGCATGACGCGCATGTACCAGCGCAGCTACAAGTAAATCGCCGCCCCACACTGACGGAACCCGCCTGCCTGCGCAGGTCAGGTTCCGCTACGCGCCTGCCGCAGGCGCCAGATGGATCAACCGTGCTTGAGAGCCGGCCCGGGAAAGATATCCAGGCATTCAAAATCCAGCTCCAGTGGTTCAATGAGCGGGACAAGCCAGGCCAGCAGTTCTTTGTGCACCGGATGCTCGTTATAGTCGACGAAGCACCCCCTGTCCGCAAATTTCATCATGCCGCCAAACTCGTAATTCTGGCCGCGTTCAGACTGGTTCGTCCCAACGTGGGTTTCAAGGATGCCAGGGATCTTCTCGTGCAGCCCACGTATCTCGCTGGCCGCATGCTCTTTCTGTTGGGCAGTCGCAGCAGGCTTCCAGCGAAATGCAAAGATGTGAATGAACATCAAGTCTCCTCTTGCGGGCCCTGCAGTTGGCCCTTCTCTTTATAATTCACTCAGGATTCTTATGACGACCTCCGCGCTTAAAGAACAGTTCACCGGCCACCCTGCAGCTTCCACCACCTCCTTCGCCACGCGACTCGATCGCCTGGCAGAAGTCGCCGTGAAAGCAGGGTTGGGACTCGCCCATGGCCAGGAGCTCCTGATCACCGCACCGCTCGAAGCCGTGCCGCTGGTGCGCCGCATCACCGAGCATGCCTACAAAGCCGGGGCTGCACTGGTAACGACGTTCTACGTGGATGAAGTAGCGACGCTCGCCCGCTTCGAGCACGCGCCCGATGACGTCTTCGACCGCACCAACGTCTGGCTGCAGGATGCGATTGCGGACGCCTACCGTTCAGGCGCTGCCCGGCTTGGCATCACCGGCGCGAACCCCGCGCTGCTTGCGAAGCAGGACCCGGGAAAGGTCGCACGCGCCAACCTCGCGCAATCCAAAGCCAGCCGCAATGCACTCGATATCATCACCCGGCACGAAATCAACTGGAGCATCATCGCGAGTGCGACACCGGCCTGGGCAGCACTGGCCTTTCCCGGGGAAGAGCCGGAAGCTGCAGTCGGGAAGCTGTGGGACGCGATTTTTGCCGCGACGCGGATCGACGAGGCCGATCCCGTTGCTGCCTGGAAAGCACACAGCGCGCACCTGCAAAAACGCGCAGCATGGATGAACAGCAAGCGCTTCGACGCACTGCAGTTCAAGAGCGACCACACCGATCTGCGCGTTGGTCTCTCCGACGGACACATCTGGATGGGCGGCGGCACGGTAGCCGGCAACGGCATCGCCTGCCTGCCGAACATGCCGACCGAAGAAATCTTCACCACGCCGCACAAAGAGATGACCGAAGGAACCGTGAAGGCGACCAAGCCGCTGTCCTACCAGGGCGTTCTGATCGAAAACATCCAGGTGCGCTTCGAAAAAGGACGCATCGTCGACGCCAAAGCGTCAGCCGGGCAGTCGACGCTGGAGCGAATGATCTCCTCCGATGAAGGCGCACGGCAGCTCGGCGAGGTCGCACTCGTGCCGCATTCGTCTCCCATCTCTGCCAGCGGCCTGCTGTTCTGGAACACGCTGTTCGACGAGAACGCTGCCAGCCACATCGCGCTTGGCCAGGCCTACAGCAGCTGCGTGGAAGGCGGCGACGCCATGGACAAGGAAGAGCTCGCGCGGCACGGCGCCAACGACAGCCTGATCCACGTCGACTGGATGATCGGCTCAGGCGCAATGAATGTCGACGGCGTGAAGAATGGGACAGCCGAGCCATTGATGCGCAACGGAGAGTGGGTCTCCTAGGAAAAGATTGAGCTAGGCTTCAAGTGCTTTCCGCAGGCTCGCTGCATCCTCGATGTTGACGCATTTCTGCGAGCGATCGATCTGGCGCAGCAGGCCGGTCAACACTTTTCCGGGTCCCACTTCAAGGAAGCGCGTTACGCCCTCAGCTATCAGCAATTGCATCGATTCCACCCAGCGGACCGGTGCCGTCACCTGCCGCACCAGTGCATCTCGTTCTGCATCAGCGTCAATTACCAATCGCGCATCCACGTTGCAGGCCAGTGGAAAAGCCGCGGAACTGAAAGTGATCCTGCCCAGCACTTCCGCAAGACGATCCTGCGCAGGCTGCATCAGTGCGCAATGGAATGGCGCGGAAACCTGCAGAGCGACGACCTTCTTGGCGCCCCCGGCACGTGCCAGCTCCGACGCCCGGGCAACAGCTGCGGCCGATCCTGAGATGACTACCTGTTCGGGAGAGTTCAGATTGGCAGCAGACACCGGCTGACCAGTCTGGGCCTGTGCATTCGCGCAGATCTCAACGACAGGCCCAGCCGCCAGTCCCAGGATGGCAGCCATGGCTCCCTCCCCTTCGGGAACCGCCTCCTGCATAAAGCGGCCGCGGAGACGCAGAGCTTGAATAGCATCAGCAAAGCTGAGCATCCCGGCCGCGACCGCCGCAGAGTATTCCCCGAGCGAGTGGCCTGCTACGAAGTTCGGCGCAACATTGTGGTTACGCAACACACGGTCGACTGCAACCGAGACAGTAAAGATGGCAGGCTGGGTGAACTCCGTCTGCTTCAGCTGCTCGACCGGTCCATCGAAGCACAGTGTCGACAGCGCAAAGCCCAGGGCCTCGTCCGCTTCCTCAAAGGTCTGGCGCGCAACGGTAAAATTCTCAGCAAGATCGCGCCCCATCCCGACTGCCTGCGAGCCCTGTCCGGGGAAGAGAAAAGCAAGGATGTCAGGCGAGGCTGCAGCGGGAGGGATGGCTTCGGGAGTGCTCATGCAGACGCCATTTTCGCATAGCTGCGTCATGCCGTGCGGGCCACCTCAACCCACTTCGAGCGTCGAACAAAAGCGGTCCGTTTGAGGCGGTCAAGATTAGCCGCCTAAGTACGCGCAGTGCCGATGGCGACCTGGCTAAGCTCCTGCTCAATCGACGCATTGACCCCGGCCCGCGCATACTCTGCTGCCACGCGAATGCC
>CAZZUX010000029.1:30352-34212 GCA_964657395.1 uncultured Ktedonobacteraceae bacterium
GCATGGCCGTTGTAGATGTCGCGCCCTTCGACATTGCCAAGAAAGCAGATTGGCAGCTCTTTGAGGACAGCGAACGCTTCGCGCGTCAGCTCGTTCCCCTTTGTCTCCTCTTCGCCGATCGAGAGCAGACCGACGCGCGGCCGCTCGATGGCCAGCATCCGCTTGGCATAGATGTCGCCCATGATGGCGAACTGCGCCAGGTGCTGTACCTTGCAGTCGACATTGGCCCCCACATCCAGCAGGATGGATGGCCGTCCCGAAGTCGTCGGCATGATAGAAGCGAGCGCGGGCCGGTCCACGCCAGGGATCGCGCCAAGCACCATCTTGGCCGTGGCCATGGCGGCGCCGGTATTGCCGGCAGTAAAGAAGCCGGCCACGGTGTGATCCTTGACCAGCTTCAATCCCAGCCGCATGGAACTATTAGGCTTCTTGCGCAGCGAAGACGCGGCCTTGTCGTCCATGGAAATCCATTCCGGCGTATGGACGATCTCGATCGGCAGCTCGTCGAGAAATTTGCGCAGCGCTATGCGTGCATCGGAAGCTGACCGTAACTCATGCCGACGAAGACTCGCCCGTGCCGCGGCCCGAAGGCCCGCACGGATTCGATCCTCGGGACCGACAAGGTGCACACGGACAGGCAGCGTCTGGCAGGCCAGGATGGCGCCCCGGATCTCCGGATCGGGCGCCTTGTCTGAGCCCATGGCATCGAGAGCTATGTCCAGCAATGGTGGCACTACAGCTCGCTCTTAGGCTTCCTTGACTTCAAGAACTTCGCGGCCCTTGTAGGTGCCACACTTGGCGCACGCCCGATGGGGCAGCTTGCGCTCATGGCAATTAGGGCATTCTGATGTTACGGTTGCCGTTAGAAAATCATGGGAGCGGCGCTTTGCAGTGCGCTGCTTGGAGTGGCGGCGTTTCGGATTAGGCATGACACATTCCTTTCAAACAGCATGCACATCCTCTCGGATCGCCGACCGCGACACTCCCGCAGATCGGACCAGCGCATGCCTCTATCTCTTTAGCTAAAATGCCGGACAAGCAGCGCCGGCTGAAACGTGCTTGCGGTCTACTGTTTCACCTTGCTGCGCAACTCACCCAGTGCCGACCACCGCGGATCCACAGGAACCGCATCGCAGTTGCAGGCTTCGCTGTTCAGGTTTTTGCCACAACGCAGGCATAAACCCTTGCAGTCTTCCTGGCACAGGGTTCTGGCAGGCAGGGATAGAAGTACCTGCTCCCGCAGGACATCTTCAAGCGCAAGACTGTCATTCTGATAGTACCCGATTTCGGTCTCGGAGGTCGAGATGGCATGTTCCGTACTGTCCGTATCAGTACCGAGCGGCCGGAAGATCAGGTCAAAATCACCCGCCAGCGGATGGATCACCGGATCAACGCAGCGGGCACACGGCACCTGGAAGCTGCCGCTGTAGTGCGCCCTGAGGCGGATGTCGGAGACAATATCGCGGGGACCACGGTGCTCCTCCAGGAGATCGGCCCGCCCGGCAGTGTGCAGGTCGCCTACCTGTTGTAGGTCGTCACCAAAGTCAATCGCGCCGGGAGCCAGGTTCTGGTCGAACTCCAGTGGCTCCTGCTGTAAATCGGAAAGAAGGATCTGCATGGAAGTCTCGTATTAAGGATACGCGATTGCCGTCCGCCACGCCTGGACGGAACGCCGGAGTTCCGTTTGCTGATCAGAAACGGTAGTAGACGCCGGCAGCCGGCTCCAGCGTAGTCCGAAGAGTGTGAAGATCGAGCGAGACCTGCTTGAAGTTAGGAGCCTTGTACTCGTCAGCGCGGTATTGCAGGCGAAGACCGAAATGCTCGTTGAATTCATGCTCGACCCCCAGGCTGTAAACAAACACCGGCAGCACCTGGGTCTCCGGCTTGGTTGGAGTCAGGGCAACTGGACCGCCGTAGGAAGACGGCGAGAAAATGATGGCCCCGGCGCCAACCGTAAGGAAGGCGCGAACACCACGGTACTTCGGAGACTTCAGCAGGTAGGCACCCGTGATCTCCGATGAATTGTGGTTCACGCGGTACTCACCCTTCTGGTAGGACTCGCTGTATTTCGTCTCTCCGAAGTTGACCTCATAGCCTGCCCACCATCGGGCACTCTGCCGATAACTGATCATGCCGCCGCCGGAGGACGTGGTGTCCTCACGAATGAAATTGCCATTGGTCACATTGGTGTATTGCGCAAAAACACTCACAGCGACATCCCGCCGGAAGAGGTCGACCGGCTTCTGGACGATCTGCGCCGTCTGCACATCCGAGGAACTTGACGGGGGAGGAGACTGGTCGGGCTGACCCGTAACCTGTGCCATGGCCGGAGCGGTAAGCAGGCCGGTCAACAGGAGCGTGCGCGTGAAAGATGCGCGAACGAAGGAGCTGAAACTGCAAGGGAACAGCATGGAAACGATGGGTGCTCCTCTTTAAGGCGGCAAATCAAATACATGCAGGCTGCGACCATGAAAGGCGCCACCATGCTCTCAACAGATTAGAGCACGCCGGCGGCAGACGCCAATCCGGCAGCCAGGCTGGCCAGTATTCATTGCGAAGGATGGGTTCAGGAGAGCAGCGGCAGCCAGGCTTCCTTCTTGCCAAGAAAGAGGCGGATGGCAGCAACACCCGCAGCGCCGGCCTGGATGCACTGGCGGGCGTTCGCAGCAGTGATGCCTCCAAGCGCGAAGACAGGCAGCGGCGCCGCCAGTGTGCAGGCTTCCCGGAAGACAGCCAGCCCCATGCCGGGCCTGGTCTCCGCATCCGGCAAATGGGTCGGTCCGGCGCTTCCGCCCTGGCTTGAAACCGGTTGACGGAGACGTTTCTCATACACGGGTGAAAGGAGTGCAAGGTCCGCTCCAAGGTCGCGCGCACGCACCGCTTCAGCACTGGAATGGCAGGCTACCGAGACCACTGCCTGCTCGTGGCGTTGCTGAAAGACGTTCCGGGCGGCCGCGATCGCCTCGGCTGTCCAGCCGGCCGGAAGGTGAACTCCACTGGCTCCGGAAGCCGCAGCGACGCGCGGTGTTCCGTTTACCAGTACCTTCACCGGATAGCTGCTGGTAGCTGCCACGACTGCCTCGCTGAGAGTAGCCAGGGCATCGGCCGAGAGATCCTTCTCGCGAATCTGGATGTACGCAACCCCACTCTCTGCCCACCGGCCGGCGAGATCCGCCAGGGCCTGCTGCACTTCCAGGGGCGACCTATCGCCGGATGCGCTTAGAAGAGAGCGGTCAGTGATCGCATACAGTTGCATTTCCAGTCTCCTCGTTTCAAACCCTGTCTGTTCTCCAGCCAGGCAGCGCCAGCCACGAAGCTCCAGCTTACGCCGCGCCGCTTTTTCCAGGGTTCGACCGTGGTGACAGGAGTATGAAATTATCTTTCCGATTTGGATCAAAGCAGGTCTAAGTGCGCGGCGTGAGCCATTTTGAACACCCAGAACAAGACTGGCTTGGGAACGGGCAATACTTTCCGGTACGCTAACGACAGGCATGAATACATACGATCTCCTGATCATCGGCTCCGGTCCGGCAGGGCAGCGCGGAGCGATCTACGGAACCAAGAAGGGTAAGCGCGTCGCCGTGGTTGAGCGAATGCGCAGTGTCGGCGGGGTTTGTATCAATACCGGCACCATTCCCAGTAAGACCATGCGTGAGGCCGTACTCCACCTGTCCGGCTATAACTATCGCTCGGTTTATGGCATGAACTACCGCGTAAAAGAGCGGATCACGATGGCAGATCTGGCTTTCCGGGTTCAGCACGTGATCAAAACTGAAGTCGATGTGACCGAGGCCCAGCTTTCCCGTAACAATATCGATGTCCTTTATGGCCTTGGCAGTTTCGAAGATGCCAACCACGTT
>CAZZUX010000030.1:0-34113 GCA_964657395.1 uncultured Ktedonobacteraceae bacterium
TGGGCATGTGCGGCGAGCTGATGAAGTTCGGCAGCCCTGAAATGAGTAGTAAGCGACATAAATACCTCTCGATGCAGTGATCTGGCTCAGCAGTCACCAGCGACCGAGTTTAGTTCAACGGCGAAGTGATAGGTGAGCATTACGGAACACTCATCGCGATCGACGTCGGAAATCTCCCGAAGCATTTCCGAGTTTCAGTGGACCTTGGCTGCACAGGCCAACTATGCACTCCTCTTGGCTTTCAGAGATCCGGAGCGTCTCCTTACCAAAAGTCGCCCTACATGCAACCATTACTCGATATCAGAATGATGGCGCCAATCGAAACGTCTTCCCAGGATGCCCTTCACGATCAGGTGGTCTGTCGCCGCGGTAGGGCCCACGCCCACTCCGACATTGATCTCCCACTTCGGCGATGTATTCAAATCTGTGACGATAAAGAGCTGCTGTTGTTGATTGCGCAGCGAATCGAAAGAACCTACTCGACCATAGTTGGCGTAGTACTCAACGCCTCCGCTGACCATGCGTGTGAAGTCGTAGCTCACTTTGACTCCAGGAGCAAAACCGAATCCTTGGTTGACGTCGGGGCCGTGCCAGGTTCGTTCCAGTGCGGGATTGAGTGCGACGTACCAGCGACCTGCCGTCTTATCAATGATCGGTCGGATCTCCCACGTCCACGTGTCGGGTGAATATTCTGCCCGCTGATAGCCAACTTCTGTTGAAAGACTCAGCCCCACTGGAAGGTGCCAGCTGTCTGGCGCGCGAATTCGCGGACGAATGTGATCACCCACCCACTGCACGCCGTGACCATTCTGTTCACTGGTGAAGACGTAGAAGCCAATCTCAGACCAAGTGGTTATACCTTCGGTTAGTTCGAGCGTCTCATGCCCCTGATGATTTGTCGGGATCACGCCGTCGATGTATTTCTTCTGTCCTTGCATGGTGTAGTTGGAGTGCAGTTCCGTCATCAAGTTTCCTGGGGGAACAGTGTCCGCGCCGTAGACCTGGATCTCATAGTTGCCTTGAGCCGCTACGATTCGGCAACATGAGAGTACCGCAATAATCAGGCTGAACCTGATGATCAAAAACCGATTATGCATAGTCGAAAACCATCATGAATCCTCGATCCATGTGATCCTGCTGATGACAGTGGAAGAGTGTCTTGCCCGGATTGTTCGCATCAAACTCAACCTCCACGGTCTTACCGCGAGGCACCAGAACGACGTCTTTCCTCAAACCGGCGATCTCGGCGCCATCTTCCAGACGTCTCACTTCGAACGTATGCCGATGTAAATGCATGGAATGGTCATCCATACTCTTGTTCGTCATGATGAGGCGATAGCGTTCACCGGCTTGCAGATGGGGTGACTCGGCTGGTGTTGAATTCTGCGGATAAGGCAGACCATTTATCCTCCAGAGTTCTTCATTGCCGTGGCCTTGGAACTTCGAGTCGAAGACCAGTTCCACGGTCTTGACTTTCCTTCCTCGCGTCGGCGGAGCTGTTTCCGCAAAGTCGCGATAATTCCATCTCAGCTCCTTCACCTGGATCCAAACCGGCTTGCCCGTAGCATTTGCGTATTCCATGACAACACCCATACCGGTCGCTTGCACATGCTTGCGCACTTCTCCAAGCACCCAGACGCCAGGATTGTTCATCTCGACAATCGCCGACACGCGTTCCGCAGGAGCGATCCGCAGCATCGAAACCAGCTGTTGATTCGGAACCGGGTTGCCGTCAAGCGCTATCACCCTAAAGCTGTGACCTGAGAACGAGATCCAGTGCAGCTCGGTGGGGCTGCTGTTAAGGATATGCATCATCACACGCTCGCCCTGTTTCACCTTTATTGGATCGCCGAAGCCCAGCATTTTGCCGTTGATAGTCGTGACATCGTAGACCGGATTCATGTAGCCGTCATCACCACCCACGAACTGTCCCTTCCAATCGTGAAGCCCCAGAAAAATCTCTCGATCGAAAGGCGCCGCATTCTCGGCGGCCTCGATAAGTAGAAAGCCGTGCAAACCACCATACTGCGCCTTGGTCAGATTCTTTCCCGCGAAGGTATGCGTGTGGTACCAGCGAAAACCAGCCGGTTTTGGCAGCATCGTATAACGCGTGGATGCTCCAGCCGCAATCATCGGGGTGCCCTCTTCCATGGCTCCATCGATGTCTGAAGGGAGGAAGAGGCCATGCCAGTGAACGATTTCCAGTTCGGTGGACTGATTGTGAATCTCGACTGTTTGCTGCTGGCCTTCGCGCATCCGGATGAGCGGACCGGGCACCTGGCCGTTATAAGCCAATGTTTGGATATGGTGCTTTGGTGAAGCTTCCAATGTGTAAGGTGCAATCTGTAGGGACGCATCCGGTGCGCTCGCGGCGCGCAAAGCGCGGGGAAGCGTCAAAGCTCCGGCCGCCATGCCAGAAAGCTTGGCAAATTTACGGCGCGTCAGAATAGAAGAAGAAGGAGTTTGCATTCCTTTTCGATTATCCGATGGCACCCGACGAAAACGAGACACACCTATCACACGCTGCTATGGATGTCCTTCTAACAGGAAGTCCAATCAGATTGTTCTTCGACTCATTCTCCAGGACCCTGAGATGGTCTTCTCGGAGAGCATGATCCAGGTGTGAAGGTCGACAGCGATTGTTGACGGTAGTAAGTTGATTCAAAGTGCACGGGTCTTGGAAAGTCTGTTCCTTTCTCGAGTGATGAGTCATTCGGCTAAGGCGTAGGTACCGTCGATGCGGAACTTGCCGGTGACTCCCGGACTTCCGGTTCCCGGTTGGCCGCCGCCCACGCTGAGGCTATAGTCGCCCTCGGCGATGATGGGAGAGCCAAGCTCAGTGACCATGCCGAGATCGCGTGGGCTTAGGTGAAAATGCACCTTCTAGCTGGCACCCGGAGCGAGGTGAATACGCTCAAAGCTGCGAAGAGCCAATGTCGGCGCACCCTTCACGTCAGGAAACTTCAGGTACACCTGCACAACTTCGTCGCCCGCAAGCTTGCCCGAATTGGTTACGAGGACGTCAGCCTCCACTGGTTGCCCGGCAGCAACGGCAGGCGAGGAAAGCACGAGGTTGCTATAGCCGAACGTGGTGTAGCTGAGACCATAGCCGAAAGGATAGAGCGGCTTGCCTGTGAAGTATCGGTAGGTCCGGTTCGCCATGGCGTAGTCTTCGAAGTTCGGCATGCCTTCCAGACTCTTGTAGAAGGTGACCGGCAGCCGACCCGCGGGGTTGTTCTTTCCGCTCAACGTTTCCGCCACCGCAGCGCCGCCTTCTTCTCCGGGGTACCAGGCTTCAAGTACCGCGTTTGCATGATCGTTGATCCAGTTCACGGCCAGCGCACTGCCGTTCATCAGCACCACTGCCAGGGGCTTGCCGGTTGCTGCCACCGCTTCCACCAGGTCTTCTTCCGGCTGAGGCAGGTCAATGCTGGTGCGGTCTCCGCCCAGGAAGCCGGGTTCGCTCACGGGCATCTCTTCGCCTTCGAGTCGACTGGTGATGCCGACCACCGCGATGATCGCGTCAGCATCGTGTGCCGCGGCGATGGCAGCGGGCACGACGGAGGGATTGTATTTGCTCCAGATCAGCTCGGCATGCGCGTTGCCGTCCTGTGTGCCGACCGAGATTTCGAGTGCAACCTTGCGGCCTTTCTCAAGCTTCACCCGGCCCATGGCAGGCTCAAGGTCATGACCGCCGCCGAAGGCCGAAGCCACCTGCTTGCCGTCCACGCTCACGCGAGCAAAGCCTTGGCTGCGAACGCCGAACAGGTACTCGCCGGTCTCCGTGGGTGTAAGAATGCCGGTCCACTGCGCTCCGAAACGCTTCCTGTCGGCAACCTCCTTAGGCGCGGTTTCCTTGGTCAGTTTGATATTGGGTTCGGTTCGCTCGACAAGCTTCTTGGGCACATCGTCGAAGCCACGCCGGCCTTCGTTATATTCGGCATGCAACCCGGGCCTGCCGTCAGGTGTAGTCAGCAATTCGTTTGGCACGGGTGTTCCATCGGGATGCAGAAACTGGGTGCCTGGCAAGTAGGTGATGGTGGCGTTTGGGAATTGCGCACGCAGCCCGTCTAGAATCGAGACGATGTGCGTGGGGCGGCCCGCATAGTTACCGATGAGCGGTTGGGTCTGCTCCGCCAGTGGACCCACCACGGCGATTTTGCGAATCTCCGGCTTGAGCGGCAGCAGGCCATCGTTCTTGAGCAGCACCATCGACTCCTCAGCCAGCTTTCGAGCGTGGGCGCGGTGTTCGGCGCTGTCCAGCTCCTTCTCGTCAATGCTCGAGTACGGCACCATGGCGGGTGGGTCAAACATGCCGAGCTTGATGCGTGCGGTGAACAGCCGAATCAGCGCGGTATCGAGCGTGCTCTCGGGCAGGTAACCCTGCTGCACGGCATCGATGTAGGCCTTATCTACAGGCTCACCGAAGCGTTTGGTGAAGGTCACGCATTCGTTGTCCATACAGCGGATCACCGATATGGCGGCGCCCTGTGCCTGCGTGGGACGGTAACGATGATTGGCTGCCACATCGCGCACGGCGTCGCAGTCTGAAACGACATAGCCCTGAAAGCCCCACTTGCCCCGGAGCTGATCCTGCAGCAGGTACTGGTTGGCGCACGCGGGCTCGCCGTTGATTGCGTTGTAGGCGCACATCACAGAGGCAGCCTTGCCCTCCACAATAGCCGCGCGAAAGGCAGGCTGGTAGGTGTCCACCTCGTCGTGTCTGCTCACGTCGACATCGGCAAAGTGGCGGGTCGGCTCCGGGCCACTGTGTACTGCGAAGTGCTTTGGAGTTGCAATCGCCAGGTAATACTTAGGGTTGTCGCCCTGGAGGCCCGCTACATAGGCAACGCCCATGCGACCGGTAAGGAAGGGATCCTCGCCGTAGGTCTCCTGCCCGCGGCCCCAGCGTGGATCGCGAAAAATGTTCAGGTTAGGTGACCAGAAGTCGAGGCCGCCCATAATCCCGACATGCCCCTCGCGCAGGTTCTGCACATGCTTGATACGGCCTTCCACACCAATCTGAGCGGCCATGGTGTGAATGCCTTCCGGGTCAAAGGTCGCGGCCAGGCCCACCGGCTCCGGATACTCCGTGACACCCTCGTTTATCACGCCGTGGAGAGCCTCGCTCCACCACTGGTAAGCAGGGATGTTGAGGCGTGGCACGGCGGCGGAATTGTTCTGCATCTCCGATGCTTTTTCTTCGAGCGTCATACGATGCACCAGGTCCGTGGCACGCTCTTTCGGAGCAAGCTGCGGATTCATAAACGGCATATGCGCGGTATCCTGCTGCGCGCCAGCTTGCACGAGTGTTGCCGCTCCCAAAACGACGAGCGCGAAAGATAGTTGCAGACGATGCATCGTGGCAGTCTCCAGGGTGTTGCTGGACTTTAATGGCAGCTGGCAGTGAAGCAGAGATTCTTGCTGAAGAATGGTATTACGAAGTTCTGGAAACGGTTTGCAACCGCGCTTGTGTGCGTGCCGGGGTAGATCGTAAAAGCGTTGACGACGCCGTAGCGGTCGAGCACGTCGTGCAGTTTAGTCGCATCGAATCGCAATCTATCCTGGTCGCCCACATCCATCGCGATGGCGCGGTACTGCTTGAGATTGCCGATGTATTGGTCTACAAAGTCAAGCGGTGCGTTGGCCGTGAGCTTGGCGATGATTTCCGGTTGCGGAACTCCCTCTTTTGTGGGCAGGTCGAAATAGAGGGGTGGGTTCTTCGGGTCTGGTGCCCACGCTGCTGCAGTCGCATACGGCGCGGCCGCAAAGCCGGGCGATGCGGCAGCAAGTTCAGCAGGTGACTTCGCGGTTGATGCTCTCTTCTCGGCATCGATAGCGCGCTGCTTCGCGTCGTCGGCTGGCCCTGGACCTCCGCCGGTCATAGGCGACAAGCAGCACGGGCTCATTATGTACAGGGCACCAAATACGTCAGGGTGCTTCATGCCGATACGCGAAGCGCCGTACCCGCCCATGGAGTGGCCTACCAGTCCACGGCTTTCGCGACTCGGCAGCGTGCGGTAGTGCGCATCGATATAAGTGACAAGGTCACGCGAGATAAAGCGCTCGAAATCCCCCGTGGTTGCTGAGCTTGAATAGAAGGATCCGAGATAAACGGTTTTGGAGTCAGGCAAGACAACGATCATGTCTTGCGTACCCTGTGCAAAGGCTCCCTCAATGGTCTGCGGTACGTGGATCTCGCCCGTCCATTGCTCGGCACCGATGAAGTAGCCATGCAGCGCGTACACCACCGGGTAGCGGCGCCCGGTGTCTAGCTTGTAACTCGGCGGCAGAAAGACAATGACGTCGCGGTCCGCTGGCTCGCCCTCAAGATTGCCCTCGATCGCTGCGCTGTGAACCTTGATGCGTTCAACCGTCACGGGCTTGGCGCCTGAAACCGGAGGCGGCACGATAGTTTGTGCCTGCGCTGGAAGCGATGACCCGCTGGTCAACAGGGCTGCGAGCGCAGAAGCATGAAAGAGGTTACGGAAAAAAGGCATGATCAGTTTGTCTACCCATTCATACTGAGGCTGGGGTGGCTGGTAGTGCTGCTCGCGGTCATGCCCATCGTGGCCGCCAGAACAGTGCGCTCAGTATACGTTTTCTCGCAGCGCACAACACACCTTAAACGCTAGGAGTCATAGCTGGGTAGTAATCGCTTCTCTCTATTCAAAATTGGTAATGAGTCCTCGGACCAACATCGTAGTCATCTTCACCAGACCTGCGAAGCGATAACGTGAGGCGGACCAGGATCGCCATCGATCACGGGCATGGAAAGCACAACCTCGATATTGCTCTGGCCGGGATGCTCTGCCAGCAGTTTATCGAGCTCTTTCATCGAGCGCTCGGTGGTGATGAACTCGCTTGCGCCGATCGTTCCTGTCGCGGCAATGCCGGCGGCAATGAGCACAGGTTGCTCAATGAGCGGGTCGAAGTAGCGGGCGACGATCGCGTAATCCGTACGCGTTTTCGTTGCGGGTTCCGTGAAGTCGACCTTCCAGCTGCGATCATGGGATTGCGAATCTTCGATAGTTCCGGAGTTCGGGTCGGCATTATCCACGAAGCGGTAACGCAGATGACTGCTCAGTCGTAGGGTCCACCGGTTGTTAAGTCCAGTCAGCAGGACGACTGGCCCGTTTCGTAGATCGGCAATATCCACTTCACCTGCGCCTGACAGCCGATACTTGAGATCGCGTTTCACCATGTATCCGGTCAGCCGCGAAAGACTGATGACATCCGTCAGGATGAGTTGCTCCTGGTTGTTCATCATCTGCAGAACATTCTGCGAGGGGTCGATGGGCAGGCCCTGAGAACTACGAAGGGCGTTTTCAAGAGAGCCGCTCTTGTGCCGAGTCGCTTTTCTTACCCGGCGGCTCTCTGAGAAAATTTCGGTTTCCCTCTTAAAGTCCGCTACATGTCCCTCTAAGGGGTTTGCGAGCTCTTTCGGTTCAGTGACTCCTTCTTCGGCCATAGGTAGGAAAGTCCTTGCTGCAGAGATCAGCGTTGGAGGAGAGGGAAGAGTCATCCCCTGAGTGCGCCAGATGTCTTCAGGAATGGCGCGCCCACTTTCCGACGCTGACTCGGCACATTTCGTTCCCCAATGAGCGCTACGGTCTCAACGGCGCGGCCGGCTACAAAGATGGTGCGAGCGCACCATTCGATGTTCGACCGACCGTAGCGATCAGGAGTTGGAAGGTGTCCTGGCGGCGCGTTCAGCAGCTAGGGTGTCCTGCCGATGACACGATCTAAGGGATAGCTTCGTGAGCATTATGGCGGAGGGTGAAGCGAGCGATGCAACGATCATGGCTCTCGCTGGCTACTTGAGTCGAAAGATGATGGAGCGTTACTCACACGCTCGGAATGAGTCGAAGCGCCAGGCGGTCGCGGCACTTGACCGAGGGCTGAAACCGGAAGGGTCCCCACAATTGTCCCACAGTTAAAATCATCGACTTGGGTTGAGAGCGTAAGTGGGTGCAAACATTGGTGGACGCGGGTGGAATCGAACCACCAACCTGTCGATTAAGAGTCGAATGCTCTGCCAGTTGAGCTACGCGTCCATTGCCGGGAGGGCGTCGAGGTCGCCGAGAGAAGGTGGCAACGCTCCAGATACTTGGAAAGAATATCACGAACCAGCCTCGCGGACGATGGGCCGTCCTGAGAGGCCTCTGCATCCGCGCTTCTGAAACAATCCCGGCAGGCTATTGCTGCTGCATCTGCTGTATCTGCAGAAGTGGAGAGGCTGGCTGAGGCGGCTCCTGGGCTCGCTCAACCAGCATCGACCAGTCTTCAGGGATCGGCATATCCTGATCAAGAGCCGGTGGCTGATCGAAAGCCGTCACCTGCACAGCCACGTAGAGTTCGCTTTCTGTGCGGCCGCGGTACGTTCCCGTAGTTGGTGGCACGTCTGCATAGTCGCGACCGAGAGCAGTTCGTATGTGTCGTTCATGGGCAAGAAGGTTATTGGTTGGATCAAAGCCTACCCATCCGAGATGTGGCAGAAACGATTCCACCCAGGCATGTGTCGCGTCGGACACTGAGCGATCTAAGTTTGTCTCGCCGTGATAGAGATAGCCACTCACATACCGACATGGAATCCCAAGCGGCCGCACGAGCGCAATCATCGTATGAGCAAAGTCCTGGCACACTCCATTGCGACTTTCGATAGCCTCATCGATAGGTGAGTCGACACGCGTACTGCGTGGAACGTAATTGAAGTAGTCGTACAACCGTGAGTTCAATTCCCGTAAAAGCATCAGAGGATCATCGCGGCGCCTCACGTCGAAGCTTCTTGCAAGCTCCGATAGAGCGGCAGTTCCCTTCGCAAATTCACTTGGAAGAAGCATCTCCCAATAATCGCCCTCGCTCACGAGGTGATCCAACTCTTGCCACGCATCTGGGCTAAGGAAGTGCGGTACGTCGCCGAGTGGCTGCTGTTCAACTAAAGCTTCTGCGACAATCACCAACTGTGAGTGTTCCCCAGGGATATCAAAATGATGCACGTTGTTTCCAAGATGATCCCGATAGGAAAACACGCGACACCGAGGACTGACCGATAAAGTAAATGACAAGCATCGTTGGTTGCTGTCGCTGCGGGGATGCATGCGCGTTTCCATCACGCTTTCGCTTACGTTTTCGCTGTAGCGAAACTTGGTCAGATGGCGCACGGAAAAAAAACGCATCTTTATCTCCTTATGTTGCGAGCGCAGCTTGTACGGAATACTGAATATAGTCCTGGTATATCCGCCCATGGATCTGCCGGCATTGATGCAGCATATCGTGGAGATACTTAGCCGGATCGCCATCAAGGATTTCCTGGATCTCTACGAAGTGCAGGGTTGCCTGTAGACGCCCGGCCAACCGCGATAGACCATCTGCCTGTTGTCTCCCGGTAGTTTGTTGAATGGAGTTCAGGGCAAGGCTAAGTGCATCGATGGAGTACCGGATCGAATGAGGAAACTCAGGATTGAGCAACAGAAATTCCAGAATACGGTCATGGCTTAAATCTGCCGTATACACGCGGCAATAAGCTTCAAAGGCAGTACAACAGCGAAGCAGGCCGATCCACTCAAGATAGTGATAGCCGTCGCCTTCATCTTCATTACTCTGCAGTAGATCAGGGGAATATCTATCCAGCAGCTTGCCGATTGCGAAAGCCCGCTCCAAAGATCTGCCCATCTGGATGAACTGCCATCCCTCACCATGACTCATGGTGGTGTCAGTGATTCCCTGGAACAGGTGCAACCCATCAATTACGGAAGGAAGAAACTCTTCTACATGAACATCATGCCCGTAGCCTTCTGGCTCTGTCACCTGGTGGTATAAGCGATTCAGTTGTTGCCACTGTTCAGAACTAATCTCGTCGCGCACCTGTCGTGCATTCTCCCGCGCTGTCACAATCGATGCACGGACGGACGCCTTGTTGGTTGCGTCGAAGGTAAGCGACTGGACCAATTGAAAGTGGTCTCCGGTCCATGCAGCTTCAGGAGTGTGACCCAGCGCTGCAAGGACACGATTCCATCGTTTCTCAACACTGGTTCCCGATCGATCTAGCATCAGCGACATATTGACGTCGAGCAGGCGAACCGTATGCTCCGCTCTCTCAAGATAGCGGCTCATCCAATACAAGCTGTCAGCAACACGGGACAACATAAGTCATTCCTCTTTTGTCGCTAATCCTGCAGAACCCAGGTATCTTTGCTGCCCCCGCCCTGGGATGAATTCACCACCAGTGAGCCCTTGCGGAGAGCGACCCGGGTCAAACCTCCCGGTACGATGTTGATTTTGTCGCCGAATAGAATGTACGGCCGAAGATCGACATGGCGTGGCTCAATACTTGGGCCGCCAGAACCTCCCACAAGGCAAGGAGCCCGAGAGAAATCGATAGTTGGCTGTGCTATATAGTTCCTTGGATTCGCTTCAATCCTATGCCGGAAGTCTTCGCGCTCAGCGGCAGTACTCTGCGGACCGATGAGCATTCCATATCCACCCGATTCGCCCACAGCTTTCACGACCAGCTTGTCCAGATTAGCCAGCGCATATTCGCGTTGCTTTGGATCTGACATCAGGTAGGTCTCTACATTATTCAGGATAGGTTCCTCGCCGAGATAGTAGCGAATGATTTCAGGCACATAGGCATAAAGCGCTTTGTCGTCTGCAAGCCCGGTACCGAAGGCGTTCGCAAGAGTTACATTGCCAGCGCGATATGCATTGAAGAGACCAGCAGCGCCGAGGATTGAATCTGATCGGAAAGCCAACGGATCGATAAAGTCATCGTCAACACGGCGATAGATCACGTCGACGCGCTTCAAACCGGCAGTTGTTCGCATGTAGACGATGTTGTCGTGGATGACGAGGTCACGACCCTCTACCAGCTCAATACCCATCTGGCGGGCCAGGTATGTATGTTCGAAATAAGCCGAGTTATAGACGCCGGGCGTCAGCAATACGATAGTCGGCTCGGGTCTTCCCTCTGGAGCAAGTGAACGTAGAGTGCTCAACAGGACCTGTGTGTAATGGTCGATGGGACGAACACCATAAGCGCCATAAAGTTGAGGGAAGATCCGTTTCATAACTCGCCGGCTTGTCAGCATGTAACTCACGCCGCTTGGGACTCGGAGATTATCTTCCAGCACGACAAAGCTGCCATCCTTGGTCCTGATAAGATCCGTGCCAGTCACGGCGATATAGACATTACGTGGTACCTGTAAGCCGCGCATTTCTCGGCGGAAATGCCTGCAGGTGTAGACAATCTCCCTCGGGACCCTCCCATCGGTGAGTATTTTCCCTTCGTTGTAAACGTCCCGAAGAAATAGATTCAGCGCAGTGATGCGCTGTGTCAGGCCCTTCTCTATGTGCGCCCATTCGGCTGCTGTCACAATGCGCGGCAGTAGATCGTAAGGGAAAATCCGCTCTGTACCTTCATCGCGGCCGTAGACAGTAAAGGTGATTCCCTGGTTCAGGAAGGAAAGATCAGCCGATTGTTTTCGTCGGCGTAGTTCCGGTTCCGGCATGTCATGAAAGTTCTGAAGGAGGGCCTGGTAATGGGGACGTACCTCTCGATTTGCATCGAACATCTCGTCGAATGCTTCATCCAGGAAATAGTCGCGGAGCGTCGAGTTCGCCGGATTGGAAAGGTCGCCACCAGGAGACACTAAGCAGGACCTCCGCCTTGTACCTCATCAGAAATGACAAAGAACTTGACGAGGTTTGCCGTGCCGAAGGATGTAGTTAATGCAACATCAGCAGCGTCCCGGCCTGTCGCCATGAGCACGCGACCAATACGTGGTTGGTTGTGGCGGGCGTCAAATGTCCACCACTTATGATCAAGATAAACTTCAAACCATGCACTGAAATCCATTGGTCCGTTGACGGGCCACTGTATGTCGCCGAGATAGCCAGTCACGTAACGCGCTGGGATATTCAAAGCACGACAAAAGGTAATCGCAAGGTGCTGAAAGTCGCGGCAGACTCCGACACGCTCGGTGTAAACATCCAACGCTGTCCTGGTAGCCCTGGCATACTGATAGCCAAACCGAACACGCGACCAGACCCAGTCACAGACCGCGCGAACCCTCGACCAGCCTTTTGGAAGATGACCGAACAACTCGTAGGCCACTACTGAAAGCAGGTCAACTTCGCAGTAACGGCTACTGAGAAGAAACTGCAACACCTCGTCAGGCAGATCATCAATAGGATGTTCCTTGGCTTCATGCATCTGTGGATCGAGCGTCCCAGGATCAGCAATAATGGTGTCACCCAGGAAGCGCAGCGAGCCTGCTGGGGCTGAAACCCGCGTGCAAAGATTGCCAAAGGAATCCGTGTACTCATGCAGTGGTAATGCCGGTTCTACGACAAGGATGTCAGGTGTCTGCAGGTCTGGTACGCGGCTGGGATGTACATGCAGCATCGCGACCATCGAGGTTGGCTGTGGCAGATCGAAGATGATGTCATAGCCTAGTCGGATCAGCATAGTTCGGCTCGACCTTTCTCTTGGTTTACGCCATGAAACTCAGGATCTCGACTTGGAGAAGATTTTCCGAAGATAGCAGAGTTTTCAAGCTTTGTGGTGCTATCGTTCACTGGCCACCAGGTAGAAGGGTAGAGAAGCGAGCGAGTAGATGGGCGACCGATGGAATAGGGCTGGAGTGCATCCATATCGAACAAACCCTAACCGACCGGGCATAAATCTAAATTCTACTTGTTCCCTTTGTGCATTGAATCCATTTTCCAGATCATCTGCCTTAGCATGCCGAGGAGAGTCTGAGCATCCCGGGTAGTTAATTGTAGCCTTCGGATCATTTGACGAACGTGCGCCGACATGCCAGCACGCTGGTGTTTTTCGAGGTAGCCGCTGCTGCCAAGTGCTTGCATGAGCGTCGATGTGACACGTTCCCGTTCTTCCGCCTGTGCCATGGCAGCCAAATCTCCGGCCGGCTTTTCGACTGCAGGTTCACGAATCACTTCGTATAAGCAGACCGCCACAGCCTGGCCAAGATTCATGGACGGATGTTCTTCGCGCGTAGGTATCTGCAACAGCCAGTCACAATAGCTGAGGTCGTCGTTGGATAGACCGAACTTTTCAGAACCGAACAGGATGGCGACTGCACCGCTGTTCAGCGCGGCATGGATCTGCGCGGCGACGGTCTCCAGGCTCAGAACATCATGATGAGCACTTCGGTGCGCTTTGCCGGAGGTACCAATGACCAGGGAGCAACCTGCGACTGCTTCGGCAATCGTTTCATAAGACTTTGCGTTCGTCACCACCTCAGCTGCGCCGACGGCCGATCGTGCTTCGCGAAAAGATGGATCGTAGGGTCGCACAAGGCGCAGATCAAGCACACCGAAATTGCTCATCGCGCGGGCAGCCGCACCTATGTTCAGCGAATTGCGAGCAGACACAAGAACCACTCGCAAACGCGAAAGCTGGAATAAGTCGGACAAGATCACTTCAAATCTACATCTCTGTTCAGCGAAAGTTGCTGGGACGAGCCTCCAACCATCACCGTGTACTTGCCCGGAACCAACTCCATCTTGTCGGCAGATTCATTAAAGACTGAAAGGTACTCCGCACTAACGGTCAAGCTTACTTCCTTGCTTTCACCAGCCTCAAGGTGTACTTTTTCCCACCCAATCAACCGCTTGGGCGGCTCGCCTGCTTCTTCTGGAAGCGCTGCGTAGATTTCGGCAACCTCATCTCCGCTGCGCTTGCCGCTGTTCTTCAGCCGAAAGCTTAAAGTAAGTTTGCTCTCGGGCTGATCGCCTCGCTCAATCTTCAGACCTGAATATTCGTACTCCGTGTACGAAAGCCCGTACCCGAATGGGAAGAGCACCGGCTTTTTCTCGGCGTCGTACCACTTGTATCCAACCTTCAGATCTTCATCGTAATTCACGCTGTAGGTGGAAGGCGCTGCCTTGCCGGCATTGACCGCATGCGACCCTTCGCCGCGCTCGTCCTGGGGCAACGGAGCGATCGCCGTATGTGGCAGATCCGCATCTGCCAGGGGAAAGGTCGCAGGTGTCTTTCCGGAAGGGTTCACGACGCCGGTCAGCACGTTCGCCAGTGCTGTCGCCCCACGCGAACCGCCGTACCATGCCTCAACAACTCCCTGCACTTTATCAATCCAGGGCATAAGCGCCACCGTGCCTGTTTCGAGCACAACAATGGTGTGAGAGTTAGCAGCGGCCACAGCCGCAATCAGGTCGTCCTGCTTGTCGGGAAGAGTGAGTGTATCCAGGTCCATACCTTCGCTCTCCCATTGCTGCACGAACACAATCGCTACATCTGACCGCTTCGCCAGGTCCGCAGCAGATGAGTTGTCAGTGCCTGCGTTGAATTCAATCTTTGCAGTCGGCAAGGCTGCACGCAGCTGCTTGAGCGGCGAAGTGGGAAACCAAATGTGTTCCTGCCAGTGTGTAGCGCCCTGGCCGGGAGGCATGATGGCATTGCCGCCTGGCGGGTCCACCTGCGCGGAGCCGCCGCCCGAAAGCATGCCCACGTCCGCGTGTGCGCCGATCAGCGCAATGGAACGAACGCTGCCGGCGCTCAGGGGAAGGATCCCTCCATCATTCTTCAACAGCACGATAGATCCTTCTTCAATGTGCTGCGCAACATCAAGGTCACGCTCAACATCCACAACGCCTTTCTGTACCGGATCGTCCACGATGCCATCGGCAAAATATGAGCGAAGGATGCGATGCGCGTGCTCATTGATTTCTGCGACCGAGACCTGTCCAGCTGCAACTGCCTTCTTCAGAGATGCTCCGAAGTAGGTGTCCATCGGTTCCTCGTGGTCCAGACCCGCGTGTGACGACTTCACCGTCGAGTGAGTACCACCCCAGTCCGATAAAACGAAGCCGCGAAACTGGAAGTCTTTTCTCAAAACTTCGTTGAGCAGGTAGTCATTTTCACAAGCGTAGTCGCTGTTTACGCGGTTGTAGGAACACATGACAGCTCCCGGATGAGCGGCACGGATGCCGATCTCAAAGGCGAACAGGTCGCTTTCACGCATCGCCCGCTTGGAGATGATGGCATTGACAATATTGCGGCCAGTCTCCTGGTCGTTGATCGCGTAGTGCTTGATATCCCCAATTACGTGCTGCTCTTGCTCGCCCGTCATCAAGTGGCCCACCAGTGTGCCGGCAAGAATAGGGTCTTCGCCGAGATACTCGAAGGTGCGTCCATTGCGCGGCTCGCGAGTCAGGTTCACGCCGCCACCAAGCGTCATGTTGTAACCCTGCGCCCGCAACTCGCGGCCAATGAGAGCGCCATACTCATAGGCTGCCTTCGGGTCCCAGCTTGCAGCAGCGGCCAGGTTGCTCGGCAGGGCGGTTGAGTAGCGACCGTTCTCTCCAGATGACCTCACCCCGTAAGCAGCATCCGACATGTTCACCCCTGGAATGCCGAGACGTTCGACAGGCGCAATATAGCCGGCACCCCCATTGGATTGGGAAGTGAGAGGCATCTGCCAGAAGGGAGTGTGCGCCATGCCATTGCCGTGCAACAGGCCGATCTTCTCATCGAGAGTCATCGCCTTCACAACGAGGGCTGCCCGATCGTCTGGAGAAAGGTTCTTGTTCACCCACGGCCACGCAGGATGTTCTTTCTGAGCCGTAGGCTTTGCCTTGTGCTGTGCAGTTAACGATGGCGAAACGAGCAGCAGGCTGGCAACGGCCAGTCGCGCATGACGACTAGCTACGAGCCGTATAAAGCGGATGAGCATGGGAAGACCTGTCCAGAACTACTGAAATGCAGTCGCTGCATTCTAACTGCTTAGGTGCATCCCCCGCCGGGCGAATCTCTGTTAACGCAGCAGGTCTTCGAGGGCGGCGCTCATGTCGGTCCGTTCGTCGCGATACTTCACGATTACTGGCGTATACAAGCTGAGCCCCCACTGCTGACCCTGACCATGGGTGATAGCGCGCGATCCTGGAACGACAACAGCGTCTTCCGGGATCACAAGCGGCTGGTCCGGCGTTGCTTTCAGAATCTCGCCACGTACCGTGTCATAGACCGGGGTTCCGCGCGTCAGGATCGTGCCCGCTCCCAGCACGGCGCGGCTGCGCACAATCGTGCCTTCGTAGACCCCGCAGCTGCCGCCAACCAATACATCATCTTCGATGATCACGGGATTGGCATTGACCGGTTCAAGCACCCCCCCGATCTGTGCTGCAGCGCTAAGGTGTACGCGTTTGCCGATCTGCGCACAGCTCCCTACCAGGGCATGCGAATCCACCATGGTGCCCTCGTCCACGTAGGCACCGGCGTTGATGTACATAGGCGGCATGCATACGACGCCTTTTGCGACGAAGGCGCCGGTCCGCACCACTGATCCACCAGGCACGATACGAACTCCATCCGCAACAGCGAAGCCGCGCGCCGGGTAAGTATGCTTGTCAACGAAGGAGAATTCACGTCCGCCCATCTCCTTCATATCTCCTAGGCGGAATCCCAGCAGGATGCCACGTTTCACCCAGGCATTCACGCGCCAACCCAGCGGACTGGCTGCATCCGGCTCCGCAGCACGTACGACTCCCAGGCAAAGTGCCTCGCGAAACGCGAGAAACGCGTCCATGGCCACTCGGTCTCCATGTGCCGCTGCGCCCAGCGCGTAGAAGTGTTCAATCGATGATTCAAGTTCAGCTGGCTGAAGAAGCTTGCTCATGTCTTTCGAAGTTTAGCAACAGGTTCGAGCTCGACACGTATTGATCGTCAGCAAAGATCGCTTTGCAGGTGAAGCGGATCAGAACAGCAGGTTCAAGCCGGCTGCCAGTGCTCGAAGACGCTCGCGGGTTGCGCCTCCCGGCGGCACCATGGGCAGCCGGTAGCCTTCCTCCATCTTCCCCATCATCGCAAGCAGGCACTTCACTGGACCAGGATTTGTCTCGATAAAATTCGCAAGCATCAGTTCGAAGTACTTGCGATTGATTTCTCTGGCTCGTGCCCACTCATCGCCTAAAGCCGCGCGGATCATCTCACCCATCTGCGCGGGTACCTCATTCGCTGCAACGGAGATCAGGCCGGCTGCACCCACTCCGATCGCTGCCAGCGCGATATTGTCGTCGCCCGCGAAAATCGGGAGCGTCGCAGGAACCATGTGAATGAGTTCGGTGATCTGCTGCAGGTTGCCGCTCGACTCCTTTACACCAGCCAGCGTAGCTGCCTGTTCAGCGAGCCGAGCGATTGTTCTGGGCTCCATGTTGACGCCCGTTCGGCCTGGTATGTTGTAGACGACAAGCGGCAGGGAAGTGCTCTGCGCAATGGCGAGGAAATGCTGAAACTGGCCTTCCTGCGTCGGACGATTGTAGTAAGGATTCGCAGAAAGCAGGCCGCCTAAACCAGGTATCGCCGCAACCCGCTGCGCTTTCTTTACTCCGTGGTGAGTGGAGTTGTGGGTGCATCCGGCGAGAACCGGCACCCGGCCTTGTGCCGCCTCCACAGCAGCAGAGACGACGTCCAGCCACTCCTCGTCATCCAGCGTGGGCGCTTCACCAGTCGTGCCGCAAATCACCAGGAAGTCAATGCCACATTCAATCTGCCATGAGACGAGCGAGCACAGCGTCGGAAGATCCAGCGAACCATCACGATGAAAAGGGGTGACCAGCGCAGTCCCACATCCCCTTAGCGGCACGTTGATCCCTTGAACTCTCTTGTCATATCGGGATGGAGTCTAACACCCCTGCCGAGTCTATGCAGGCGGGGATCCAAAGCAGCTTGCAGGCTCATGAAAGCTGGGGAAAGATATCGCTGAACTCGTAGCAGCCGGTGCGGCCAGACAGCCATTCCGCTCCACGAATGGCGCCTTCCGCAAAGCAGCGCCTGGAAAACGATTCGTGACGAATCTCGATGACATCATGGTCGGAGCGAGCTTCCACAACGTGCAGTCCGGCATGTTCGCCAAGCCGCTCTGAGTGGATCGGAATCTTAAGCGAAGGATCTCCGGCGAGGAGCGCCTTTTCAATCGAGAGTGCTGTTCCTGAGGGTTTGTCCAGCTTGGCAGCATGGTGCGTCTCGCGGATGCTGATGTTGTATCCCTTGACCGTGCGCGCCAGCTCCTGAGAAAGCTTCAGTACAGCCTGTACGCCAACGGAGAAGTTGGTGCCGTACAGCAACCCGGCGCTTCGCCGTTCCGCCAGAACGCGCATTTCCTCCAGTCGGCTGTACCAGCCTGTGGTACCCACAACTACGCGCGCGCCGGCTGCAAGACAGGCCTTCAGGTTGGGGATGACCGCTTCAGGAGTTGTAAAGTCGATCACGGCGTCGAAATGGGCCAGCATGGGTGGTGTGAGCGCCGCAGCATTGCGATTCTCTTCTTCACCGATCACCCGGACGCTGTGTCCATGCTCGTGTGCGACATCCGCTACAACGCTTCCGGTTTTACCTCTTCCGAGAACAAGGAAAATCATACGTCGGTCCTGCTTCCCGCTGTTGCTGCCGAAGTTTCGATGGCCGGCAGTAAACGTGCTGTCACGTCGAAGACTTCCGGATCCGGATCGGCGAAGAAGACACGGTGCAGTGATCGGATAGCCTCGTCCGCATCATCTTCATCAATCATGAAGCTCATGTTGATCTCGGAAGCTCCCTGCGAAATCATCCTGACGTTCACGTGTCGAATAGCCGAGAAGACCTGTGCAGCAATTCCATTCTGGCCGCGAATATTCTCACCCACAAGACAGATCAACGCTTTACGCCCCTCATATTTCACGTCTGCCAGTTCACTTAGATCCGCAGCGATAAGCGGCAGTCTTTCGTTCGAGTCAACCGTCAGCGACACACTCACTTCCGAAGTCGACACCATATCGACCGGGCACTTGTGCTTATCGAATATGTCGAAGATAGCTTTCAGGTAGCCGTGGGACATGAGCATGCGGCTTGCCACCACATCAATGATGGTCAGCTTGCGCTTGGCAGCAATGGACTTGAAGGGACTACGGCAATGCGGCGCAAGAGAAATGATCCGTGTACCTTCATTCCCGGCGTTGCGCGAATTAAGCACCAGCACAGGGATGTTCTTCTTCACTGCCGGCAGGATAGTCGCGGGATGGAGGACCTTGGCTCCAAAATAGGCCAGTTCCGCAGCCTCTTCAAAGCTGATGGTCTTCACTCTTAAGGCATCTGCGCAAACCCGCGGATCGGTCGTCATGATGCCGTTCACATCGGTCCAGATCTCTATCGCTGCAGCATCAAGGCCCCCGCCGACGAGGGCTGCGGTGAAGTCCGAGCCTCCACGGCCCAGCGTGGTCGTCACGCCTTCTTCCGTAGAGCCGATGAATCCGCCCATCACAACCGTAAACCCCTCCAGCGTTTGCGGAAGAACCAGTTCGCGCAACTTCGCTTCGATCAGTTGATCCTGGGGCACGGCTCGTCCGTGCTGCGCATCTGTAACTATGCAGGTGCGCGCATCGAAATGCATTCCATTCAGCGCGCGTTCGCTGAATGCCTCGGCAACGATCCTGCTGGACAGCCTCTCCCCGAACGATGCGACGAGGTCGGTGGTGCGCGGTGTTAACTCGCCGACCGCAGCAAGCCCCCGCAGAACCTCGTCCAGCGAATCAAGTTCCTTCTCGATAATGATCGCGAGCGGACAGTAACGATCCTTGGTCAGCAGCCGTCCCGCAACTTCAAGATGTCGGTTCCGCAACCGGGCACTGATGGCGAGGGCGCCGTTGCGGTCTCCCCGGCCAGCTGCAGTTCCTGCAGCGAGCAGCATGTCCGTTACCTTTGCCATGGCGCTGACGACCACGACAGGCAGGTCACCGCGCTGGCGCCGGTTGCTTACGATAGCCGCCGTACGTTCGATTGCAACTGCGTCCTCGACGGAAGTCCCGCCGAATTTCATGACAACGATTCTGGACGCGGGTACTTCGCTCATACCAGCATGGCAGCCGGAACCAGCTTGCCCATTGCCACCAGGAGTTCGGCATTCAACAGTGCAGCGCCTGCAGCTCCGCGAATAGTGTTGTGCGAAAGCACGGTGAACTTCCAGTCCAGCAGCTTGCAGGGACGCAGTCGACCGATTGTCGCCGTCATCCCCGCGCCGCGCATACGATCCAGCCTCGGTTGAGGGCGGTCGTCTGCGGCAAGGAACTGCAGCGGGTGTTCTGGAGCTGTCGGCAATTGCTGGCCGGCAAGGGGAGCGAACTCGGCCCATGCATCCAGCACCTGTTCGCGCGTCGCCGGCTCCCGAAGCTTGACTGACACTGATTCCGTATGGCCGTCTTCAACGCCCACACGATTGCAGCTTGCACTCACTCTTGCATTCAGCGGTAGTACCGCATGACCCTGCAGCTTTCCTAACAGCTTGCCGGTTTCCTCTTCGAGCTTCTCTTCTTCGTTCTTGATATAAGGCACCACGTTGCCGAGTATGTCGAGCGAAGCTACTCCTGGATAGCCGGCGCCGCTGACTGCCTGCATCGTTGTGACAAAGACGCTTTCGATGCCAAAACGTTCTTCAAGAGGCTTCAAAGCCAGTACCAGGCCAATTGCAGAACAATTCGGATTGGTCACGATGTAGCCGCCGGTCTGCTTACGCCAGCTCTGTTGCTCAATCAAGCGGAGATGATCCGCATTGACCTCCGGCACCACCAGCGGTACATCTTTCTGCATGCGAAAGGCAGAGGAGTTCGAGATCACTGCGCAGCCGGCTGCGGCAAATCTCGGCTCCATGTCGCGTGCTATGTCAGCATCGAGCGCAGCAAAGATAACTTTTGGCGCACCTTCTGGAGTCGCCGGTGACATAGGCAAGGCCGCGATATGGTCAGGCAGCGGCGTGTCAAGCTTCCAGCGCACAGCCTCTCCATAAAGTTTGCCGCTGGAGCGGTCGCTCGCCGCCAGCCACGCCACTTCAAACCAGGGGTGTCTCTCCATCAACTGGATGAAACGCTGGCCGACCATGCCGGTCGCACCGAGGATGCCGATCTTGTGTCGTGATTGCATGCGTGCTCATGGCATTTTACAGCACCGATTCCATAGGCTGTGGTGCAAAGCGCATAGCTCGCGGGCCTGTACCGCATTGGACATCATGTGCATTGCAGTCCCGTTCCGGTAACGCGCACAGGATCTCCATTCATGGGAAAAGCAACGAAGCGGAGTCTTTTGCCGATACAAAGACCGTGGCATCTCCTGACAACCCAGTCATTGAAGATCTGCGTAGTCTGTATCGGCTTGGGAGGTATGAAGCCGCCTCCGTGGCAGGCTGGCAGTTGCTGCAGCGTGATCCACGGGACAGCAGTGTATTGAACCTGCTGGCGCTGGCAGAGCATCGACTCGGCAACCACCATGCTGCCGTCGTGTTGATGCGACGCTCCATCCAGTCCGACCCGGAAAACTACATCTTCTGGAACGATCTCGGCAATATTTTCTTTAACCAGGGCGATCGAGAAGCCGCAATTGGTGCCTATCAAAAGGCACTGCAACTTAACCAGCAGTGCGCTGAATCCTTCAGTAATCTTGGCGCGCTCTATTACAAGGACGGCGAGTACGCAGCTGGCCGAAACATGCTGGAACAGGCGCTCGCCATCCGGCCCCGGTATCCCGATGCGCTGTACAACCTGGGCAATGTACTGGCGGCCATGGGCAAATACCAGAAAGCCGCGGCCCGCTACGAGCAGGCAGTTCGCCTCCGGCCGGAGCACGGCAGTTCCCATTTCAATCTCGGGATCACTCGATTGCTGCTGGGCGATATGAAGCATGGCTGGCCCGATTGGGAATGGCGATGGCGCTCAACCCAGGCGGCCTTTCAGCGTCACTTCGCAGAGCCGCGTTGGACGGGTGAAATGTTGGGAGGCCGTCGCATCCTGCTCTACGCTGAGCAAGGCATTGGTGACACCCTGCAGTTTCTCCGGTACCTGGATCCAGTTGCCGCCCGTGGAGGTCATATTGTTTTGGAAGTCCAGGAGCCGCTGGTGACTCTGCTGCAGCATCACCCAGCCGTTGAAACAGTAATCGCGCACGGGAAATCGCTGCCTGCTATTGATCTGCAATGTTCACTGATGAGCCTCGGCTCCATCTTCAAGACCACAGTCAGTACAATCCCACCACTCGACAGCTTCTTGAAGGCTTCGAACCGCGGCAAGACGTCAACACCTGGAAAGCCTGTCCAGGTCGGATTGGTATGGGCCGGCAATCCCGCGCATGAACGCGACCAGCATAGATCGATGTCGTTACAGGCACTCGCGCCCCTGCTCAAGGTAGACGGCGTGCAATGGCACTCTCTACAGCATGGATCCCCAGCGAATCAACTGATAGAAGCGGCGATCCAGTCTCCCACCTTCGCTGGCATCAGCAATCTCGGCAGCAGCTTCCACGCTTTTGCTGATACAGCGCAGGCTATGCATCAGCTTGACCTGGTCATCACCATCGACACGTCAGTAGCCCACCTGGCAGGTTCGATCGGCAAGCCGGTCTGGATCATGCTGCCGTGTCATCCCGACTGGCGATGGCTACTGAAAAGACGCGATTCTCCGTGGTACCCTTCCGCCCGATTGTTCCGGCAGCCTCAGCCCGGAGACTGGACGCCCGTAGTGGATGCCATCAAGTCTGAACTTGAGACGCTTGTAGGCGGATGACTCCACGCCCGATCGCCGGTAGGTCTATGCAGCAGCCAGCGCCGCAATTACGGCATCTGCGAAGGCCCGCGTGCCACTCTTACCGCCTACATCCCGAGTAAGCGCCGTCTTTGCGCTGTACACAGTTTCCAGGGCCTTCTGGATACGATCAGCCGCAGCGCTTTCATCGATGTGCCGCAGCATCAGCACCGCCGATTGCAGCAGCGCTGTCGGATTTGCCTTGTCCTGACCTGCAATGTCCGGTGCTGACCCATGCACAGCTTCGAAGATGGCATGCTCGGCTCCAAGGTTCGCACCAGGAACCAGCCCAAGGCCGCCGACAAACGCTGCACATAGATCGCTCACAATATCGCCATACAGGTTTGGGAGCACCAGGACGTCGTACTGGTAAGGATTGGTGACCAGCTGCATGCAGGTGTTGTCGATAATGTGCTCTGCATACTCGATGTCCGGATACTGCTCAGAGATCTTCTTGGTGCAGCGAATGAACAGGCCATCCGAAAGCTTCATGATGTTGGCCTTGTGGATCGCATGTACCTTCTTACGCCCAAATTTGCGCGCGTAAGCGAACGCATATTCCGCGATGCGCGTAGAGCCCTTCTTCGTGATGACCTTGATCGCCTGGATGACGCCGGGTACGACCTCAAATTCAAGACCGGTGTACAGATCTTCCGTGTTCTCGCGCACAATCACCAGGTCAACGCCGGGATAGCGCGTATCTAGTCCAGGCAGGTTCTTGATCGGACGGAAGTTTGTGTAGAGGTCGAACTTCTTGCGCAGAGTCACATTGATGGACTTGAAGCCTCCGCCGATTGGCGTCGTAACCGGTCCCTTGAGCGCTACCTTGTTGCGCTCGATCGAATCGTACAATGCCTGCGGAATGTACTCACCAGTCTTGGCATACGAGTCGGCGCCTGCATCGAAACGCTCCCAGGTGATCTTCATCCCGGCAGCATCGAGGATGCGGACAACAGCGTCGGTCACTTCCGGACCAATCCCATCGCCGGGAATCAACGTAATCGTATGTGGATGCTTTTGTGAATCAGTCATTATTGCAGTAGCTCCAGTTCTTTCAATCGCTATGTCTTGTTCGGCTTCTTCTGCTCTGCCAGGCCCGCTCGACGGCGCGCGCCATGTTCCTTCGAGTTCAACAACTGCTCCAGTTCTTCCTTGAACTCGCGCACATCCGTGAAATCACGGTAAACACTTGCAAAGCGGATGTAGGCTACGGTATCGATCGTCTTCAGGCGATTCATGATCAGTTCGCCGACCTCGCTGGTGGTCCGCTCACGTTCCGGAGAATCAACCAGGAACGCTTCAGTCTCGTCGACAATCTCCTCAAGCTTCAATGCCGGAACCGGCCGCTTTTCGCAAGCCCGCAGGAGACCACTCAACACCTTCTGCCGATCAAATTTCTCGCGCCGACCGCCTTTCTTGACGACCATGTAGGGAATCTCGTCAATGCGTTCATAGGTCGTAAAACGCTTCTCGCAGCGTTCGCACTCGCGGCGCCTTCGAATTGAATCGGCTTCCTTGCTCTCGCGCGAATCGACAACCCGATCCTGCGCAAACCCACAATATGGACATTTCATCTGGACTGCTTCAATTCTAAGCGAGCCGTCCTTGATCGGTCCGTCACCCTTAAACCCACCCGATCAGGCCCGGCCCGGGACGGATAATTCTTCCTGCTCAAGCTGCTCGGATTCCTCTGACAGCTTCTTGAGCGAGACATGTTCAAAGCGGGACCAGATCAGTCCGACTGGAACAATACCCATCGACACGATCAGCAGGATCAGCGTGGAACATCCCAGCGCCGGCTCTGCCTGCACATGGAAGAGCGTCTGCATCGTCGCCGACACTACCCCGATGTTGGTGAACCAGCCGATGACGGGCAACTGTACGATCGAGCCCGCCAGGCTTGAAGCCTGCAGCACGACCACTCGCGCCAGCGTCATGCCGGATAGCTCAGGCGATGCCACGAACGATCGAGCGATCTCAAAGTACGACATCGTCACGCAGACCCACATCAGCAGAGAAAGAGAAGCGGCTATTAGAAAACTCGCCAGACCATCCAGTGCATTTAATCCCTCACGGAACTCTCGGATCTTGGTGGCGACTCCAGTGCCTAGCTTTGGAGAAAGAGAGCCAAGCGTCTTCTCCGCAAGATTTGCAACCACGAGCCCGGACCAGTGCACCGCGAAGGCGAATACAGCAAGGAACGCAGTAATGGCCAGACCGGCGATCGCCGATCTCTGCAATCCTTCATGATGTGGCAGCGACGCCCGGTCAGGGGCGAATAGCAACACCATAGAGAAGATGAGCGCCATCGACCCGAGATCGAACATCCTCTCGACGGTGTATACCGCTATTTGTGAGCTGAGCACCAGGTTTGTGCGCTTGGCGATTAAGTAGGGGCGCACCAGGTCAGCAAGCCGGCCGAAGATGGCAACAGCCGTAAAACCGATGACCTGGCTGCCTACCAGCGAGAACATCGGCACCTTCTTCGTGGGACGGAGGAAGAAGGACCAGCGGATGCCGCGTATGACGTAGTTGAGGTAGATGGCAATGATCGCAAGCACGATGTGCATGCCGTTCACGTGTCGGATCTGGTCAGCGAAGACGCGCCACTCAAAGTGAACGCGCTTGTGGATGAACACTCCCAGGGCAATCAGCGCCAGGGCCACAACCACGTACAAAACAATCTTCTTTGTCTTCAAGTGCCAATCTCCATCGGCAATGCCGGCACTTCTAGTCGCTCTGCACCGAGGCTGAGCCTGCGCTGCTGCTTGCGTGCAAGGTTTTCGCTGCTCGACTGGTACGTCTCGCCGCCTGCTCTGCATCCTTGTGCTGGTTGAATTCGTGAATGATACGGGCTACGTAAGCGCGCGTCTCGCGATAGGGAGGCACGCCATGATAGCGGTCCACAGCCTTCGGCCCGGCGTTATAGGCAGCTAGGGCGAGCGCCAGGTTGTCATGGTAGCGAAGCAGCAGGGCGTTGAGATAAGCAGTGCCGCCTGTCACGTTCTGGTTGGGCTCGAAGCTGTCAGAGACGCCCAGCTGCGTTGCTGTTCCCGGCATCAGCTGCATCAGACCCTGCGCCCCGGTCCGGCTCACGGCATGCACATGTCCTCCACTCTCTGCGCGAACGATGCAGGCAAGCAGGTCGACGTCCAGGTTCCTTTCGGTACCGGCGGCTGTTAGCAACTCACGGAGCTCGGTAGCCGTGATCTCCGCCTTCATCGTTGCGGGGGCACGTTTCAAAGGAGCAGACTGCGCAGCAGGGATCGCATCATCAATGGACGCGATGTCAGCTGTGTTCACCTCAACGAAATTGCTGTCATCGGCTCCGACGAAGAGCCGGGTCACAGCTCCTGCCGTCTGCCTGTGATCGCAGATCATGTCGAAGCCATTTGCGAGCGTCACATGCTCCGCAGCATGCATCCGGGCTGAACTCAGGCCAAGGAGCAGGAAAGCCGCGTTGCCAGCGAAGCGCACAAGATTGTTAGGAGCGCGCACGAGTTCTTCCTGCGAGCTGTGCGTCATCCGCGGCGAGATTGGCAGCAAGTGCTGCTTCGATAGCGCGGGCTACGCCGTCCTCGTCGTTGGTGGCCTCGGTAACACTCCAGCCACGCGTCGCCGCCATGGTCATCATCTCCGCACTGGCATTCCGCATCAGGCGCGGATGGCCCGCAAAGTCCAGCATGTCCGTATCATTCAGGTTGTCTCCAATCGCCATCACCTCGTCCGGCTGGATGCCATGGGCAAACGCCAGCCGCGCAAGTGCTGTTCCCTTGGAACAGCCCGGCGGCAGCAGATCGAGTATGCCCAGGTCACGCTGGGCGTACTCCGTCCTGTGAAACTCAAGATCCCGGCTGAGCGGGCTCGCAGCCAGTGCAGCCTCTGCATCGCGGATCAGGCCGACGGGTCCGCACAACATACCCTGGATTGGCTGCCGGTCTTCAGTAAACGCGCGTTCCAGCGGTTCAATCTCGGTGAGATATGGTCGGTTGGCATCTACCCATTTGCCGACCAGCAGCTCCAGCGCCGCGATATTCTCAACGACCAGTCCATCCGCGGCATGGGCGTCCTCATGGTCGAAGGTGAAGACCATTGTCTGTCCGAACGGCCTGAGAGCACCGCAAAGCTGGCGCGCTGTTTCTGAACTCAGCAGCGTGCGCTCGATGAGGCGGCCGGTGAAGCTGCGGACCACAGCCCCATTGGAAGACAGCATGACGTTCGCATCGCCCAGCCCGATCTGGTTCACCACCGGCTGCGCATAGGTCTGGCGCCTTCCGGTCGCAATCACCAGGAGCACACCGGCTGCTTCGGCCGCGAGCAGCGCCTTACGGTTGCGCTCGCTGATGCTGGTGCTGGAGCTTGGTAGGAGGGTGCCATCGATGTCGATCGCAATCATGCGCACAGCAGGTTTCATCCTCTCTAGTCTACCGGATGGCGCATGGAAGCTCAGTCAATCCCGCTAGTACTATGGAGGTATGCCGGACTTTTCGTCGATGCCGAATCAACAGCCAGACAAGCGTCCTGCTGCCTCCGATCGCCAGCCCACTTCTCCTGATGCCGAGATCCAATCCGCGAACGCTGAACAGGAGAGCGTGCAAGCTCCTGATTCCAGCCAGGAGTACGACCGGCGGGGCGTGCTGCTACCTGCCCGTGCGCGAGTCGGAGGCATCATTACACCGCAGTAAGAAGTGCAGCTTACTCGTCGCGCCCAGGTCGCGCCATCAGATCCCGCATTGCTTCGCGCGCATCCTTACTCAGGTTTAGGATGGCATTCATCTGTTCCGTGATCGGCATCTCGATCCCTGCGGAAGCCGCTAGGCTCAAAGCAGCAGGCGTCGTTCTCACCCCTTCAGCAACCTTGCCGCTGAGTGACCGCATAATCTCGTCCATAGCGCGGCCTTGGCCGAGTGCAATGCCGACCGTCCGGTTGCGTGAAAGGGAGCCGGTGCAGGTCAGGACGAGGTCTCCAATGCCGGACAATCCCGCCAGCGTCTCGCGTCGTCCCCCGCATGCCACCGCCAGCCGCGTAACTTCGGCAATGCCGCGGGTAATGAGCGCAGCGATGGCGTTATGCCCCAGGTCAAGTCCCACAGCCACGCCGGTCGCAATCGCAATGACGTTTTTCAACGCGCCGCCGAGCTCGACTCCAATCACATCTTCGTTGGTGTAAATTCTGAGCCGAGGAGAAGTAAAGCACTGCTGCAGGTACGCTCCCGTAGCCGGATCCTCGCAGGCGATCGTGACTGCTGTCGGCAATCCTGCAGCCACCTCGGAAGCAAAAGAGGGACCGCTCAGCACCGCGACTCGCCCCCGTCCGCATACCTGCGCAATGACTTCACTCATTCTCAGGTTGGTCTGGTCTTCGATGCCTTTCGTCGCACTCACAATCACTTGCTCCGGTCGCAGCAGTTCCGCAATGCCGGAGTAAACAGTACGTACGTGCTCAGACGGCATCGCACCGACAACAATCTCCGCGGGATTGAGCGCAAGCGCAGCATCTGCCGTACTAACTATTCCTTTGGAGAAGGGGAATCCCGGCAGATAGGCTCGGTTCTCGCGATGCTCATCAATCATGCGGGGCACCCGCCCGCTGTGCGACCACAGCGTTACTTCGTGCCCATTGTCAGCCAGGCTCAATGCCAGCGCCGTGCCCCACGCTCCACTTCCAAGAACAGCAATGTTGCGGCTGGTTTTGGCTGAGCGATCCGTCATTGTGCAACTGGCTTTGCCTTGCCAAAGCGGTATTCCGTGCCTTGCCTCAGCCGGGCTATATTCTTTCGATGTTTCACGATGACCAGCAGCGGCACCAGGATCAGTACAATCTCTGAAAAAAGGGTGCGGGGTGTACGAAAGACCAGCGTGGAACATACTGCAAAAACGACAACCGCAACGATAGAAGCCAGCGAGACATATCGGCTGAGCAGGAATACCGCCACAAAAAAAGCCAGCGCAAGCAGAGCTGCAAGCGGAGACAAGGCAATCGCCATCCCCAGGGCAGTGGCCACTCCCTTGCCGCCTTTAAAGCCAAGCCACACCGGATACATATGACCGAGCACGACGATCAAGCCTGCCAGCGCCTCTGCGTTCTGCAGCGCCGGCACTCCGTGTGAGGATCCGTGCATCAGCAGGCCAGCTACATATACCGCCGCGTAGCCCTTCACCGCATCCAGGACAAACGTTGCAGCGCCCAGACCCTTGGCTCCGGAACGCACTACGTTGGTAGCCCCGATGTTGCCACTGCCCAGCGTGCGAATGTCCTCCTTCCGGAAAACTCGAACCAGGATCAGTCCGAAGGGAATGGAGCCGAGCAAATACGCAACGATAGCTGTGACAAAAAGGATTGACATTGGTTAATGAATGAGGATGACATCGACAAAAACTTCATCGCTCTTTTCGATCCGAGTCTAGCAGGATTGTCATCGGCTCGCGATGACCAGGCGGCACCCGCCCATCGTTGCACAACCCTGCTGTCATCTCGTTACATCAGTCGGCGTCTCACCAGGTCCAGGGCCTGCTGGCTGGCCCAGTGACGAATCCGTTCACGGTCGCCGAGGAGATTTTTCTCGACAACTTCGATCTCTTTCTCATCCGCAACCGCAACGTATACCAGGCCGACCGGCTTCTCTTCCGTGCCGCCGCCTGGTCCGGCTATCCCGGTGATCGCAAGTCCATAATGCGCCCCGGTGCGTCGTCGAATGCCTTCAGCCAGCGACTTCGCCACCTCCGGGCTGACTGCACCATGCTCCTGGATCAACGCGGCCGGCACGCCCGCAAGCGATGTCTTCAGTTCATTGGAATAAACCACCACGCCGCCGAGAAAAGACCTCGAACTTCCCGCAATACTGGTCAGGCGCTGCGCCACCATGCCGCCAGTGCAGCTTTCTGCTACGGCAAGTGTCGATCCGCGCATGCCCAGGTAATAGAGCACGATCTGCTCAAGCGACTCGCCGTGCGAAGAGTAGATGATCTCTTCTAACTCTTCTTCGATTCGGCTGGCGAGTTCGTCCACACGCTCTTGCGCCGCACTTGGTGTCCGCTTTTCACAAATCAAATTGAGCTGAATGTCTCCACTATGCGCAAGAATCGTGGTCTCGACGTCCGTGAACTTCTTGTAAATGGGTGCAATCCGCGCGTCACAGGCCGACTCGCCGATCATCGCCGCCTTCAAGGTACGCTTGGCAATAAACCGTTCCGGCAATATCTCTTTTAGTCGCGGAATGACCTGCGCATCCATCATCGCTTTTAACTCATGCGGCGGTCCGGGCAGCAGAACCACCAGCTTGCGATGCTCGCCATAGACAGTATCCAGCCACTGGCCTGGCGCCGTGCCATTGTCGTTTGCAAGAATCTGCGCCTGGTCGAGCACATCCGCCTGCTGCGTGTTGTTGGCGGACATTGCGATCCGTCGCGTCGCGAAGCGCTTGTACAGTTGTGCCACCAGGTCAGCATCGCGCTTCAACCGAATCCCGAGCACTTCTGCCACGGCAGGACGGGTGAGATCGTCTTCCGTCGGTCCAAGGCCGCCCATCAGGATCACGATATCTGCGCGGCCGAGCGCCGTTTTCGCCGCACTCACAAGATGGTCTTTTCGATCACCCACAATGGTTTTGAAGGTGACTGAAACGCCAAGTTCGTTTAATTTCTCGGTGAGAAAGAGGGAGTTCGTGTCCTGCCGGTAAGGCGTCAGCAACTCCGAGCCAATCGCTATTATTTCGCTGTTCATGTTTCCTGCTGAATCATTCCTGAGTGACTGACAAGGCACCCTGGTCCCTTGCAGCGCTGCGCTCATTGCAAACGCTGCTTCATCCTGAAAAATCAGAAGAGACGAAGTCCCTCGATGCCCAACGCTACATCATAAATGGCATTCTGCGTTGCCACTGCGACCGAACCATTGGGAATAAAAGCCAGCCCCACAATGCCGCTTCCGGATATCACCAGCTCAGCCTCTTTGTCTGGTGTGATGCGCACAATACCGCGTTGTCCACGCAGCGATGCAGCCACGTAAAGGTTGCCGGCAATGTCTAGCGCAAGTCCCTGCGGCCTGCCCAGCCCGCGATAGTAGTTCGTGATGTTGCCCTTGGTATCGATGGCATGGACAACATCAAAGCTCGAGGTCGTTGGCGCCGTGACAAACAGGGTGCCGTCCAGTCCAAAAGCGAGATGGTATGCTGCCACACTCGGTTCAAGCGTGGCATATACAAAAATCTGCCTGTCCTTCGCAATCTTGAAGATCGTGCCGCTGCGATCGCCGCAATACAGATTGCCTTCCGCGTCGAAGGCCAGCCCGGTTGCTACTCCCATGCTTTCCGTGAAGATCGATGCGGCACCTTGTGGTGTCACTCGATGGATAGTGCCCTCGTGCCGCGAGGACACGTACAGCACTCCGTCCGCATCCACTGCCAGCCCCGTGGCATTCACAAGGCCAGTCATGAATGAATCGATATCGCCCTCGGGTGAGATACGAAATACGCTGACGGGCACCTGCTGCCCCCGCGCTCCCGACAATGTTGTGTACACGTTGCCCGATGCATCCGCAACAGGGTTGGAGACGGGATGAACATTCTCCGACAGCAGCCTGCCTACATGGATCTGCACAGAGTTGCTCACCGATCCATTCCGCCGAACTTCCAACCGGCCCTCTCCGGCAGCTTCCGGAATCCGCACCCGCAGTCGAGTCGGACGGCACAAAGCCAGCGGCGCAGCCTTGCCATCCAGCAGGGCAACCGGAGCCTTCAATGCCTCCCCTTCTAACCCTGCTGCTGCCAGGTTGGAGCCGCGAATTTCTACTTCTGCGCCGGGCAGGACTGCATCGGGAACTACGGCTTCGATATTGGGATTGTGCGAGGAAGCCGCTTCCGGCCTGGTCAATCGGATCATATATTTGCCTGTTGCCAGTTTAGACGCAGGAAGCGGGTGCGCGGCAGGCACGACCTTTTACCACCAGTGCCGCAGGAGCAGCAGCACTACAGCCCCGTAAAAGCCGGCAGCCAGATCATCGAACATAATGCCCCAGCCGGCTGGAAGCTGTTCCAGCTGCCGGGCAGGCCATGGCTTGGTAATGTCAAAAATACGAAAGAGCACCAGCCCGGTCAGAGCATGTTTCCAGTCCGGTGCTGCCGCGGCAAGCGTCAGCCACTGGCCCGCCACCTCGTCGATAACGACGTTCTGCGGATCTTTGCGGCCGCTCTCACGTGCCACAAGGGTGGCCGCGGGTATCCCGATAGCTGCTGCGATGGCAGCAGCGAGCAGGCTCGGCCACACCGGCATGATCCTCGAGCCGTACACCACGGTGTAGGTGTGACCCGATGCCGTATGCGGTACAAAGAAAGCCGCCCACAACACCATCGCCGCCATTGAACCCCATGTCCCCGGACCCGGCGTCAGGGTTCCCGCGCCGCAAAAAGTTGCCGTGATCCAGGCCCAGTGTGTGTGGTGAGCGCGCGCTTCGGCAGCAGGATTGGGCCGGGCCTCGAGGTCACTGCCATCCGTGGCAGGTCCAGCCAATTTAATACCCGCTTTCGGCGTCGATACCGCGACGGAGCAGCTCCCGCTTCACGGCTTCTTCGTCCACATCGCCCAACACATCCGGATCAATCACCGGCGATGAGATCACATATGCGCCGCTCGCCCATTTGCCCAGGTCGATGACACGGCAGCGATCACTGCAGAAAGGCATTTCCGGATCGTTCGGGCCAACTACCTTCCTACAGGTCGGGCAGCGCAGACTCTTCTTTTTTGCGGCTTCTAAACTCATTCTTCTATGAATTGATTCTCTACATGGGGTGAAATGTTGTCATGTACCAGTCAACTTGAACAGGCAGGCTACTCAATCACTCTCGCCACCAGGTCATAGTCATGAGCTTCTGTGACTTCGCAGCGGTAGAACGTGCCCGGGATAAGAGTTTCATGCGGCCCGAAATCGTTGATGTACAGCTTTCCGTCAATCTCCGGCGCGTGGAACTCGCTGCGTCCTTCCCACAGCAACGGCGTCTCCTCTGACTCCCCTTCGACCAGGACATCGAGCGTACGTCCAACCCAGCCCTTCTTTGCTTTCCGGCTAATGCCTTGCTGTAACCGCATCAGGGATCGGCGGCGAGTCTCGATCGTCCGCCTTGAAACCTTCTGGTCTAGCGCAAAAGCCTGCGAGCCGTCTTCATCCGAATAGCTGAAGACACCGAACCAGTCGAGCTGCGCGTCCCGCACAAACCGGGAAAGTATCTCGAAATCCTGGTCCGTCTCGCCCGGGAACCCAACGATGAACGTAGAGCGGATAGCGACTCCCGGCACCATGCTTCGAACCTTCTCAAGGGTCTTCAGAAAGATCTCCGCACCGCCCCCGCGTTTCATCCTCTTCAAGACGTCGGGCGAGGCATGCTGCAGAGGGACATCCAGGTACTTGCAGATATTGTCATGCGCGGCCATCACTTCCAGCAGCCGGCTCGTGACTTTGTTCGGATAGGCGTAGAGGAAGCGCAGCCACTTCAAGCCCTCGATCCGCGCAAGCTGATCCAGCAGCTCGGCAAGGCCGTCACGCATGCCGAAATCCTCGCCGTAACAGGTCGTATCCTGGCCGACCAGCGTGATCTCGCGGGTACCATTCGCGATCAGCTTTGTCGCCTCGCTGATCACCGATTCGAAGCGGCGCGATCGAAACTTCCCGCGCAGATTCGGTATCACGCAGAAACTGCATGGATGGTCGCAGCCTTCCGCAATTTTGATATATGCAGAAGCCCGGGCCGTCGCCAGGATCCGAGGCGTCATCTCGTCATAAAGATACTGCGGCAGAGCAGCCGTCGCGCCGTCCCAGGCCTCTCGCGCAAAGCGTCCCTGCTGCTCCCGCAGATCGCCCTCCGCACGAGACCGAATTGTTGACTCAGCCGCCGGCCGCACCATTGCCGGTGCTGCTTGGATGGTAACAAGCTGCGGCATGGCCGGTGCAAACGTCATCGTCAGCCCAGCCGCTTCCAGTACCTTCTCCAGTTCACCGGTGCCAACTACTGCATCGACTTCCGGCAGATTCTTTCGGATTTCATCGCGGTAGCGCTCCACCAGGCATCCGGCCACAATCAGCTTCTGCGCTCGTCCCGTCTTCTTGAACTCCGCCATCTCGAGGATCGTGTCGACCGACTCCTGCTTTGCCGAGTCAATGAAAGAACAGGTATTCACCACCAGGATCTCTGCCGAGCCCGGATCGTTCGTAAGCTCTGCACCCGCACGATCCAGCAGACCCATCATCACTTCACTGTCGACCAGGTTTTTAGGGCAGCCGAGCGAGACAAAACCCACCTTCGGCCTGGCTCCAATGCCTATCGCAGGCGGGGGCGCAGCTTGCAGGGAACTCTCTGCCGAAACATCCGGGGCCAGCAAGGTGGCTGTTGATTGTGTGGGATTCACAACCTCCAGTCTATCGCGATACGCCCCCAGACCAGACTGTAAAAGGACACAATTGCTGATGTATCATCGATCCTGTGCCGGGCCCTACGCGACGTAATCCCGCCAACCCCGCCAGGTCCGGAAGGAAGCAACGGTAAC
>CAZZUX010000031.1:0-28532 GCA_964657395.1 uncultured Ktedonobacteraceae bacterium
GGCACTGGTTCTATCTAGTAGTTCTGCTGGCTGCGCTGGTCAAAATCACCCTGCTGGTACTGTTGATCCTGCCCCTCCTCGGAGGCAGCCGGCAATGGGTGGGCAGTGTAGCAACCGGATGTACTGCTGTGGCTGCCAACGTGCTGCAACGTCGGCTTTATCCCGGTCTCTATGCTGGCTACAAAGCCGCACTGGTGCAACAGGTGGCAGTGCAGCATCAGTTTGGAGTGGGCGTCTTCGGCTTTGCAGCGCGTCTTGATCATCATCTGCATGCAAAGGTCGGCATACTCGCGTATGGTCTGCACGCAACCTTCGTGCTGTTGATGCTGACAGCGCTGTTTCTGCTCAAGCATCGTCGCGGATCCGAATCTGAACGGGCCTTCCCAACAAACGCGACTACCAGTACGGTGTGGCTCGGCATGCTGGTCATTGCGGTGATTCTTGCCAATCCGCGCGTACTGCACTACGACATGTACATTGCTCTGATTGCCGCTTATGGGATCCTGGCTGTTCACATGCAGCTTGATGGCTGGAAGCTCATCGGGCTGGCTGTCGTGCTGCAGATGCCGGCGCTGATCGTGCTGAGGATTCCTGCTGCGCACACGCTGCAGACGGGCTGGGATCTTGCAGTGGTGCTGGCTGCTTTGGCGATTGGTATCCGACAACTGTGGCAGACTGAGCCGTTGTTCCAGGCTGTGGCAGAGGTTCCGGAACTAGCCTCTTCAATGCACTTACCTGAGCCGCTGACTTGAGCCGCGGAGTTGTACTCTCCACAGCTGGGCAGATCTGCGCTTCATGACAGCTTGCAGTTTTTGCATGAACCTTGTCCAATCGTTCTCGACCGCAAAGCTGTCTGACCTCACTGTAATTCGAGAGAGATTTTTCCTGATGCCGATCGACCCTGCCTCTTCCTTTTGCTTCCGCATCCGCCGTCTTGCCTCGATCACAGCCGCGGCCGGCGCGCTGATTTCCAGCAGCGCCATCCAGGCGCAAACTACGGGGATTGCGCCCTCACCGGAGACCAGCGCCCAGCTTCGCAATCTGATCGGCGACACCATTCTTAATGGACAAGCGTACGAGTACGATCGCCAGCTTGCGGACACGATCGGTCCGCGACTCACCGGTTCCGCCAACTACATGCGTGCTGCGGAATGGGCGCAGGACAAGTTCAAGTCGATGGGTCTCTCGAACGTCCATACAGAAGACTGGACCATCCCGGCGACCTGGGAACCAGAGACTGCGGCGATCGGCCATATTACCAGCCCCGTCAATCACCTTCTGCATATCTATTCCATTGGCTGGAGTCCATCCACGCCGAAGCAGGGAATCAGCGGACAGGTTGTGTATGTTCCGAGCATCGTGGCTGCTGACCTGGACAAGCAGAAGGACAAGGTCAAGGGCTCCATCGTTCTGCTGGATGAGAGCAGCTTCGGCGAGAAACCACGCTTCGACCAGATTCTTGTGGCCATTGATCGGTTACGTTCTTTTGGCATTGCGGCGATTTTCATACCGGGCGGTCCGAATGGTACCGAGACCCTGACCACTCTCAACTTCTCCGGCGCCATTGATCCCACTCCTGAAGCGCAGATCGGCAGCGAGGATGTTTCTCTGATCAAGCGCCTGCTCGATCATGGACCTGTCTCAGTCGACTTCGCCTTCACTAACAAGATCCGCAAGGACGTGAAAGTTCCCAACGTGATTGCCGAGATACCGGGCACGGATTCTGCCAGCGAGATCGTGATAGTCGGTGCTCACCTGGACTCGTGGCAGCCGGGCACTGGTGCGCAGGATAACGGTACCGGCACGGCCAGCGTGCTTGAAGCCGCTCGTGCGATTAAGGCGCTCAATCATCCGCCGCGGCGTACCATCCGCTTCATCCTGTTCGGGGGTGAAGAACAGGGCCTGCTTGGCTCAACTGCTTACACGCGAGCACACCTGGCGGATATTTCGAAGATTGATACCATCCTGATTACAGACACGGGGGCACAACCGGCCAAGGGCTGGTACCTGATGGGTCGGGAGGATACCAAGGAAGCGGTTGCGTCGCTCAAGCCGGTCCTTAGCGGCCTCGGCGCCGATGGTACGAATGCGGATACGGAATTCATTTTCGAGACCGACCATGCTGCAATGGACGTGCTCGGCGTGCCGACCCTTGTGTTGTGGAACGATACGGACAAGTACTTCACGCTGCACCACAAGGCCAGCGATACGTTTGACAGTGTGGTGCGGAAGGATCTCACCCAGGGTGCTGCCGTGACGGCAGTGACTGCGTACGCAATCGCCAATGCCAGTGCGCCTCTTGGCAAACACCTGTCCTCGGATGAGGTGCAGGCGATGCTGAAGAAAGCCGGCAACCTGGAAGAGTATGAGTTCCTCAAGAAGGCGAACTCACTGCCTTAAGCTCGAGATGACGCCGGGTGGCTGGCTCGAATGAACTCGTAAAGCACGTCGATCCATGCTGCCTTGCTCCAAGCACAGGTAGTGTTCAACGGGCGCCCTTCCACAATCCCAGGCTTATGACGCTCTCTGCTGTTGCCAGGATGGCATCCTGATTCGAACGCGGCGTCCACTGCAGCAGCCTCTCTGCTTTGGCGTGGCTTACTCTCTTCCACTTGCCGATCTCCGGCAGGATCAGCTTGACTGCGGGATCTCTCAACGCTGCAAGCCGCAGCAGCCAGTCAGGGAGTTGTCGGACGGGCACGCGTTTGGCAGCATCGCCCAGGTGCGCTTTCAGCAGCTTCGCTATCTCGACGAACCACATCGGTTCGCCTGCTACAGCAAGAAAGCGCTCACCCTTCGCTGCCGGACCGATCATCGCTCGCAGATGGAGATCGACGACGTCGCGCACATCCACGATCCCAAAGCTTACGCGCGGACAGCCGGGAAGGGCGCCATCGAGCAGCTTCTGCACTACGAGGATCGATGGAGAGACGTCCGGGCCCAGGACTGGGCCGAAGACACCGACTGGATTGACCACGCTGAGCTCGAGCGTGTTGCCCTCTGCGGCTATAAAGTCCCAGGCTGCCCGCTCCGCCATGGTTTTTGATTTGGCATACGCGGACACTCCAGGCCGGCTCACGTCGGTCCAACTCCGCTCGTCGAAGGGTGCGGTCTGCTCGGGATGCCCATACCCGATGGCTGCAAAGGAGGAGGTCATTACGACACGTTTGACGCCAGCATCGCGCGCTGCACGCAACACCCGCAACGCGCCTTCACGAGCAGGCACAATCAATTCGTCTTCATGTTTGGGGACATTGGGCGGAAACGGGGACGCTACATGCAGGACGTAGGCACAACCTTCAGTTGCTGTCAGCCAGCCTTCGTCGTGCTTGAGATCTGCCGTAAGGAAGGTGAGCCTGCCGGCCAGGTCTTCGGGCAGGCCGCCCACCTTCAGCATGGCGCGAACCTCAGCTTCCCGCGACAGGTTCCTGACAGTTGTCCGGACGCGGTACCCTGCTGCCAGCAGTTGCAGGATCGCGTGACTTCCGATGAAACCGGAGCCGCCTGTAACTAAAACAAGTTCATCACTCATGCCGGCATTTTACGTCTGATGGAGGATGAAGGTGTGTGCTGCTATGCGCAGACCGGCTGAGACAACCGGCCTGCTATGCAGCCTGCATTGCCGGTTGCTCAGGCAGACCTGAGCTGCGAATGAGCCAGGATGTTATGCGCGGGCTTTGCTGCCGAACCATCAACCATCACGCTTAGCCGCTCTACACTCTCCTTCATGATTTTGGCCTGTTGCTGCAACTCCATGGCGTCGGCGGAGCCTTCTTCTGCGGTGGCGGCGCTCCGCTGGGTCACACTCTCAAGTTGGGAGATCGCCTTACTGATCTGCTGGATTCCCTGAGACTGCTCGATACTGCCTCCGTGGATCTCGTCCACCAGTCCTTTGATCTTCTTGGATTCGTCTGTGACCAGGTGCAGGGATGCGGCGACCTGTTCCACCTTCGCCCTGCCATCCTTCGAGTTGTTCAGGGAGTTTTCGATCAGGTCTGCTGTGTCCTTTGCGGCCACCTTGCATTTCTCCGCCAGGCTTCGCACCTCGTCTGCCACGACTGCGAATCCTGCTCCTGCGTCTCCTGCCCGCGCTGCTTCAACTGCTGCGTTCAAAGACAGGATGCTGGTCTGAAAAGCGATTCCGTCGATGACCTTGAGGATATTGGAGATCTTTTTACTGGAGTCATTGATCCCCTCCATCGCGCCCGTCATCTCCACCAGCGACTGATTGGCCCGTTCGATGCTTGTCTGTGAATCAGTGGCGATGGATGCTGTCACCTGCGAATTTTGTGCTGCTCTCTGCGCCATGGAATGAATCTCGGTACTGGCGCTGGATGTCTCTTCGATGGTTGCTGCCTGCTCTGTTGCCGAATGTGCCAGCGATTCACTTGAGAGAGCAAACCGGTCGGCGGCAGACGTGATCTCCAATGCCATGGACGCCAACCCTCCTACTTCACTGCGCAGCGTGCGATTGATCTGCCGGACCACGAAAATCACTACGATGCCGACCGCCGTTGCCAGGCAAAGGAGAACGATGGAGGTCCAACGGCTCCCATCGATCAATCCATCCGCTGCGCCGGTATCCGTATTCAGCAGCTCGGTCTCAATCTCAAGCATGCGAACGGCACCTGCTTTTTCCTTTTTCTGAAGCGGGAGCAGCACCGTGGTATTTACATCCAGCGCCTTGCTCATGTCTCCGGCTGCAGCTGCTTCGAAAACGTTCTGGTTCGCTTCCCGCATCGGAGCGAGATCCTGCTCCATCTCTTCTATAAGGAGTTTTGCATCATTCCGCACCAGCAACGGCTTGATGGTCTTGAGCTGATCTGCGAAGTCGCTGCTGGAGACGGCAAACTGCCGATTGTATTTTTCGGCGGTCTCGTAATCCTTCATGAAACCACGAACGATGATGCCACGATCCTCGGCCAGCATGTCTGACGTATCCAGATCCATCTGGTGGGCCATAGCCTGCTTGTGACCGGTTTTATCGACGATGCTGTGCAATCGGTTGCCGACAGCCACCATGCTAAATACGGCACTTGCTCCAAGAGCGAACATACAGACAACCAGCGTTACAACTCCGACGTACAGCTTTTTACCAATTGTGAATGAATTCATAAGGGGACTTCCTCTTTTCCGTGGCGGTCTACAATCTCGCCTTCCTGCACCTGGGCCAGCAAACGTTTTCATGCGGCAATTACGCACGCATTGGGATCATCGGCGGAAGGGCAGGCGGGCTTAGTAACGGAGCCGTTACGGGGAGAGACACTCTCGTGTTCCTGCCTGGGCGGAATGGCCCGGCGCAGGGTTGGACGGCTATAATCAATTCACCAGGATGCCGGTATCTGCCTACAGGTCGACTCTCGCTTTCAAGCTCAAGGCAGCCCGCCGCAAGGCTCGCGAACTCGGCATTGTGGGCCATGCGCTCGCGTCGACTCATCACCCGGTTATGGCGCAGATTGTGCCGATGCGCCGCTGTAATCTGTCATGCGCCTATTGCAACGAGTATGACGAAGTGTCCAAGCCCGTGTCGCTCGAAGAGATGCACCGCCGCGTCGATGACCTGGGTCGCCTCGGCACTAGCATCATCACGATTTCGGGCGGTGAGCCGCTGTTGCACCCTGAACTGGATGACATCATCCGCCGCATCCGCAAGGTCGGTGCGCTCGCCGGGATGATCACCAACGGCTATCTGCTGGTACCGGAACGGATTAAGCGCCTGAATGCTGCGGGACTCGATCACATGCAGATCTCGATCGACAATGTACAGCCGGATGAGATCTCCAAGAAGAGCCTGAAGGTCCTCGATCGGAAGCTGCAGAATCTGTCAGAACACGCCGACTTCCACGTCAACATCAACTCCGTGGTTGGCGGCGGTATCAAGAATCCGAATGATGCGCTGGTGATCGGCCGGCGGGCGCTAGAACTCGGCTTTACGTCGACGATCGGCATCATTCATGACGGCAGCGGTCAGCTGAAGCCGCTGGTGGATGAAGAACGCCGGGTTTATTACGAGATGTCGAACCTGGAGAAGAAGAACTATTCGCGCTTCAACCATTTCCAGGAAGCCATTGCGAATGGGGAGCCGAATGACTGGCGGTGCAGGGCAGGTTCGCGCTATCTGTACATCTGCGAAAACGGGCTGGTGCATTACTGCTCGCAGCAGCGGGGATTTCCCGGAACGCCGCTGTCGCAATATACGCAGGCTGATCTTGACCGCGAGTTTCGCTCGGAAAAAGGCTGTGCGCCTAACTGTACCGTGTCCTGTGTACACCAGATCTCGTATATCGATCACTGGCGCGCTCCTCAGAACCGGCATACGGATCCCGGGGTTCCACTCAGCCATGCAGGAGCGACGCGCGATTCTGATCTGGTGAATATTGAGCTCTAGCCAACCTGAGGACGTTTTCAAGACTCCCATTGGGCAGATACGTTACCACCCATTACTCAGAAGCCGCTCCCCGGTTACGCTAGTGGTCTAGCATTCTGCCACTTAAGCTGTATTGTGAATGCATGCGGTGGTTCTTCTTGAACTGCCTGGCACTGCAGCCTTTCGGGGGAGGGGCTTCTGGTTCAGGTGGCTAAAGAAGAATCGCCGCGATCTACAAACAAGGCTTCCAGCGCAAGGCCGCTCTCAACACCGCACCGCCGGGCACCAGGCCATGAGACAAGCTGAAGGAAAGGGCTCCTACATGAATCCATTGCAGCTTGCCAGCGCGTTAGAGCAGACCCGCTCCATTCCTCTCGACCAGATCGCCTCCGTGGCTATGGACTATAAGCGCAAGCTGGCTGTTGTGCAGCTACACTCCGGCACTGAAGTGCAGATGGAAGCCAGCGGCTATTCCGAGTTGATTGAGAAGCTTACAGAGCTTTATTCCGGCCGCTACGTAGCCTAGTCACCACCACTTCATAGTCAAGATCAGCCCGATCCGGCATTGCCGGAGCGGGCTTTGTGTTTGCGGGCAGCATTATGGCTGGAAGCTGTTGACGCAGGCTACCATGTTAGCTAAGCTAGCTTAGCACTCAAGGAGCTACCATGACGACGGCTACTATCTTCGAAGCTAAAACCAGGTTGTCGGAGCTCGTAAAGAAAGCGCAGCAGGGTGAGACAGTCATCATCACTTCTGGCCGCGAGAAGACGCCGGTAGCCAAGCTGGTGCCGATTGAGCCATTTGTCCCGAAGCGGCTGGGGATTCTAGAGAATCCCAACTTTGAACTGCCCGAGTCCTTTTGGGATCCACTGCCACCTGGCTGGAGCGGTGAGGATGATTGATGTCCTTCTCGACACTCACGCCTTGATCTGGGCGATAGTCAAGCCCGCCCGTTTGAGTCGAGTTGCTGCTGGGATCATTCATGATGTCAAAAGCCGGATTTACGTTTCAGCTGCATCTGCGTGGGAAATCGCGACCAAGGTGCGACTTGGCAAACTAAACGAGGCTGACGAACTGGTGAAAAGCTTCGAGCAAGTAGTTCCCCAAGCTGGCTACATTTTTCTTCCGGTAGACGTCAACGTAGCTTTGCGAGCCGGACGCCTGGTCGGCGTGAACGGCGACCCGTTCGACCGCATGGTCGCAGCGCAGGCACTGGCGATGGACATTCCGGTGATCAGTATCGATCCCAAGCTGGATGCTTTTGGGATTCGGCGCATCTGGTAGCTGCGCCTTCGACAAGCTAGCCAACGCTGAAAGTCACCGGTCAGCGATCACGACTACCGCGAGGCCCTGCGCAGGCACATCCAAGCTCAACTTCCCGCCTTTCATCCGTGCTGTTTCCGGCATCTCTTTTGCACCTACCTTCTGCAAGTCGGCTACCTGAGCTTTTGTCGGAAACTGCGGTGATCCCATTGCTTTCCAAGCGTTAAGCGTATCGCCATGCTGCGCATCCGCGCGCAAGACCTGCGCAGACCCGGATAACAGGCCTTTCAGTGAGACTGTGAACTCCTTCGGAAGCGCCGTTACACCTGGCTCCACCAGGTTCCATAATGCGATCACGAGTGAGCCATCCGCACGTTTGGTGACCAGGGCATCGGTCGCGTCATTCGGCAGGCGGGTCGTACCCAGTTCATGCAGGATCGAGAAGGCAGTGAGGGATGGCTTGGGGATGTCGTCTTCCGCGATCAGTCCATAGCCGCCGTAAAAGGGTGTTTTCACCACGCCCTGCTCTTCGAAGACATCCGAGAATGACCAGTACGACATCATCGCTGTCATGCCATCGCATTCGCGGATGGTGTTGGCCATCCATGGCCCGATGTAGGTCGAGTCGGTGATCTCCTGCTGGTTCATGTAGGTCGCGTTGAACTCGCTCCAGATCAGCGGCATCTGTGGTTTGGCCGAATGCACGATCTGGTCATGCACATGCTTGACGGCTTCGCAGACCATGCCATGCGGCGGCAGGGTTTGTGGCTTGCCAAAAACATCCTGCGCGGTGTCGTTGCCGTAGACGTGGGTTGAGACAAAATCCAGCGGCACATTCTGGGAAGACGCATGAGCGATCATGGCGTCCACCCAAGCCGCCTGAGCGGTGGCTGGGCCGCCCACGCGGAGTTTTGGACTAACTGCTTTGACTGCGCGTGCGGCATGGTCGTACAGCTCGAAGTAGGTGGATTGGGCCGGTCGCCCGGTCCAGAAATCGATATTCGGTTCGTTCCAGACTTCGAAATACCAACTGGCTACTTCATCGATGCCGTAGCGATCGACCAGGTGCTGGGTAAAGGCCTGCACGAGTGCGCCCCACTTGTTGTAATCCGCGGGTGGGGCGACGACCTGCTTGTACCAGAAGGCGTGGTAGTCGAGCCGGGACGCCATCTTTTTTGGTGTGAAGCTCAATTCGACGAACGGCTTAATGCCGTTGTCGAGCAGCCCGTCGTAGATGTGATCCACATACGACCAGTTGTAGATAGGCTTGCCGTCCTTGTCTTCGTCATAGACGCCGACTTCGTCGTGAAAGATTGCATGGAAGCGCACGTACTTGAAGTCGGTGACAGCCTTCACGCTCCGCAGGTCGTGCCGGTAGTCTTCGCGGAGTGACAGGATGGCGCGGCCCGAGCCGAACATCTGTTCCCAGAAATGAGGAAACGTCGTGCCGGATGCGTTTGCATCCACCGCTATGGTTTCGGGTGTCCCGGTCGAGGAAGCTGCCGGAGCAGCAAAGGCCATCGGCACACAAGCAGTCATAGTTAGAAGGAAAAGCAAGTGACGACAAGGCATGTTCATCCTCAGGCATCCACTTTAACGCGAACGCGCAATCCGTTCAGATGCGAGATCAAAACAGAAGAGCCCAGCATGAGGCCGGGCTCCTCTTTTGACAATCGGACTGGATCTAAATCGCGCGACCCACGCGCTGGGCTGCCTCCTGCGGCGTTAGCTGCTTCGCGTACACCTTGTTGGCGAGCCCGATCTTCTTCAGGAACAGGATGCCCCACCAGTTGAAGTCGACTTCATACCAGGCCATGCCGTGTTTTGCCGAAACCGGATGGGCGTGGTGATTGTTATGCCATCCCTCGCCTCCTGTGAGCAAGGCCACCCACCAGTTGTTCGTGGAGTCATCCTTCACCGCCCAGCGGCGCGATCCGAACATGTGCGTTGCCGAGTTAACCAGCCAGGTTGCGTGCCAGCCGCACACTACGCGCAGGAACACTCCCCAGAGCACAAAGCTTGCAGCCAGCTTGAGGCCGCCCAAGGCGTAGCCTCCAGCAGCGAGTCCGGCAGCCAGCACAAAGATTGGCAGCCAGTGGTACTTGCTCAGCCAGCGATAGTAGCTGTCCTTCATCAGGTCCGGTGCATAGCGCTTCAGCAGAGGACTGTGATTGCTGAGGTTGCCATTGGTGATCCATCCGAGATGCGACCACCATGCACCTTCACGCGGGGAATGCGGATCGCCGGGCTTGTCAGTGTATTGGTGATGCAGGCGGTGAACCGCCACCCAGTAGATCGGTCCGCCCTGAAGTGCGAGCGTGGCGCCAGTCGTCAGGCAGTATTCAAGCCACTTCGGCACAGCGTACCCGCGATGGGTGAGCAGCCGGTGGTAGGCCATGGCGATGCCGCCGTTCTGCGCAATGACCCAGAGGACTGCTGTGATCGCGAGTGCCTTCCATGAGAAGAAGAAAAGTGCTGCCACGGCGCCGGCATGAAAGAAAAGCAGGAATATGGCAAACGTCCAATCCAGCGTCCCCGAAGCAGTTTCCTGAAGGATGAGTTCTTTGTCTTTGTCAGGCGCCGAGTAGAGCGGAGCAGAAGCCGTGGGGTCAATGATTGTGGTTGCCATAAGGATGTGTCCAAGACAAAGGCTAAACGCTGCCAGTCAGGCAAACTGCCGACACCCTGTAAGAGTTTGGTAAAAGCGTCTGTTTTTTCATCACGGCCGCGCCGCCCTCAAATTAGTTCGGCTTATCTGAGCGTCAAACAGCAACAGGTTCGAGCGGTTGAGCTTCGAGGCAAGTACGATCTTAGAACCGACTTACCAGCCAGACACCTGCGATCATCAGTCCGCATCCCAGCGTCCGCATGGGTGAAAGCGCGTGCTGTCGAAAGCCGATCCATCCGAACTGGTCAAGCAATGCCGAGACCAGGACGGCTGCTGTGATGCTCAGTCCCGTGAAAACGCCGGCTCCGAGCCGCTGCGCCAACATCAGGCCTGCCATCGTAGAGGCAATGCTGACCAGGCCGCCGAGCCAGGCCCAGCCATTCACGTCAGCCAGCCGGGAGCCCGGGAGCGCCTGGCGTAAGACCAGCTGGAGCAGCATCATTCCCGCCAAACCAGTTGCGTAGACTGTCAAGCCTGCCCATATCGGTGAACCGAGCTGCTTGTTCAGCTGGGCGTTCAGCCCCGACTGGAACGGATTCGCTGCGCCTGCCGCCAGTGCTACCACAAAGAACAACCACGTCATAAAGGAGCGCCTCGCTCATTCGGATGCAGCGTCGCTTAAAACTTCTAAAGATCGCATTGCGAATAGTTAAGATATATCTTAAGATACAGTCTAGATATATAGGAGGTTTCACTATGTTTGGACGCAGGCACCATGAACACCATGAAGATCATGAACACCAGGGACACAGAAACCGCTGCCCAGAGGAGCGCCATATGCGCCGACCTGGCGGCTTTGCAGACTTTGCCGTACGCTTCGAGCGCGGATTTGGGGGTGCGGGACGAGAGCGGCACTTTGACAATGGCGAGCTTCGGCTGGTCATCCTCCAACTCGTGGCGGAGAAACCCAGTTACGGCTATGAAATTATCAAGGCCATCGAACAGCGGATGGACGGCGCCTACGCGCCCAGCCCTGGAGTCGTTTACCCGACCCTCACCATGCTGGAAGAAGAGGGTTATGCAACAGTGGCCTCGACGGAGAGCAACAAGAAGCTTTACACCGTCACGGAAGCTGGCACCAAGCTTCTTCAAGCCAGCCAGGAAACGCTCAAGGCCATCTTTGGACGCATGGAGAAGGCTGGCAAGGCCTTCGGAAGGGGACGCTCGCCGCAGATGATGCGGGCCATGATGAACCTCAAGATGGCGATGAGGATGCGTATGTCGCAAGGCAATTTGTCTACGGAACAGGTCCGCAAGGTAGCGGAGGCACTGGATGCAGCAGCCCGCATCATCGACGAAGTGTAGCGCGCCCGCTGCCAGCGCCAACAGCAGCAGAGAGGTTGACATTGCGGGAGAGTTGGCCGACAGGTGCAACCGGCAGCAGTCGCTGATTGCGGAGCTTCTGCTCACGAATCAGCGGCTGAGGATGGAGCTGGTGCGTCTGCAGGCATCGCGCTCTTTGGAGGGAACACAGCTCTCCTGAAGCCCTTGTTGCCACTATCACAGAGTCGTAACTCTATGTAGGACCGGTTATGTCGCATATCGGGTACACTAAGGAAACGGCATGCTGAGACTGACCAAAAAAGCGGACTACGGACTGATGGCGCTGAAGTTTCTGGCCGAACGTCCGGAACGTGCGTCTCAGAGTGCGAAAGATATTGCCGATGCATATGGCATTCCATCGCAGCTGCTGGCGAAGATCCTGCAGCGTCTGACCAAGGTGGGTTTGCTTCGGTCCCATGCCGGCATCAATGGCGGCTATTCCCTGACCCGGCGACCGGCAGATATTTCCGCATTTGAAGTGATACACGCGATTGATGGTCCTTTATTTATCACTTCCTGCGATAACGGCCTCAGGCAATGCGACCTGCACGACAGCTGCACCATCAAAGAGCCATTACGCAAAGTGAATGACAGCATTTCTGACGTGTTGAAGGCCTTGAGCATCGCAGACTTATGTGAATCGGAGGAAGCTGTGCATCGGCACTCCATGCGCATGCCGGCCGGCCTCAACACCACGCTGATCACTCTCAGCCGATAGTAGTCAAAGGCCCGGTGAGCGGGCCAGCAACAGGATCGCAGTAGAAGTGCACGAGACAGGGAGATTTTAATGAGTGCTATTGCCACGAACCCGAATACCGCAGAGCTGAATGGCGCTGCCATCCACAGCAATGTGCAGGCGCCCAAGGACATCAAGCTGCCTATCTACATGGACAATCACGCGACCTCACAGATGGATCCGCGCGTCCTTGAGGCGATGCTGCCCTACTTTACCGATGTGTACGGTAACGCTGCGAGCCGCAATCACTCCTTCGGCTGGACTGCCGAACAGGGCGTGGACGTAGCTCGTGAGCAGGTCGCTCGCCTGATCGGCGCGACTGCAAAGGAGATTATCTTCACGTCCGGCGCTACGGAGAGCAACAATCTCGCGATCAAGGGCGTGGCGGAGATGTACCGCGAGCGCGGCAACCACATTATTACGCAGGCGACCGAGCATAAGGCGGTGCTCGACACCTGCAAGCGTCTTGAGAAGTCCGGTTACAAGGTTACGTATCTCGCCGTGAAGGATAACGGCCTGATTGACCTTGACGAACTGAAGGCGGCGTTCACGGACCAGACCATACTGGTCTCGATCATGTTCGCCAATAACGAAATTGGCGTGGTGCAGCCGGTCGCCGATATTGGCAAGCTGTGCCATGAGCGGAACGTGATCTTCCACACCGATGGTGTACAGGCTGTCGGCAAGATCCCGGTCGATGTACAGGCCATGAATATTGATCTGCTCTCACTGACTGCGCATAAGATCTACGGGCCGAAGGGAATTGGCGCGCTGTATGTTCGCCGGCGTAATCCCCGGGTGCAGATTTCCGAGCAGATCAATGGCGGCGGTCATGAGCGCGGGATGCGCTCCGGCACGCTGAATGTTCCGGGCATTGTGGGACTGGGCAAGGCCTGCGATATCGCTCGCGAGGAGATGCCGACCGAGTCTGCCCGCCTGGCCCGTATGCGGGACAGGCTGAAGGCGAAGCTGGAGTCTCAGCTAGATTACATCCACGTGAACGGCACCATGGAGCACCACCTCCCCGGCAACCTGAATATGAGCTTTGTGTACGTGGAAGGCGAGTCGTTGCTGATGGGCATTAACGATATCGCGGTTTCGAGTGGATCTGCCTGCACCTCGGCGACGCTTGAACCATCTTATGTATTGAAGGCTCTCGGTCTCGGCGATGACGTAGCTCACAGCTCCATACGCTTCGGACTCGGCCGCTTTAATACGGAAGCGGAAGTGGATTACGTGGCAGACAAGATTATCGATGTGGTTCAGAAGCTGCGTGAGTTGTCGCCGCTTTATGAAATGGTCAAGGAAGGCATCGATATCTCGAAGATTGAGTGGCAGGCCCATTAAGGCTTGCCGGGACATTTGGCTTTAGCAGTCAGGAAACAGAATTTAAGAACCGCCGGAGGAACACATGGCATACAGCGATAAGGTTATCGACCACTACAACAATCCTCGTAACGTAGGTCAGCTGGACAAATCCAGCAGCGAAGTTGGAACCGGCTTGGTTGGCGCACCGGAATGCGGCGACGTGATGCGTTTGCAGATCAAGGTGAACCCGGCGACGCAGGTCATCGAAGAAGCGAAGTTCAAGACCTTCGGCTGCGGCTCTGCTATTGCCTCTTCGTCGCTTGCGACCGAGTGGGTGAAGGGCAAAACCATCGAAGAAGCAATGTCGATCACGAACACCGACATTGTGAAGGAACTCGCGCTCCCTCCTGTGAAGATTCACTGCTCAGTGCTGGCGGAAGATGCAATCCGGGCGGCGATCGGCGACTGGAAGAAGAAAAATAATGTGTCGGAGACCGTCGAAATTGCGACGGCCGTCGCAGCGCACTAGCCGTGACAGGAACAGCTCTGCTGAGGTCGACGAGTTGCCCTCAGCAGACATAGTCTGCAATGCAGCAATAACACTATGAGCCAACTCACATCCATAATGCCGGCAGGACAAGCCGCTGCCGATCAGCAGGACCGAGCGGTGCCGGAGGCAGTTCCGCCTTCTTCGAACCCGAAGATCCAAGGCGTCCAAGTCACCGACAAAGCGGTTCGGCGCATCCGCACTGCCATGGCAAAGGAAGGAATTTCGCCCGAGCAGGGCGGCTTGCGCCTTGGCATCCAGGGTGGGGGCTGTTCAGGTCTCTCTTACAACATCCGATTTGATACGCAGCCGCGGGAACGCGATCGTGTCTATACCTTTGACGATGTGCGCGTCTTTGTCGATCCGAAGTCGTTCCTGTATCTAAATGGCATGATCCTTGACTACGAAGAGACGCTCATGCGCCAGGGCTTCAACTTCATCAACCCGAACTCAAAGAAATCCTGCGGCTGCGGTTCCTCCTTCTCCGGCTAAGATACTGGCCGTACGGCGGGGGCGCTTTGCGCTTATGCTCCCGATGGTTGCACCCGGCTCCCGATGTGCGGACTGCGCGGGGTTCATTCGCAGCTCAAAATGAGCCGGTGCACCGGGGCCTGCTTTTCATACATCATGCAGACACAAGATCAAGCCATCGTCGAAGCTACTGACTATTTCTCCGTGTTCGGACTTCCGCGCAAGCTGACCATCGACGTGCCTGCGCTTGAAAAGCAATTTTATAGACTCAGTCGCAAACTTCATCCGGATCTGCATGCACAGGCCGGCCCGGAGCAGCAAGCCGCCATTCTTGCGCAGAGCTCGCAGTTGAACGATGCCTATCGCACGCTGAAGAGCCTGGTCACCCGCGTCGAATATCTGCTGACCTTGACTGGCTTTCGCATGGATGAAAATGATGCGAGCAAAAAGACGGATGCTCCGCGGGTGCCGGCTGACCTGCTGGAAGAGGTTTTCGAGCTCAACATGCAGCTGGAAGAGATGCGTGCGAACAAGAAGATGGGTGAAGACGATCTTCAACTGCGTGCGGATCTTGAGAAGGCACAAGCACAGTTCAGCAGCCAGCTCGCTGAGGTCGACAATGACCTTGCGCTGGCTGGTTCTGCGTGGGACCAGGCACTCGACCGCACGGATGAAATTGGCAAATCCGCCATACTGAAAGACCTCGCTGCCCTGCTTGATCGGCGAAACTACCTGCGCAACCTGGTTCGTGACGTCACTGAAACGCTGGAAGCAGCCTGAATAGATGGAAATTAATATGTCTGAAGAAACATCCAGTCCTCAAGTTGTAAGCCGTTCTGCTACGCCGGTAGTCGGAATTGATCTCGGCACTACCAACTCTCTGATCGCCTTCATGCAGGGTGAGATCCCAGTTGTGATTCCGGGTGAGGATGGTTCCAGCCTCGTCCCGTCGGTGGTGGCGATCCCTGCGGATGAACCAGGAAAGAAGACGCGCGATCGAATCAGTGTCGGTAACGCGGCGCGTACCTCGCTGCTCACGGCGCCGGATCGCGCCATCTATTCGGTCAAGCGTCTCATGGGACGCGGCCTGGAAGACATTACGGAAGAACTTAAGCTTTTCCCGTTCAAGCTCGCCGCAGATATTCAGCCGGGTGAGGTTTTGCGTATCCTGCTTGGCGGCACGGAATACACGCCCCCTGAAATTTCGGCGTACATCCTGCGGCAACTTAAGCGCAATGCTGAACGATATTTCGGATCGCCAGTCACACAGGCAGTCATCACGGTGCCGGCCTACTTCAATGACGCGCAGCGCCAGGCTACGAAGGACGCGGGCCGCATGGCAGGCCTCGAGGTTCTGCGCCTTGTGAATGAACCGACGGCTGCTGCTCTTGCGTACGGCCTCGATCGCAAGAAGGAGGGTACCGTTGCTGTTTACGATCTGGGCGGCGGCACCTTCGACATCTCCATACTCAAGCTGCATGACGGCATCTTCGAGGTCATAGCGACGAACGGCGATACTCACCTTGGTGGCGATGATATCGACAACCTGCTGATCGCGGTTGCCATCGATGACATTTACGGCGAGCACAACCTGGATCTACGCGTCCCCTCGCAGTCGAGCGCAGAGACCGTTCAGGCCCTGCGCAAAGCCGTCATCGATGCCAAAATTTTGCTGTCCTCGAATGACTCTGCTTCGATCGACATTGCTCTTCCAGGTGGCGATCGCTACCAGCGACTGATCACCCGAGATCAATTCGAACAATTGATTGCCCCCGTGATTGCCCGCACGGTGGAGCCCTGCAAGGCTGCTATCAAGGACGCCAGCATCAAGCCTTCGGACATCGATGAAGTGGTGATGGTAGGTGGTTCTACGCGCGTACCGAAAGTGCGGGCGCTGGTGGATGATCTTTTCCAGCTTTCGGCGCGCGGGAAGACGCCGCACATTGAGTTGAATCCGGATGAAGTTGTGGCCCTTGGCGCTGCTGTCCAGGCCAATATTCTCGGTGGCGGGTCGGCTGCAACGGAAGACATGCTGCTGCTGGATGTCACACCGCTGTCACTGGGAATCGAAGCACTTGGCGGCGTGGTCGCCAAGATTATCCAACGCAATTCCACCATACCGGCTTCGGCAACGGAGCACTTTACCACGGGCGTCGATGGTCAGACCAATGTTGCGATACACGTTCTGCAGGGCGAACGGGAACTGGCGAAAGACTGTCGATCTCTCGCACGATTCGATCTAAAAGGGATTCCTCCCATGACGGCCGGGCTTCCGCGGATCGAGGTGAAGTTCCTTATTGATGCCAATGGCCTTCTCCACGTCTCTGCCGCCGAACAGCGCAGTGGCAAGCAGGCTGAGATTGAAGTCAAACCGACCTATGGACTCACGGATGAGCAGGTTGAATCGATGATCCTCGAATCATTCGACTACGCGGAGCAGGATTTTGCTGAACGTCAGTTGATTGAAGCTCGCAACGAGGCTGCAACCATCCTCGATGCTGTTGCGAAGGCGCACGGTCATGCAGCGTGGCAGCAACTAACCGACACTGAGCAGGCGACGATCGATGACGCTCATGCCCAACTCACGAGCATTGCCGAGACCAGCAACCTTGATGCGATCCGCGCTGCTACAGCATCGCTTGATAATGCCACAACCCGCTTCGCCGAAATCATGATGGATTCTGCCGTTACCAGCGCGATCGGCGGGCAGACCATGAACCAGGCAAGCGATACGATGGACGCCAGCATGGGCAATGCTCCTACTGCGCCCCACCCTTTCGCCCCGGCCGACTTCAAGTAAAGTCCGGGACATAAAATAGAAATCGAGCGAGAAATACACTTCATGTCACAAGAGCAAAAGCCTGTAGATCTTTCGAAGCCGCCTGCCGCCAACATGGTACGAGTGACCTTTGAACCTGAGAACCGCACGGTCGAGTTTGAATATGGCACCATGCCTTACGACCATCATGGCAAGCCGATGTCGTTCCTTGACGTTGCCGAGAATTACGACATTTTCCTCGATCACGCCTGCGGTGGAGTTTGCGCCTGCACTACCTGCCATCTGTACGTGAAACAGGGAGCCAGCAATCTTACCGAGGCGGATGATGACGAGATGGACCGCGTCGATCTTTCGCCGGGTCTGCAATTGAACTCTCGGCTGGGCTGCCAGGCGGTGATCAAGGGACCCGGTACCTACGTGGTCGAGATTCCTGCATGGAACAAGAATTATGTGCAGGAAGGCAAGCCTCTCACCTCTGCCCAGATCGCTGCACGCGATGCAGTCGAGATCGCAGAAAAAACTGTCAAGAACGATTGATTGAGGAGCAAGGCATGCCTAAAGACATCATGTGGACGGACGCCGAGGAAATTGGTATTCAGCTCCAGGAAAAGTTTCCCGACATCGATCCCCTCAAGGTTCGGTTCACGGAGCTGCACAAGTACGTCATCGAGCTGGCTGGTTTCGCTGATGATCCTGCCAAGTCGAATGAGAGCCGACTTGAAGCTATCCAGATGGCATGGTACGAAGAATTTCAGGAAGCCACGAAGTGACCTCTCATCTTGACGATCATCCTTGCGATTATTGAGAGAAGCGCTCTCCGAGACTGTGCGCTTTAGCGAGAAATCTGCTCCGTCCAACCGCAATGGATGAAGTACGTCGTCCGCGCAGATGCACTCCACCTCAGAGCCTCATCCGTCTACTTCCAGCAGAGTAGGCGGGACGCTGGAGCTTTGCGCCGAAAAAATACTTCGCGGTTGCTTCGAGGCCTTTTTGGGCCAGGCCTGTGCCAGAATAAAACTCCGTGTAAAAGAATCGATTCAAACGCGGTATTTACTCCCTTCATTCAGTCATAGTTACGTTACATTCCTCGCGTGAATTGAGGAAGAAGCAATCGCGCCCGTCTTGGACATAGATTCCTGTCGGAATGTTGTCCCCGCGATGCTTGCTGAGTAGCGACCTTTGAACGCAATGAAAGGGCCAAACGCCTATGAATGTTCTGGGACAGAGTGAGGGGCCGCATTCGGGCCTGATTTCCCGCTATGCAGGAAATCTTCTTCTCCTTCTTCTTCTTTTCGGCACGCTGCGGCCAGCCTTCGCTATTCCTGCGTTCGCCCGGAAGACCGGTCTGCGCTGCTCCGCCTGCCACGAAGCATGGCCGAAGCTGAACAACTTCGGACAGACGTACATGGACAATGGCTTTCAGATAGGCAATGAACGCGATGGTCCCGTTTACCAGTCTCCTTATTATTGGCCCGTGTCCATCCGCATGACTCCCAACTGGCACACAGAGCTGAACACCGCAACTTCCACAGATCAGGCGGTCCATGGCGTGCAGGCGGTTTCGGTGCGGGGCTTTGACCTTTCGGGGATGGACCTATGGTTTGCCGGACTCCTTGCGAAGAACATTTCGTTCGTAGTCCTGCCCTCGTCGGACGAGTATGCGAGCTTTCGCTTCGAATCAGCCTGGCTCCGTTTTGACAATCTGCTCACGTCGCCATGGCTCAATCTGAAGGTCGGAAGATTCGAGCTGGACCAACTGATCTCCGAGAAGCGCATGCTCACCCTCTCCAACAACGGCAGTTTTTATCAGATTTATCACTACCTTCCCAGCATTGATCCACATCATGTCCTCGCGCCGGTGCCCGGTGAGACAGGTGTGAGTGCCACATCCTTCGGCCTAGGAGATAACCAGCTCGGCACAGAATTGATGGGCCACTCGCGCAACAATTACACCCAGTACTCTGCCTCGCTGCTGAGCAGTAGTGATGGCACTGTCAATCTGCCATCAGGGAAAAGCTTCGACAGCTTCTTCAGCGGAAGCCAGGCCTTCAATGCCGGTAGTCTTGGACTGCAGCAGGTGGGTGCGTTCAACTACCACGGCCAGTCTTCCACAAGCTACCTCACGCAGACATCAGCACCCGGAAATACGATCGTCATTCCTGGCAGCGGCTTCGGCAACAAGCCTTTCATGCGGACGGGTGTATTCGGGATCATGGCGGTCAAAAACCTACTTATATCTCCCATGTTCACTCATGCAACTGAGAGTGCTTACGTGGCACTTGGCATACCTGCTGTCGAGATGATCCCGGTTGGGATCCACAATCCGGCATGGAACGGAAGAATGCTTGAACTGAACTACACCCCCACTCTGCAGTTCGTGGTGACAACTCGCTACGAAGACATCCGGAATACGAAACAAATTTTCCAGGCCAGCACAGCAAACTATGGCGACCTGGATGCGGAAACCATTTCATTCCGCTATTACCCGTTCATGACTAGCCGGGACGGTCTCGCCATCCACACTGAATACTCCAAGGTGCATTCCATCGGAGTTTCCGCTGTGAGCGGCAATCAAACAACCCGCAGCGGATTGATCGGTCTTGATTTTGCTTTTTGACTTGGACGGAGAGACATCATGAAAACGTTAAGACTAGGCAGGATATATAGCGGTTTCATGTGCCTGGTCGTGGCATCCTCACTTGCGGCACAGGAATCTCATGTCGGCAAATTTACTGGTCATGCTTCGTCGGGAAATGACAGTTACCGCCGCAATTGTGCAGGATGCCATAGTGCTTCTGGCAATGGCAAAGGGACATTCGCTCCGTATCTCGATCCTCGGCCGCGTGATTTCACGGCAGGTACTTTCAAGTGCCGCTCTACTGCCAGTGGTTCACTGCCAACAGATCAGGACCTTTACGACACCCTGATGCGGGGCATTGTGACTACGGCTATGCCTTCCTGGGCTGCGCTTACCGTACAGAACCGGGTCGACATGGTGGCATACATAAAGAGGTTTTCTCCCCGCTTTTTAGCGGAAGGTGCCGGCGCCTCAGTACCTGTCCCGGAAGAGACCCTGGCCACACCTGCTGCCATCCTTGCTGGAAAACAGCTTTACAGAAAACTGGAATGCTCTCGCTGCCACGGTACGGGCGGGCACGGGGATGGTCCGGATGCAGGTACGCTTGTAGACAACAAGCATCAGCCCGATCCACCTTACGACTTCACAGAGGCTTCCCGGTACAAATGCGGGCAGACGGATGCCGACCTCTACCTGACCTTCAGAACGGGGATGGACGGAAGTCCAATGCAGTCGTACGCCGATCAGATCGATCCGGAGCAGACCTGGAGCCTGGTTCATTATGTCCGCAGTCTGCGAGCAGGCAAGTCTGGAAAACAGAACCTGAGGCTGGTTACGGGCGAAAAGGCCCACTGATTGGATTTCGACGGTCTGCAAGGGAATCAGAGCGATCTGAGTCTCTACACGCAGCGTGTGCCAGGTCGGATGAACGCTTCCAGTCACATTGTGCATCTCAGGCTGGTATATGTAGGTCTTCTGTTGCTGCGCGCAATCCTCATTTCAGTCGTGCTCTTACCGATAGACCAAGCAGCCTGAATTATTATTGTGGGATTTCGATTGCTTGATACACCGGAGCTATCGAGACCAGTGGAGAAGGTACAAGTGATTGCAATCGTTCAGCTGTATGCTGGCACCTCCTTAGCCTTTACTGAAGCGTTCCAGGAAGGACAGAACGACTCATCGCAGGTCGCTGTTAGTGCCGGTACCACTGCAGGCAACGCGGGCGACCGAGGCAGTGAACGGTCTGCGGACTCTATCGGAAAGTTCAAGATAGTCCAAACGCAGTCACTCTTTGCTGCTTCAGGAACCATCAGCGGCATGCTGACTGCTGCGGTTACGAATGGTGTCATCAACGCATCGATGTATCCCGGATCCACCATCGATGCCAAAGTAGCCGCTGCTGTGGCTGCCAACTGTGCTCATCTCAAGCCGAATGTACCTGGACCGAGCTGTACGATCGTCATTCCGCAAGGAACCTATACCTACAGCTCCGCGATTGTGCTTCCCGAAATTCGCAACATCACCCTCGTAGGCACCGGTGCCTACCTTAACTACACAGGAAGTGGTTACGCGATTGAAGTATCTCCGGGCGCCGACCACTTTTTCATCACCGGCATCGACCTCAACGGCAACCCGTCGGCCCGCGGCGGGATTGCCATCGGTCGCGGTATCCAGGGCGCATTCTTGTCTGATTTGCGTGTTCACAACTTCAAGAATGGCGACGGGATTATCAGTTACGGAGCAAACGTCGGCCTCTGGCTGCGCATTCAATCCAGCGACAACGAGTTTGGCGTTCATCTCACTGGCTCCCCCGGATTCGCCTCCAACGCCATTCACATCGCCGGCTCCATACTGACCGGCAATCGGCGTTGGGGATATATCAGCGGGGATGTCGCTCAGTTTCCGGTGGGATGGTACGGCGGCCCGCTTGGCGCATCGTTCACCTCAGCCGGCACCAGTTCACCTGAATTCAACAACTCTGTGACTGATTCAGATCTTGAAGGAAACAATACCAGCTTCGGAGGCGGCGCCATCCTGTCTGCCTTAACTGTGTCCGAGAGTTTCGAGCGGAACTACTTTGAGGGGACGCCCGGCAACGAGATTGTCTTCGGCCAGTACGGCGCGGCAGATGCAGACTACACCAGGTTGTACAAAATCGCGGGCCCTCAGGGAGGCACTGCAATCTCGCCGGCGGCGGAAAACAACTACTTCACTCCGGCGGGAGGCACCTCTGTCGACCTGAACGCCGCGATCGGGGCAATCGTCACCGGCAACGGCATGTCAGCCACCACGCCGAAGACCTCAGACGCCTGCTTTCTTTCGGTGAATGCGGCACTCCACGCGTTCGTAAACAACAACACGATTACGGCACGCAGCATGTTCTGCCAGGGCACTACCCCGGTGAGCCCGGACACATTCGCCGCCCAAGTAGGGCCTTCGCTCTTCGATAATGCAATCGCAACTGCTGCGAATACGATTTATTTTGGAGCGACGGGAGGTCCAGAGAGCGTTCCAGGCGTTAAAATGATTCGCTTCGATAATGCAGGACCTCCGACCCCGGCTAATCCTTCCAACAACACCACTTCGAATACAAAGTGCACACCCGCGTGGGCGCTGGGATCCATGTGGATCGACGGATCAACGGGAACCTGGTGGCAGTGCCTGGCGGACACTCAACTGACCCCGCCCACTCGCGATGGGCAGGGCACCTGGGTCAAGAAATAGCTGCGTCCCATAGCGTCAAATTGCAGAGAGTTTATCTGCCTCGGAACCGTGATTATGGATTCTCGCTACAAGCTGACCGCGCTGAATTTTTCTTGCGTGACTAACTAACGAATGAGCGAACTAAACGGATTTGCGCTAATGCCACATCTCGCAAACTCGTTTAAGTAGTTACCATTAAATGACTTAGAGGTTACTTCGCCACGGCTACAACCTGACATCCTAGGCAGAGTAGGTTGGGATGTAGACAGTCGCATGGACCTCCCCGCCTCACGTCGCACATCGTTGTGCCCGGGTAGAGCTAGTCCATACCGTCGCAGCACATGTCAGTCACGCACGACCTAACCTCTTTCGGAGACCTTGTATGAAGCAGGAAGAAATTCGCAATGCCGCAGATCGCCGTTCGTTCCTGAAAGGTGCTGGAATGACCGGACTTGGCTTGGCCGGAGCTGCCATGCTTGGCAGCAAGCTCAGCAGCAGCAACACACAGAAAGTAGAAGCCGCAGCCGTCAGCGATCTGGATATTCTCAACTTCGCTCTGAACCTGGAGTACCTGGAAGCTGAGTTCTATGCCGTCTCGACCTATGGAGCGACGCTCGTACAACTAGGCGTCATCACCTCAGCCGAAGAGTCCGGTCCCACCACTGGCGGAAACAAAGTTCCGAACTTTGGTTCTTCCTGGGAAGCCACGCTCGCCACTGCCCTGCGCGATGATGAAATCAATCACGTGAAGTATCTTCGGACAGCGCTTGGCTCGCACGCAGTCAAGAAGCCGGCCATCAACCTGAACGCGCTGGGCTATGGTTTCTCCAGCGTTAACAGCTGGCTTAAGCTTGCCCGCCAGTTTGAAGATGTGGGCACCAGCGCCTACCTGGGAGCAGCTCCTCTGATCAGCAGCAGCGCCTACCTCGAGGCTGCCGGCGCCATCCTGGCGACCGAAGCGCAGCATTCCGGCGCTCTCCGTCTGTCCTGCATCATGAACGGTGTCAGCAGCCCGGCTGTGGACAAGCTCGACATTCCGCCGACGGCTAGTTCTGTGTTCGATGTCAACAAGGCAAACTCCCTCAGCATTCCGCGTACTACCTCACAGGTGCTGAACATTGTCTATGGCGGCGGTCACTGCGCTGGCGGCTTCTACCCGAACGGCATGAACGGCACCATCGTCTGCCAGTCATAACATTGCCACGATCGGCTCAGGGCGCTCCTCTCGAGCGCCCTTTTTTCTGGCGCTGACTCTGACAATGAGTGCAGGTTCGAGCAATGCGTGCGGCACTCTGCGCTATCCAAATACGCCCCGGTACAACCAGCATCCTTCTGGATAGACAGCGACCAGGTCGAAGCGCACCTGCGTGGGAGCCGGTTCGACGGTCTTGACATAGAGCCTGCCGAGTCTGCGAAGAACCCCGCGCTTCTCCTCATCAACGGCAGATTCTGCACTTGGCCCATCCCGTCCGCTGCGCGTCTTCACCTCAACAAAGCACAACGCGTCGCCTTCCCATGCGACCAGGTCGAGGTCGCCCGGCTGCCGCACGTTCCGCCATCGACGCGCAACAATCACAAAGCCTTCCCGCTGTAGATGGAAGAGTGCTGCCAGTTCTCCCTGCTCGCCAGCTTCCAGATGGTCAGCCCGCTGCAGCTTCCGGCCGCGCTGCAGTGCCGAGCGCCGCATAGCCGCCAGTGTTCTTTCGAGAACGGTGGTTCGCGACGGTCGCACATTCAGCCTCAGGAAGCAGTGTGCATCGCGAGATCGGCAGCCTGCTACGGTACGGCAGTCTCTTGCACAACTCGCCATGATCGCTCAGCCAGGATTCTGCATGGCTTCTTCCATCTGACGGAGTAGCATCAACCCCGCGAACTCCATGAGGGGCGCCATGCCTGCCGATTTTCTACACGCACGACGAACTTATCTTGTTGTAATTGCAGCATTGCTCGTCGCAATGACCAGTGGTGCTCGCGACAAGTCCAAAGACAACGTGCCCGCCTATGTTCTCGAGGCCCACACGGTGTCGGTTCTTATCGATCCACAGGCTGGTATGGACGTCCGCGATCCTCAAGCGAATCGCACGGCCCAGCGTGACGTCGAGACAGCGCTTCTCAACTGGGGCCGTTTCCAGACCACCCTTAATAGCCGCGAAGCCGACCTGCTGGTAGTCGTCCGCAAAGGCAATGGGCGCATTGCCAATGCAACGATTGCCGATCCCAGTCAGAACCGACGTCCAGGCGCGATCGATCCCACGGACTCGGGCGTTTTTGTCGGTGCGCAGCGAGGCAGCCCGAATGGCTATCCATCCAACACGACGAACGCATCGGATCCGGGTTCAGGCCAGATTGCGCAGCGAGGAGGTCCGCAAATGGAAGTCGGCGAAGCGGAGGATTCATTCGTTGTCTATCGCGGCAACGTGGACAATCCGTTGGATGCCCCTGCTGCCTGGCGCCTCATCCAGCATGATTCTCTGCGCAGTCCTAGCGTTCCTGCAGTGAATGCTTTCCGCAAAGCCGTTGAACAAGCTGAAAAGGCAGCCGGTCATCCTTAGCCGCCGTAGCTCCGAAGCCCAGGATTTTGTCGTCAGAGGATAGTGTTTCTGGCTTAGAGCACTCCATCCCATAGCCGCAGTTCTTTTGCCTGTACGTCGTTCTCGACCCGGCTTGCCCCCACACCATCTGCGGTACCGAAAATCATGGTCGCCCGTTGTTTCTCTTTGTACAGCGGCCACGGCGGCAGCCCGTTTGCAGCGGGTGCTTCTCCCCGGATAAAGGCCGCCCACGCTGCATGCATCTGCTGACTCAGTGCTGCTTCTGCCGAGGCATTGGCGACCATCTCTCGCGGATGCGCCCAGACCATGGGTACCTCGATCGAGTGGTAAGCCTCACCCTCCAACCTGCCGCTGGTCTCTGCGAATTCCACTTCATAGACGTAGGCAGTACCACCACCCCGCACGTGTGCCTCGGCCACACGCGTTGAGGGAATCCAATACTCCTCTGCCGTCACCGCGCGCACGCGGCGCTCTTCCACGCTCAACTGCGGATACACGTCCGCATAGCGCCGGTACACCTCCTCGAACTTTGCTGTGCCCATATTGCCCAGGTCTGCTGCCCGCGCGTCATGTTCCGGATGAGGTCCCACAAAGAACGCACTTTCCTGGCGGTTCGTCCCAATCAGGAGTCGCTTATTCCGGGTTGATCCTGCAGCGATAGTCTCGACAGGCAGCTTCGGCAATAGTCTGCCATCAATTTCCGCGCGCAGCGGGAAGTGCTGAGGCCAGCTTGTAATCAGCCGCTCCTGCGCGTCGATCAGTAATGCACCGTCAGCGGATTTCAGAGTTGAAAGCGTATTGCCGCCGGTCTTTGTCCACTCTTCGCCAAAGCCCTTGGCGACTGCGGTGCTATTCAGCCGCGGCCAGACGCGCTCTGCGCCTCCGCTTTCTGAGATCATCTGGTGGAACAATCCTTCTGCCGATGGAACACCCATCAGGATGTCTGTCAGCTTGGCTCCTGCGGACTGGCCGCCTACGGTCACCCGCGCAGAATCACCGCCGAAAGCTGCTGCATTTTCTTTTACCCACTCCAGCGCCAGGACCAGGTCTCCCAGGGCATTGTTCGCTGTACCTGCATACGCATCCCCCAGCAGTGGCTCGAAGTCGAGAAAGCCGAAGACACCCAGCCGATAGGCTACGGTGATGCAGATGATGCCTGAGCGCGCAAAGCCGCTGCCGTCGTACATTGCTTCGAAGGCGTGGCCACCTGTGAAGCCGCCGCCATGGATCCACACGAAGACCGGCAATCCGGCAGTCTCCGTCACGCCCTCCGGGGTCCAGATGTTGAGATAGAGGCAATCTTCACTGTGTGTCACGTCATGCTGACCCACCTGCATGGGGGCAGCAGGGAAGTGCGTGGCCTCCCGTTCGCCAGACCACGGCTCAACCTTCGCCGATGGAAGAAAGCGCAGCGGCCCGATCGGCGGTTTTGCAAAGGCCACTCCCCGAAAGACCCGGACTCCCGCCTTTGCCTCGCCCAGCAGCACACCGTTCGGCGTCTTCAGCCGCACTGGAGTGGCTGCACCTGCCGTGGCGGCGTTCGCATCTGTTGCCTGCCAGGCCGCAGCCGGCCTGGGCAGCTGCCAGGCACAGGCCGCCAGGCTGCCAGACCTAAGTAAATCCCTTCGCGTCCACTGACCGTTTCTCATCGCTCCTGCTTTCGCGTAGTCACTACTTTGCATGGATCTTCCGGCCTTGTGCATGCCGAAGACGCAGCAGGGAACCCGGCATCACAACAGTGGTTCCTCCTCCGTGGCATTGCCGAGGCTCCAGTACAGTGCTAACACTGAAACCGGATGAAGAATGCCTTCGACAGTCAGCCCCGCATCTTCGTTGTCGACGACGACCTGGATATCGCCAAGATGCTCAGCATCATCCTGCAGATGAACCTCTTCGACGCCGTCCCCCACAATGATCCGCAGATCGCCCTGGAGGCCGCGCGATCCACGCCGCCTGATTACCTGATCTCCGATATCATGATGCCGGGAATGAACGGCATACAGCTGGCCCTGGCCATGCAGCAGGAGTCACCCGCCTGCAAGGTGCTGCTCTTCACCGGCCAGGATGCGTCGCACAGCCTTGTCACGGAGGCTGGTGCTGCCGGGCATCCATTTACGCTCATCCAGAAGCCGATCCATCCGACAAAGCTGGTTGCGGCAATTCGCGAGCTTTAGTCGCCGGCTGAGGCTGCGTCGTGCGTATAGCGCTGACCAGGCCTCCAACCAGCGCTTCCTTGTTCCTGCGCGGCTTAACCGCATCTCATCAGGCAGGAGTTCCCATGCTGCGTAAACAAATTATCGGTGAACCTACTGCTATTCAGGATGCACATACCGACATCCCCTGGCTTAAACTTGCTGATCTCGTATCGGTCGAGCTCAGCTCTGAGGATCCCCGGCATCCTTTCGATCCGGTTCTTGAAGAGGGCGGCGATCGAGGCTGGCGGGCGGCCGTGCCGGGGAAACAGACGATTCGACTTCGCTTCGACAAGCCACAGCCTATTCATCGGATCCGGGTGCGGTTTACTGACCGCGAGCACGAACGCAGCCAGGAGTTTGTGATTCGTTACAGCGACAGTGCGGGTGCGGCGCAACGGACGTTGAAGGACATCGTGCGTCAGCAATGGACCTTCAGTCCCGGCGGTTCTACAGAAGAAGTGGAGGACTACACCGTCGACCTTCCGGCGGTTTCACTCCTCGAGGTGGAGATTGATCCAGATCGGGGCCGCAATGCATTACCAGCGACACTGGCTGAGCTGCTTATTTCTTAAAGTGTTTCGCAGGAGCGCTGCTATGCTCCACTTCATACCAGGCTATTGAACCCGGCTGATGACACAGGTCGGACCTTCATGCACACTGAAACAGCAAGCGCAAGTGAACGGCATCCCCGGCCGGTTCCCACGTCCGGAATCCTATCAAGGAGTTTCGAATCATGCCCGCCCTGAAGCAGTGGATCTGGTTCATTGGCGCGGCCGCCTGGTACGTTGACGCCGCCATAAACCTGCATTACGGAGCTCGTAGTCATGCGTTGCTGGCCCTGCTGGTCGCGACCATGTTTTTCGCAGCCGGGATGATCTGGGTAAAAACACCACGGAGACGCTGAGCCGGCCTTACCCGAGCAACTCACACCTGGCCCTGTACCCTCTTCCCAAAACGATCCTCCGATCACCCGTAAGTGGTATCGAGCCCCGTGGTTACCAGCGCGATGATGATGGACGAGGGGATATCGTTCCATGGAAA
>CAZZUX010000031.1:28542-34049 GCA_964657395.1 uncultured Ktedonobacteraceae bacterium
TTTTGAACAGGCCAGGCAGCTCGTCGCCGAAGCTGACCGTCGCGTCGCTGTAACTGAGCGTCGTCGCCGCGAGATTGAAGGTCAGGCAAAGCTCGCCGAACTCGTCGTTCGTGCCGAAGAAGCATTTGACTTTACCAGCCGTGAAAAGCTGGAGCTGGATCCCCGCATGGACGTCCATGAAGATATGGCCGTCATTGAATTCGTCGTCCGATCCGCTCGCGCCATCTTCGTCCTATCCCCCAAGGACGATGTGATGTGGGATCTGCTTGTTGTGGAAGACGGCAAGAATGTAACGAGCGTGGCCGAGATTGTCGGTGGTATCAAGTCGGAGCCGAACTCGCGTCGTCTTGCAGCCGCCCGCGTTGTTGCATCGATCGCTACGTGGGTTGAAAAGTATCGCAATGGCCGTCGTGCGCCGCAGCAGGGCCTCAATGCCGGCCAGAACCAGGCTGCTGCGCAGACTCCGCTGCCCGCACAAACCGGGTCACAGTCCGGCCAGGCTCCTGCTTATCCGCAGTTCGCGCCGGTCATTGATGCCGAACCGGCTGCAGGGTCAGCCAGTCAGCTGGCACAGCCACCTGCCGCACCCTCCAACTACGAAACCCGTGAGCGCCGTAATGCGGAAGCTGCGTCGCGCTATGACGATCTGCTGCCGGCGAGGATACCTGCTGCTCCGCCGGCGAGTCGCCCGGCGCAGAGCAACCCCGCACCGGCTCGGTCCAATTACGGCACCTTCGGGAAATTCTTCGGCCACTGAAAGGAAGAGGACTCCCCGCCGGAAGCACTGGCGGACGATGATCCTTTCCTTCAGCAGTTTTTGAACTACGGATCACAAACCGAAGCAGGCCACGAGCCGCAGCCGGCCGCCCGGCGCAGTCTGCAGTGGCTGCGCCGGAACGTTGGCCAGCTGCGGGTCATCGTCTCATTGCAGCGCGTGCCGCCGCCGGATGACGCTGACGAGCGTCCCCGCAAGGTCTCCGGCAAATGACCATCGTCTCACGTGCAAGCAGCCGGCAGATTCTGTCGCGATGAAAATCCAGATCCAGTTCGTCAGGAAGAGCACTGTAGCCCCGCGGGGCTTCGCGCCGGCATTTCTGCGCTTTCGTATCCGCTTCGTGCGCGCCACACAGCCTGTCTCCGGTATGACGCTGTTGAAGCTTCCACCATCTTCAAGCCATGCGCAGCTTTTGGTCCCTGAGTCCGTCGTGTTCCCCATGGCTGCTTCGAAACAACCGCAGCCGCATGGCTCGCAACCTAAGTGAAGAGGGAAGTTCCTCGCGTACGAAGTACGTCACGGGAAGTGAGGTTTCATGTCAAAGATTCGCACCACTGATCAGCCGGCGCCCGAGCACACCCAGGCTACCGAGTTCCGCAAAAAGATAGAGAGCAACGCGAAAGCAGCACAGGTCCACGGGGAAGCGCTCCGCCACAGCTACGAATCTATTTTGCCGGGAGAAGACAGCGGACAGGCTGATGATGCGAAGGGAACGGAAGTTGGCGATCCCAGCCAAGCCCCGACCGCAGATAAAGATCGCAGCTGACGTAGTGACGGTCAGGCGCTGCGAGGTGTCTACCTGCAGCGCGCTATAAGTAGTTTTTGATAGCTACTCGCTGTAAGGTACCCCGAAACATAATTCTGCCTTGCGTGCCGGGCGCTTCATGGTTTCTCTGACCTCCACCGCGTGGCCCATCTTCTGCCACAAAGCCAGGGCTGCGTCGTTCATGTAGAGCAGGCGCAGGTGCTGCGCGCTGTCGCCACGCAGCGCATAGATACTGAGGCTGTTCAGGATGTGTCCCTGGTCCGTTTGCACCAGGTAGTCAGGGATAGTGCGAGCAGGAGCGTTTTCGGGTTGCAACACTTCGCGCGCGCTCTGGGTAATCAGGTGATACATCCGGTCTCCAATCGATGCCCAGTGCAAACCATGGGCGACGGGACGCACCATCCGGAACATGCCTGCTTTAGGATGCGCACTTTAGCGCGAAGTCCAGGCATGTGTAAGAAATGCTCGAAAGCCATAGTAATCGCCTGAAAGTGTGAGTAGAAAATGCCCGATCTGCCCACTTGGTAAGCTGTGCACCGCGGGTTTTACCCGTTACGCTTCAATCATTCGCGGAGGGCGAACACTGTGAACCTGAAAACTACATCTGCACTTCTGGCCGCCGGCATCGTGGTGATTGCATCCTCGGGCTGCACCGACCGCACTGCTGTCAGCAAGGAAAACTTTGCCCAGATCATCAATGCCGATTACGCCACCAATGGCGACTGCCTCTTTACCCGGTCTCTTTCTTTTCCATACCGCGTCAGCCCGACAGACAAGCTGCTCGCCGACACTCGAAAGCAGCTCGAGGCGCTGTCCTCCGAAGGCCTGCTGACCCGCAGCACCGTCAGTGACAACGGCGAAACGCTGATCGTCTTCGGCATGACGCCGGAAGGTCGCAAGGTTCCGGGCGACGGCCGCTTCTGCTACGGCAAGCGGGAAGTTGTCACGGTCGACAACTACTCTGCGCCCTCCGAGTTCCGCGGCGTGCAGATGACCCATGTCGGCTATCACTACATGATGAAGGACAGCGCCACCTGGGCGAAGGCCCCCGCTGTCAAAACCGCGTTCCCGACAGTCGCCCGCTCGCTTTCTGATAGCGCCGTTGACGAAGCCACCCTGGTGCTTGAAAAAGAAGGTTGGACTCTCGAAAACCAGTAAGGTGACGAAGCAGTGCGATGTACCCTGGGCGGCCGTGAAGGCCGCCCTTTTCGTGCCTGGAAGACGGACAGCTGTGCGAAAACCGTCCGCCCACTGCACAGGGCAGGTAGAGTGGTAACGCCACATCTCTGAAAAGGATTCTCGATGCCTGAAACCAGCCTTTCCCACTTCCTCTACCGTTTGCTCGGTATGAGCGTCGTATTCGCAAGTCTTTCTGCTGCCGGCACAGCATTCGCGCAGGCACCCGCGGCCTCGGGGCCTGCGGCGACTTCTAAAGCTGTCGATTCTGCGGCACCCACTCCACTGGTCGAGGCACCGCCCACTTACCCCACCGTCGCGCCGGACGGCTCGGCAACTTTTCACCTGGTTCTGCCAACGGCACAGAAGGTCGAACTCCATCTCGAAGGCCACAAAGATGCCTTCCCGCTGGAGAAATCGGCGTCAGGGGACTGGACAGTCACTGTGCCCGCTCTGGCACCCCAGCTCTACAGCTACTCCTTCAGCGTCGACGGCACGGACGTCCTGGATCCGCACAATACCTTCATCAAGACCAGCTTCTTCTCGAATCAGAATGTGTTTACTGTCCCCGGACATCCGGCTATGCCGTGGGAGCCGTCGTCGGTGCCGCACGGCGTGGTGAACCACCACTACTATCATTCGGACATCGTCGGCATCGACAGCCAGTACTACGTCTACACGCCGCCCGGCTTCGATCCGCGTAGCAGCCAGAAGTATCCGGTGCTGTATCTGCTCCACGGTTATAGTGACGATCCCAGCGCCTGGACCTTCATGGGCCGCGCCAATCTCGTCCTCGATAACCTCATCGCGTCCGGTAAGGCGAAGCCGTTGATTGTCGTGATGCCATGGGGCTACGGCGATATGCACATCATCACCAATGGCTGGCAGTCCTGGCGCGATCCTGCGCTGGTGATGAGCAACTTTCAGCACTTCGGCGAGGCCCTGTACAGGGAAGTCATGCCAGCCGTGAAGCAGCAATATCCAATCTCCGACAATCGCGAAGACCATGCCATCGCAGGCCTTTCCATGGGCGGCGCGGAGACGCTGCTGATCGGCCTCAACCACACAGATGACTTCGCCTACATCGGTGCCTTCAGTGCCGGCGGCATCGGCATGCCGTCTGGTCCAACCGACAAGCACTATGAGCCGATTTTTCCAGCCATCACGCCGCAGACCGCGCCTGCGATCCAAACGAAACTGAAGCTGTTATGGATTGCCTGCGGCACCGAGGATGGTCTCAACACGCCGAACCAGGCTTTCATTGCCTGGCTCAATCAACAGGGATTGAAATCGACGGCCATCCACACGCCCGGCATGCATGCCTGGATGGTGTGGCGCGACAATCTGAGCAACTTCGCGCCGCTGCTGTTCCAGAAGTAGGCCGGCAAGGCTGCAAAGCGGCGTTATGGAGTCGCCTGCAGGCGCGACAGATTGGCACGTGCAGCCGAATGTCTCGCGTCCAGTGCCAGTGCCTTCTCAAAAGAGGCGGCAGCCCCGGTCCGGTCGCCGCCGCGCGCCTGCAGCACGCCGAGATCATTCCAGTCATCGGCGACTGCAGCAGCACTCTGCACCACCAGCTTCTGCTCGCGGACTGCGTCGCCATTCCGGCCGGCCTGCCCGTATACGGCGACCAATGCCCGGTGGGTATCCGCATCGTCAGGTCGCAGGCTTTCCGCCTGCTGCAGATGCGCCGTGGCCTCGGCGACCGTTCCGGCTGCTGCTTCGATCATCGCCAAATTGTAAAGTGCATCCGCGTTCGCAGGATTCAAACGGATAGCCTCTTCAAATTGCACCTTTGCTTCGCTCGCACGGTCGGTTGCCAGCAACACCGAACCCAGCCCGGCATGGGCAGCTGCATCCGTGTCGTCCGATTGCAGCAGCAGGCGGAAGCCTGACTCAGAGCCGGTATAGTCGCCCAGCCTGAAGGCGACCTCTGCCAAGTCGAAGCGTGCATCCGTGTAGTTGCCGTCTTCTGCGATCGCTGTCCGAAACTGCTCCCTCGCCGGAGACAGCTGCCCCGTCTTCTCCAGCGCCGAACCCAGCGCCGTGGTGAAACGAGCATCCCCCGGCCGCGCCTGCAGTGCCCGTTGGTACAGGCTCACAGCTTCGGCAAAACCGCCTTCGTTCATGTCGAGCGAACCCAGGTTGAATAATGCTGTGGCATCTCCCGGATTTTTCCTGAGCACGCTTTCCATCCAGGCGCGAAGGAGCGGCTCGCGAGCGTCCCGGCCGCTGCTGGGCCTCTGAACTGGCAGCACCTGCAGCCACAGATGTCCCATTTCATCGATCGAGCGATTGCCATCCGTCACCAATACGGGCGGAGTATTCGGATTGTGCGGGTTGGCTGCTGAGTTGTCATAGCTATAGCGCATGTGCACGACAGTGCCTCCGGGCAATCGCACTGGCTGCTGATAGCGGTAGATGGACTGGCGATCGATATCCCAGTTCGTGATCAGGATCAGCTCGGTGCGCTTGCCACCTGGCAGAACAGCCCAGCCTTCCAGCCGTTTGCCAAGGTAGTGCGCATGAGGATAGATCGCGAGCACATCGACGGCTACTGGCAGCTTCAACTCGTCCTCAACGATGAAGTGCGCGTCACCTGCAGGGATGTGCAGGGCGGCATCATGCTCAAGCTGTAACAGGATCGGCTGTTTCACTGCAGGCTCGTTGGCAAAATACAGCCCGATCTGCGCCTGTACTGTTTCTACTTTGCCGGTGGGCTTCAGGTGCATGTTCAGCACCAGGTCATTACCGGGATCCAGCCGCCACGGCATGCCCTCCGGCTCGATG
>CAZZUX010000032.1:0-7942 GCA_964657395.1 uncultured Ktedonobacteraceae bacterium
CAGGTCCAGGCGGAAAGATTCATCCTCCCAGAGATATCCGGCGAATCTGACCCTTTCAGTGATGACAGTCTGCCGCCAAGAGTCTGTAGAAATTCGTGCTACTAACGGCTTTCAAGATGTGATATCAAATGGCTCCAGCTATCTGGTCGCGGCTCAAGGATGCTCCTGCTTTCTGCCTTCGCCGCGGCACTCCGGTGTCAAGGGTAAGACATTCCCCGGAGCCGCAAACCAGCAGCATCTTTTCACGGGCCGAGTTTCTACCTTCAGGAGAGACAGAATGCAATGTCCCGCATGCAACAAAGAAGTGGCACCCCAGAGCGCATTCTGCAATAACTGCGGAGCACCGGTCACGGCAGCCGCCGCGGATCCGACGCCCGGTTACACGACTGTTCCCAACCAGCCCTACGCGACTGTTCCGCAGCAGCCTGTATATGCCGGGCCGCCGGTAGTCGCCGGGGCCGGATTGTCGGACAACGCTGCCTCAGCCATCGCCTACCTGACCATCATTCCGGCCATTATCTTCCTGGTGCTGGAACCCTACAACAAGGTGCCACTGATCCGCTTCCATTCCTGGCAGTCGATCGGCCTGTTTGTTGCTGCAGTATTGCTGCAGGTGGCCGTCACGATCGCCGACATCATGCTGCACTTTATTCCCTTTATCATCCTGTTGTTTTCGCTGATTCATCTTGCCCTGGGACTTGGATTGTTCCTGGTCTGGATCTTCGTCCTGCTGAAGGCCAGCAAGGGCGAATGGTACAAACTGCCGATCATCGGTGATTTCGCCGAGAAGCAGGCACGCGGCTGAACTCGGCCGGCTTACGTCGGCCTTAGTACAGCCATGCTTCGGATGGTCAATGGAAGTTGGCGCGGGCGTCCGCATCCAGCGCTGTTCCTTGCGCTACCATGACTCGAGAGCAGCCTTCCCGCTGGTCTGCCGGCTGGTATGGAGGGATGCGGTGCAAACACCAACTGAGACGAAACCCCACAGCGTAGGAGCATCAGCGGCTGCTGCAGATCGTCCTGTTGAGCCAAGTAGTGGCTGGACCAGGCTTCTGCCGGGTGTCTTTGTTAGTGTTGGCACAGTTCTGCTTGGCATTGCCCTGGTTCTTTCGCGGAACTGGCCTCTGCTGCACGACGCAGCCATCATGCACTATGTCGTCTTCCTGATGGACCATGGCTGGCGGCCGTGGGCAGACATCATCGACATCAATATGCCTGGCTCGTACATGGTGGAGTGGTTTGCCGTTCATGTGTTCGGCGGCGGCAACACGGCATGGCGGCTCTTCGACATCGCTACCTCCTTGGCTGTCATTGCCTCGGCGATTGCTATCCCTTCCGCAGGAGAGCGATGGGGTGGTTTCATCGGCGGCATCGGGATCGTGCTGTTTCACATTTCGAACGGACCGAACGACGTTGGAGAACGCGACTGGTTCCTCATGATGTTCCTGCTCGCGGGCACTGCCTTTTACCTCAGCTCCTTGCGGCAGAAGCGACCGGCGCGGATGGCTGGTTTCGCTGCGCTTACCGGGTTTGCTGCAGCCATCAAGCCGCCTGCTGTCCTGTTCCCGTTAGCGCTCCTTGGTCTGACCTACGTTTTGTCGCGCCGGCGGCATTTCGAGTTCGCACGTTACCTGCATGGCATGATCGCGGGTTCTTCCATCCCGATACTGCTGGTGGCCGCGTTCCTTCTCCGCTACCAGAACCTGCACGCGTTCCTCTCCATCACCCGCGGACTTGTTCCGTATTATGCCGGCCATGAAAATCATCCACCTCTGGAACTGCTTCGCTTCGCCTTGACTCCCAGCGTGATGATTCTCGCGGCTCTGGCCGGATTGCTCGCCTTTATTGCGCACACCTGGAAGCGATGGGATATGCAGGTTCTGCTGATAGGCTTTGCCTTCGGAGCACTTCTTTACGTAGGTCAGGGCAAAGGCTGGCAGTATCACAAGGAAACCATGTTCGCCTTCCTCCTTATCTGGCTGACGATCCAGCTCGCCGTCGCCATGAAGTTGCCGACAGGATGGCGGATCCTGGGCGCCGCCGGCGCCACGCTATTGTGCCTTCTGATGGGCCGCTATGTTGTCTACGTTAAGCAACAGAATGTCGATCTCCAGGGCACACCGGCGATTGAAGCCAGCCTTCAGAGGCTGGGCGGTGCCAGCCTTTCGGGCGACGTGCAATGTGTGGAGATGGTCAGCGGCTGCATCGGCGCGCTTTACAACCTGAAACTGCTACCCTCCAGCGGATTCGTCTTCGATTCTTTCCTGTTTACTCCGACTCCGACTCCTGCGATCGAAGCGCTTCGCTCGCGCTTTCTGTCTGTTCTCATACGGAAGGTTCCGCGCGTTGTGATCGTGACCGAGTCACGCTGGAACGACGGCACACCGTCCTTCAATCGCATAGCGGAATGGCCCGCCTTCAGGGATTTCCTGGCGCAGCAATATGTCCTCGACGGCGAGCATGACAGCAATGGTCAGGTCGTGGATGGAAGCTACCGTGTGTATCTGAGGAAGTAGTAAGTCATCTGCGAGTCTTAAAACAAATCCGGAATACTCGTAAACGCTATACGCGTTGCAGCTGCAGAGCCTGCCGGCAGCATACTTGCGAAGAACAACATGCTGGTTCCGTGCTTGGCATTGATCTTGTCCATGGTGCTCGAGAGTCGTGTCCGGCGCGCTTCTGTTTCGAGGCCGGAGAAGAGGCTGAGCGTGTGCAGGTGATCGGGCACCAGGTTGCTGAGGGTAACGCCTACAAAAAATGGCTTCTGATGAGCCGGCCCCTGCGGCCTTTCGGCCCATAGCTTTTTCAAGCCTTCTACCAGTGTCTGGTTGTCCTGGCATTCGATCAGCGTGGTGCTGTGTGACCAGGCACTCTGCGGAATGCCGGACAGATGCTTCTTCGTCGCTGTTTTCGCGGGCACAGCAAACTTGATGGTCAGCCGGAGATTGGTCGCCCACAACCTCGCAGTCCGCAGCCGCATAGCGGTTTTGTGCAGCAGCTTGCTCACCACGGCGTATGCGCCGTCCAAGGTACGCAGATCCGGCGGTAAGACGTGGGAGTTGCCGATCGATTTCTGATGCTCCAGTTCGGCATCTTCGAAGTCCTCGCCACGCAGCCAGTGCCAGAGCTTCTCGCCGCCTATGCCTCCCCAGACGTTGTTCATCGTCTCGCGATCCAATGCATGCAGTTGGGCCATGGTTTGTATGCCGCAGTCATGCAGACGCTTCTCCATGCGGGCTCCGATGCCGGGCAGGTCTCTCAGGCTCAGCTGTACCAAAGCTGCTTCCAGGATGTCTGGAGTGAGAGCCACCAGGCCGTCGGGCTTTTCCATGTCGGACGCGATCTTGGACAGATAGCGATTAGGAGCCAGTCCGATGGAGCAGCGCAGCGTTTCACCTGCATGCTGACGGATGCCTGCCTTGATCCGCTCAGCCAGCTTCAAGGCAGCCAGCAGCGGCTGCTCACTCCCGATCAGCCGGCACGCCATCTCGTCTATCGACATCACCGAGGCTACCGGTACAAACCGTTCCACCGCCTGCACGATCCGATGGTGATACTCGACATAAATCTCATGGCGCGCCTCTACCAGCACGATCCCGGGGCACATCCTTTTCGCCTCGCCTACCTGGGTCCCGGTTTTAACCCCGAATGCCTTGGCTTCGTAGCTCGCTGCGATGCAGAAGGTGGTATCCGCCATCACTGGTACGACAGCAACCGGCCTACCGCGCAGCAGCGGCTGCAATTCCTGCTCCACAGACGCAAAGTAGGAGTTCAAATCCAGAAAGAGCCACCGCACGCGCGGCTCTTCGACCGTACGCGCGAGTGTGTTCGCAGCAGGCGTCATTACGGGAGTGCGCACTTCCTCGGGAGCATTCTTCACCGGCAAACTCGCACTTCCCGAAACCTTTTCGGGAGAGGGAGCGTCGTTTTGAGAATGCGCGCGGCGGATTTCCATCTTCTCCTGATTTTCGCCCTAGCCAAAGCTCGTGCGCAAGGCATACTCTGTGCCCATCGAGTCACGTTACTGACTTGGCACACACTTTCAGGGAGTAGCGCTCAGCGCACCAATAGTGGATTTTGTAGGTAAGCAGTCAACCTCGTCAGGGTTGACATGTTCTAAGTAGTTCAAGGGAGTGGTTCCGGCCATGCTGTCCGCTAATTTCTCAGCAATCTCGCACTGGTTTTCGTTCCTGGAATCGTATGTTCCGGCGATCGCAATCACGGCAGCTTCAGCAGTCCTGATCGGCTGCGCGGTAAGTGGCGCGTGTGCACCATGCAAGGAAAAAGATCAGGTCTTCCATAAGCACGTCTGGTAGACCACAGAAATGCTCAAGCCGCGTTGAGCAGATCAACCAGGTGCTCCGGGCGCTTCCTGTCCTTTTCAGACCCGCCAGCGTCCCTGTTCCCCTTCTATAATCCGTTTCGATGGCCACTTCGGATTTGAAAGTCCCCTCTGCTCTTCCGCCGAATCCCCAATTGGAAGAACTCGCCCGCAGGCATGCGCTGGTCGAAGAATCAGGTGGAGCAGAGCGCCGCCAAAAACAGCAGAGTGGTGGAAAGCTTACTGCGCGCGAACGCGTGGAGCTTCTGCTGGATGAAGGCACATTTGAAGAGACTGATCGTTTTGTCACCCATCGCTGTACCGATTTTGGAATGGCCGACAAGACCATCCCGGGCGACGGCATCATCACCGGCTACGGCCTCATCGATGGCCGCACGGTCTTCGTGTTCGCCCAGGATTTCACCGTCTTCGGCGGTTCGCTTTCGGAGAGCAATGCCGCCAAAATCATTAAGTTGATGGAGATGGCGCTCAAAGTCGGCGCCCCCATCATCGGCCTCAATGATTCTGGTGGAGCGCGTATCCAGGAAGGGGTCGTTTCGCTTGCCGGCTATGCTGATATTTTTCTGCAGAACACTCTCGCTTCCGGCGTCGTTCCCCAGATCTCTGCGATTCTCGGCCCTTGTGCGGGGGGCGCAGTCTACTCGCCGGCTATCACCGACTTCATCCTCATGGTGGACAAGACCTCGTACATGTTTGTCACCGGCCCTGATGTCATTAAAACCGTCACTCACGAGGAAGTCACCAAGGAGGAACTCGGAGGCGCCGGCACTCATAATGAGATCTCCGGCGTCGCCCACTTCATGGCTCACGATGATGCCGAGTGTCTCGCCATGCTGCGCGAGTTGCTCAGTTTTCTGCCCTCCAACAACCTGGAGGACGCACCTCGTCGCATCCCTGTCGACTCGCCCACACGCAAGGACCTCGCTCTCGACAGCCTGGTGCCCTCCGAGCCAAGCACGCCCTACGACATTAAGGACGTGATTCACCACATCGTCGACGATGCCTACTTCTTCGAGGTGCAGGAACACTATGCCCGGAACATCGTCATTGGCTTCGCCCGTATGGATGGCAGGCCGGTCGGCATCGTCGCTAACCAGCCGATGCATCTTGCCGGTGTGCTCGACATCAATGCCAGTGCGAAGGCCGCGCGGTTTGTCCGCTTTTGTGATGCGTTTAACATTCCGTTGATCACCGTGGAAGACGTACCTGGCTTTCTCCCGGGAACGCAGCAGGAGTATGGCGGGATCATCCGACATGGCGCGAAGCTGCTCTACGCCTATGCGGAAGCCACCGTGCCGAAACTTACCGTCATCACGCGTAAAGCCTATGGCGGCGCCTACTGCGTCATGAGTTCCAAGCAGATCCGCACGGACGTGAACCTGGCGTGGCCTACAGCCGAGATCGCCGTCATGGGCGCGGAAGGCGCCGTCAACATTGTGTATGGGCGCGAGCTCGAGCAGTTTATCCGTGATGCCGAGGCCCGCGAAGGACCGTTGACCGAAGAACGCCGTGCCGAGCTGCTCGCCGCCGCGCGAAAAGAGAAGGTCGACGAGTTCCGCCATCGTTTCTCAAATCCCTACATCGCTGCGGAACGCGGCTACGTCGACGCCGTCATCCTGCCAAGTGAGACGCGCCCTCACCTCATCCGCGCTCTTGCCATGCTGGAAGGCAAGCGCGACAAGAATCCACCCAAGAAGCACGGCAACATTCCGCTCTAGAGGGTGGATGAGACGCTTGCAGCAGCTCATTGTGTCTGGCTGACTCGAATTGACAGGCTCCTGCCCTGAAGCCGCCTGTCCTATGACATCGTCTGATACAAACGGGCTCCATCTGTCTTGTCCGCATCTAGAACTGAAGGAGAAATTCATGTCCCCCTCTGATCGTTTTTCCCGTCGCGTCGTTCTTCCGTTCAGTGAGCATCAGCCCATTCCGAATGCACGACATATCGGCAAGGCAGCAGCCGACCGTCAGATCCGCGTATCAGTCATCCTCAAACGCAAAACTCCGCTGAATATCGACAGCCTCGGCGGTCGCCAGATGTCGCGGCAGGAACTGACGGATCAATACGGCGCCTCGCAGCAATCCTTCGACACAGTAGTTGAGTTCGCGCGCAGCCACGGCCTCACCGTGGATCAGCAGGCTTCCAGTCTCGAGCGTCGACGAGTGGAGCTGCGCGGACCCATCAGCGCCTTTGAGGCAGCCTTCGGTGTGGAACTGAACAATTACGAGCCGCAGCAGTCCGGTTCTGCCATTAAGAAGGGCGCCAGCTTCCACGCGTTCACCGGCCAGGTGACTGTGCCGCAGGAGCTGGTTGACTCAGTAGAGGCTGTTCTTGGCCTCGACAACCGCCCCATCGCTACTCCCAAGTTCCGGTACCGCAACGACTCCATCATCGCGTCTCCATCTGCCTCGACGAGCGGAACGTTCACGCCACCGCAGGTCGCGCAGGTTTACCAATTTCCTTCGCCACCCAGTGGCGCAGCCGCAGGAGCAGGGCAGACCATCGGCATCATTGAGCTTGGCGGCGGGTACACCACCACGGACATCACCAACTACTTTCAGTCGCTGGGCCTCACGCCTCCCAACGTCACCGCTGTCCTGCTTGATGGAGGAACGAATGCGCCGGGCGATCCGAATGGCGCCGACGGCGAGGTTATGCTCGATATCGAAGTTGCCGGCGGAGTCGCTCCTGGCGCAAAGATCGTCGTCTACTTCACGACCAACACGGACCAGGGCTTTCAGGACGCCATCTCCACAGCGATCCACGACACGACCAATGATCCAAGCGTGATTTCTATTTCCTGGGGCGGCCCGGAATCAAGCTGGTCGCAGACAGCCATCAACAGCATGGACTCAACCTGCCAGTCTGCGGCTGCTCTCGGCATCAGCATCACGGTCGCCTGCGGAGATAACGGATCATCCGATGGGGCGACTGGCGACAACGTCGACTTTCCGGCATCCAGTCCTCATGTCCTTGCCTGTGGAGGCACAGCGCTGACAGCCAGCAATGGCACACGCAAGTCCGAAGTGGTATGGAACGACCAGGCCAGCGGAGGAGGCGCGACCGGAGGCGGCGTCAGCAAGGTCTTTGCTCTTCCTGCGTGGCAGGACGGTGCAGGCGTGCCTGCTTCCTCTTCAACGCCGACGAAGAAACATCGTAAGTCAAAGGACGACGAAGCTCCTGAAGCTGCTGCGCCGGCACCTGGCGGCCGCGGCGTGCCCGACGTGGCCGGAGACGCAGCACCATCCACGGGCTATCAAACCCTGGTGGACGGACAACAGGAGGTTGTCGGCGGCACCAGCGCGGTCGCACCCCTGTGGGCAGGCCTCATAGCTCTGCTGAATCAGCAGTTGGGAGTGAAGGTAGGTTTTCTGAATCCGAAAATCTATACGATGGGTCAGGCTTCCGGACAGGCAGCATTCTTCGACATCACCAGCGGTAACAATGGAGACTTCAAGGCCGGTCCGGGCTGGGACGCCTGCACCGGCCTTGGCTCACCGAATGGGCAGGGCCTGCTGAGTGCGTTGAAGTCGGCAAGCTGAAACGGAACTGCTACTTGTTGGAAGGCGGGCTGCTGTTCTGCTCAGCAGCAGCCTGCT